>CAOJFV010000012.1 GCA_948434985.1 uncultured Clostridium sp.
TTTTATTTTATAAAGTCAATACTTTTTTTACTGGAAATTTATTCTTTTTTATTGTTCCTTAAATTTTATTTTAACTTCCCAGTACTATATAGGATGGGAAGTTAGTATTAAACATAAAATTGTTATATAATATATTTAAATCTGTTTGTTTGGATTGGAGTATATTATGAATAATGGTAAACATCTTACTGAAGAAAACAGATACGATATTGAACTTTATATTAATGAAGGTTTTTCTTTTACTAAAATTTCTAAAATTATCGATAAAGATAGAACTACTATTGCTAAAGAAATTAAGAGATATCGTATTAGAAAAGTTCCTAAAAATAACTCTAGATCTATTCCTAAGAATTTCTGTATTTATAAATTTCATTGTGGAAAACAAAATTGCGATTCTTCTAAATATTGCTACAAGGAAAATATTTGTCCTAAACTTTTAAAACCTCCTTATGTTTGTAACCATTGTAATCATAAGAAAAATTGTAGAGCAATCAAATATTATTACTATAGTAACTTAGCTCATAAATCTTATCTACAATCTCTTAAAGATTCTAGAACGGGTATAAACATTACTGAAGATGAAATTGCTTTAATTGATAAACAAATTTCTCCCCTTTTATTAAATCAAAATCAACCTATTAATCATATTTATTCTTATAAGAAGGATATTTTACCCTTTTCTAAAACTACTTTTTATTCTTATATTAATAAAAATGTTTTTACTTTTAGAAATATTGATTTACCTAGAAAGGTAAAGCTTAAACCTAGAAAATCTAATTCTGTTCCTATTCTTAAAGTTGATAAACTATGTAGAAATAATAGAACTTATGAAGATTATCAAAAGTATATTACTATGCATCCTAATTCTAATATTGTTCAAATGGATACTGTTGAAGGCATTAAAGGCGGAAAAGTATTATTGACACTTTTGTTTGTAAAGTCAAACTTAATGCTCATATTTTTGCTTAATAATAAAGATACTGAATGTGTTTTTAATTGTTTTGAATTTATTAAGCACTCTATTGGTATCGATAACTTTTCTAAATATTTTGAGGTTATTCTTACTGATAATGGTAGTGAATTTTCTAATCCTACTTCTATTGAAATTGATTTTGAAACTGGTGAAATTGTTTCTAATTTATTTTATTGTGACCCAGGAAAGTTATGGCAAAAAGGAAATATCGAAAAGAATCATGAATATATAAGATATGTTTTACCTAAAGGCTCTTCTTTCGATAATTTAACTCAAGATGATGTAAATTTATTAATGAATCATATTAATAATACTTTTAGAGATTCTTTAGATGGAAAAAGTCCATATGACCTAAGTACTCATATAGACTTCTTAAAAAATCTTAACTTATATAAGATTTCTCCATCTCAAGTAAATCTTTCTAAAAACTTACCAAAGAAATAAAACAAACCTAAAATTAAATAAACAAACAGATTTATAATTGCATACCTTTTATTGAAAGCAAACGGGAAATTAGTCTTAAACAACTATTTCATTTTTGCTTGTTTGCTATGCAAATAAATAAATTTTAATTTGTTCATAACTATATTTTACCATAATATTTTATAAAAAACACCCCAAATTTAAAATATTTTGGGATGTTAGTCCTATATTTTCAACTTCCCGCAAAACGGGAACTTACCTCTTAACTAAACCATTTTTTATTGTTTCCTTATTTTATGCTTTTCACATCTTTTTTCTTTCTTTTTTCTTGGTAAGTCTTTATTTATAATAACACAATTACCAGATAAAAATCAAGTCTTTTTACCTGGTAATTTTTGGTCTTTCTATTTATTTAACATTTCAATAGCTTTTTGTAATTGGTTATCTTTTACTTCTTCTATATCAAGTTGGTCTTTTACTTCTTCATCTAATTTAACTTCAACATCTGGAGTAATACCTATTTTATTTATCTTACTTCTATTAGGAGTATAATATTCATTTGTAGTTATTTTAAGTCCACTTCCATCAGTTAAGGTAAGCAACTCTTGAATAACTCCTTTTCCATATGTTTTTTCTCCAACGATTTTAGCTTTTCCATTATCTCTTAATGCTCCTGCTAATATTTCAGATGCACTTGCTGTACTCTTATTAGTTAATACAATTATTGGTACATTAATTATTATATCATTTTTAGCTTTACTTATTTCTTCTTTTCCATTTTTATCTGTTGTAATTAATAATGTAGAATCTTTATCCACTATAAAATCAGCAATATCAAGTGCTTCATTAACAAGCCCGCCACCATTGTTTCTAATATCAATAATTAACGATGTTATATTTTTTTGTTTTAATTCTTCTAGTTTTGCCTTAAACTCTTCAGCACAGCCTTCATCAAATGAATTAAACTCAATATAACCAATTGTAGTATCTTTAATTACTTTTGCCTCTACATGATTAATTTTTATATTTTCTCTTTTAACTTCTATTTCTTTAACTTGACTATTTCTTATAATTTCTAGTTTTACAGTAGTTCCGAGCTTCTCCTTTAATTTTATTTGAAGCCTCAGTTAATTGTTCTCCTGTATAACTTTCTCCATCTATTTTAGTAATAATATCTCCTGGCAAGATTCCAGCTTTATATGCTGGTGAATCTTTTATTGGAGAAATAATAAGTATAACATTTCTCTCAATATCTCTTGTTAAATAAATTCCTATCCCTGTGTAATTCCCCATAACATCTGAGCTGAATTCTCCGCATTTCTTCCTTTGTCATATATTCTGTATATGGATCATCCAAGCCATTTACATATCCTTTTATTGTTTCTGTTAGTATTTTATCTTCATCTATTTCGCCTAAAAATTTTTGATCAATAATTTTTCTAATACTTGCAAGCGAGTTAGAAAGCCCATTATCTTTATATGACACTGGTACATATTTAACCTTTTCACCAATATTATTATACATAAATATTGATGTTGAAATAAAAGTAATTACAGCCACTAATACAACAAGCATTATAATTTTGTAAACATTCTGTCTTTTATTATATTCCATTTTCTTCCTCCAATAAATCAATCTTTAATTATTATACTACAAAAATAATTTTATAGTATATTTTTATAAAATTTTCACAAAATAATATTAGACTTTATTTTTAAGTCTTTTGTTTCCTCTTACATTTTAATAGATGTAAAATTAGGACGTATCTTTTCCGTCCTAATTTCTTTTTTGTTTATATAAATATTAATTTCTAAATATTAATCTTGAATATACATCATTTGAAATATAGTTAAGTGGATTTACTTTTGAACTTGCCGTACCATTTGTACGTACTTCAAAATGTAAATGTGGTCCTGTTGTAACTCCTGTATTTCCTGATATTGCTATTCGTTGTCCTCTTTTTACTTCTTGTCCTGCTTTAACTTCAAAAGAAGATAAATGTCCATAACATGTATATAAACTATTTGAATGTTTAATCATAATGAAGTTTCCATACCCAGAAACACTCTGTGCTGTTACAACATATCCATCTGCTGGAGCATATATTGGTTGATATCTTATTCCAATATCTAAAGCTTTATGGTTTGTTGATGCTCCTGCTGTTGGTTGATCCCTCATACCATATCCAGATGTTATAATATTCCAATTTGCTGATGATGTTGATATAGGCCAACTTAATGTTCCAGAAAAGCTTCCTTGATACCCACTAGAAGCTGCAAGTTGTTTAGCAATTTCTGCATCTGCTTTTTTAATTGCTGCATTAAATTCATCTATTTTTGATTGAAGTTGTTTCTCTTCTTCTGATAACTTTGCTATTTGGCTATTTTTTACTGTTTTTGCATTTTTTAATACAGTATTTTCTTTTTCAGCTTCTGCTTTTGCAGTTTTAACTTCGCTTTTTTGGTTAGCTAATTCTTCTTTTGCTTTTTCTAAGTTTTCTTTTTCAATTTTTATATTTTCTATTAATTCAGCATCAATTTTTGCTATTTTTTCTATGTTATGTAAGTTTGAAAAGAAATCTAAAAAGCTACTTGGGTTTAGCAAAATACTCCAATATGATACTTTACCCGTTTTATATTGTGCAATCAATCTCTTTTCTAATGTTTCTTCTTGTTTTGCTTGTTTTGCTTCTGCTTCTTCAATTTCTTTTTCTTTTGCAGCAATTGAGCTTTCAAGTTCCTTTATTTGAGCATTTAGTTTTTCAAGTTTATCTTCACTATCTAAAATTTGACTTTCTAATTGTTCTATGCTTTTTAATGTTTCACTTTTTTCTTGTTTAATTTTATTTTTTTCATCTTCAAGTGCATTTTTTTGATTCTCTGCATCAGTCTTTTGTTGTTCTAAGTCTTTTATACTAGTAGCAAAAGAATACATTGTTACATTAAAACATAACGATATTAAAAGAAAGCCTATTAATATTTTTTTCTTCATAACAAAAACTCCTTTATACATCTAAATATTTTCTCATAGACATTATACTTCCTGTTGTACCTATACCAATTCCTAGTAATAAATATACAATAATAATCATATTAAACATTTCATTAAATGTAACAAATGTAATTTCTAACTTCTTTACAACCATCGTTTCCGCTAAGTTTGGTATTAGTGCATTATAAGCTAATCCTACAATTAAAATTGTAATAAGTGCTGCTGCAATTCCTATAAGCGCTCCTTCTACAATAAATGGCCATCTAATAAAACTATTTGTAGCACCAACATATTTCATAATAGAAATTTCTTTTCTTCTTGCGTGTACAGTTAATTTTATTGTATTTCCTATAATAACTAAAGAAATAATAACTAAAACAATTAGTAATGCAAGTGTAAAGATTCTAACCCCTTTTGCTATAGACATAAGAATTGCTATTTCTTCATTGCTACTTCTTATTTCATCTAAATCATCTCCAACCATTTCTGTTATTTCATTTTGAACTGCTTGGTTTCTAGATAAATCATTTAATGTAACTTTATATGAGGCTCCCAGCTGTTCAAATTCTAGTCCTTCATACACCCCAGGGTCACTTTTTAAACCTTCTTTAAGATTATTCAAATTTTCTTCTTTAGATACATATTGTGCTTTGTTAATTCCTTGTAATTCTCTTATTTTTACACCATATTCTGTTATTTTTTCCTCTTCTACACTAGACTTAAAAAATACTGTCATTCCTTGTGCATCTTCTATTGTATTCATTATGTGATTTATGTTTTCACCTACTATAAAAAACAAGCCAAATATTAACATACATAAGCACATAGTAGTAAGAGCAGAAACTGTGGATTTCTTGTTTTTAAATATGTTTCTAAAACCTTCTCCTATTAAATAACTAATAACATTATATCTCACTATCATAACCACCTTTTTTATCGTCTCTTACTATGTTTCCTTTTTCTATTTGTATAACTCTTTTCTTCATTCTGTCTACTATGTCTTTCGCATGTGTTGCAACAATTACTGTTGTTCCTCTCATATTGATTTCATTTAGTAACATCATAATATCCCAAGCTGTGTCTGGGTCTAAGTTTCCTGTTGGTTCGTCTGCTATAAGCATTGATGGATTATTTACAAGTGCACGTGCTAATGCTACCCTTTGTTGTTCTCCTCCTGATAGTTCGTTTGGATACATTTTTGCTTTTCCACTTAATCCAACAAGTGAAAGTACCATAGGTACTTGTCTTCTTATATGTCTTGGTGTAGCTTTTACTATATACATTGCAAATGCTACATTTTCATATACTGTTTTATCTGGTAAAAGCCTAAAATCTTGAAATACTATTCCCATACTTCTACGTAAGTATGGAACTCTACTTTGTTTTAAAAATGTTGTATCTTTTCCATTTATTATAATATTTCCTGAACTAGGTTCTTCTTCTTTTAATATAAGTTTAATTAAGGTAGATTTTCCGTGAGCCTGATGAACCTACTAAAAAGGCAAACTCACCTTTTTCAATCATAAAATTAGCATTGTGAACAGCCTCTGTTCCTGTGCCATATACCTTATTAACGTTTCTAAATTCTATCATATTCTTCTCCTTGTAAAGGTTTGTTTTAAATGTATACACTTTTATCATAACAATAAAACAAATTTATTGCAATACTAAATTATGAAAAAAAACATCAAGATTTAGCATTATTCTTGCTTTCCTGATATTTTTTAATAATTTATTAAGTTTTTGTTACTTTTTTATTACACAATTTCTTTTACAATTCCATCTTTGCTTAATTCAAAATATTCGAGTAGTTTTTCTGCTTTACCTGATTTACCAAATGTATCTTTTATACCTAATCTTGTTACTTTAGTAGGATATTCTTCTGCAAGTACTTCACACACTGCACTTCCAAGTCCACCTATTATACTATGGTCTTCTATTGTAATTATTCGTTTTGTTTCTTTTGCACATTTTACAATTAATTCTTTATCAATAGGCTTTATTGTATGAATATCTACAACTCTTATATTTATTCCCTTTTCTTTTAATTCCTCCATAGCTTTAATTGCTTCTGAAACCATTAATCCTGTTGCTATTATAGTTGCATCCGTTCCATCACCAATTTGTATGCCCTTTCCTAATTCAAACTTTTGGTCTTCATCATAAATGATAGGTGATGCAAGTCTACCTAGTCTTAAATATACAGGCCCATTTATTTTAGAGATTTCTTCTACTGCCCATTTTGTTTGTATATCATCTGATACACTCATAACTGTCATATTAGGTAATGTTCTCATTAAACTTATATCTTCAAGCATTTGATGTGTTGCACCATCTTCTCCAACAGCTATTCCTGCATGTGTTGCACAAATCTTTACATTTAGTTTTGGATAGCAAATACTATTACGTATTTGGTCATAACTACGTCCTGCTGCAAATACCGCAAATGTACTTGCATATGGAATCTTTCCACAAGTTGCCATTCCTGCTGCTGTAGACATCATATCTTGTTCTGCTATACCCATATCAAAAAATCTATTTGGAAATTCTTTTTTAAACAATTCTGTTTTTGTTGCAGTTGCTAAATCTGCATCTAATACAACAATATCTTTATTTTCTTTTCCAAGTTCCACTAACTTTTTTCCATAACTTTCACGTGTAGCTATTTTATTAGATATATTCATATTATTTACCTCCTAATTCTTTAATTGCTTGATTGTATTGTTCTTCATTTGGAGCTTTTCCATGCCATCCTACTTGATTTTCCATAAAAGATACTCCTTTACCTTTTACAGTTTTTGCAATTATTGCAGTTGGTTTTCCTTTTACAGTTTTTGCTTTATCAAAAGCCTCTATTAATTCTTCTATATTGTGTCCATCTACATTTATTACATTAAATCCAAAGCTTTCGAATTTTAAATTTATAGGATATGAACTCATAACTTCTGTAATCTCTCCATCAATTTGAAGATTATTGTTATCTACTATTACACATAAATTATCAAGTTTATAATGGGCTGCACTCATGGCTGCTTCCCAAATTTGACCCTCTTCAATTTCTCCATCTCCAAGTAAACAATATACTCTAAATCCATCTCCATTTAATTTAGAAGATATAGCCATACCATTTGCTGAAGATAGTCCTTGACCAAGAGAACCTGTAGACATATCAACCCCTGGTATATGTTTCATATCAGGATGTCCTTGTAAAATGCTATCAATTCCTCTAAAAGTTAATAATTCTTTTTTATCAAAATATCCTCGTTCAGCAAGTGTACTATAAAGTGCTGGTGAAGCATGTCCCTTAGATAAAACAAACCTATCTCTTGCAGGTGAACTAGGTTCACTTGGATTAATGTTCATTTGATTAAAATATAGTACTGTTAAAATATCAGCACAAGATAAAGATCCTCCTGGATGACCAGACTTTCCAGCATACACTTCTTCAACAATTCCAATTCTAATGTTATTCGCAATTTTTTCAAGTTCTGTAATATCGGTAATTTTCAAAAATATCACTCCTTTTAACTTTATATACTATATATATATCATAAAGATATATAAAAAAGCAATGAACTTAAACATATCTTTAACTATTTTTCCTAAATTTGTTCCAATTAATTTAAATTTATCATATAATGTACATATGGAAAATATAACTATATTTTCTTTTATATAATCATTCAAGAGGTGACTCTTATGGAAAATAAAAAATATAAACTTGCACTTGTTGGTGCTACAGGTCTAGTTGGAAGAACTGCTCTAAAAGTTCTTGAAGAAAAAAAATTACCTATTTCAGAATATATATTTTTTGCCTCTTCTAGATCAGCTGGTTCTTTAATTAAATTTATGGGAAAAGATTATACTGTACGTGAATTAAAAGAAGATTCTTTTGATGAAGGTTTTGACTTCGCAATATTCTCTGCAGGCGGAGAAACTTCAAAGAAATTTTCTCCTATTGCTGCAAAAAAAGGTTGCGTAGTTGTTGATAATAGTAGTGCTTTTAGAATGGATGAAAATGTTCCTTTGGTTGTACCTGAGGTAAATCCTGAAGAAATAAAAACTAATCAAGGGATTATAGCAAATCCAAATTGTTCAACAATTCAAGCTGTCGTTGCTTTAAAACCACTAGATGACAAATATAAAATTAAACGAATTGTTTATTCTACTTATCAAGCTGTTTCTGGTGCTGGTCAAAAGGGTGTAGATGATTTAGAAAATGGTATGAAAGGATTACCAAATAAAAAATTCCCACATCCAATATTAAATAACTGCTTACCACATATTGATGTTTTTCTAGATAATGGTTATACAAAAGAAGAAGAAAAAATGATAAATGAAACAAGAAAAATCTTAAAGAAACCAGATTTAAAAATAACCGCAACTACTGTAAGAGTTCCAGTTGTAAACTCTCATAGTGAGAGCATTAACATAGAATTTGAAAATGATTTCGATTTGGAAGAATTAGTTAATACATTAAAAAATGCACCTGGTATTATTGTTCAAGATGATGTTAATAATAATGTATATCCTCTTGCAACAAATGCAAATGGGTATGATGAAGTATATGTTGGAAGAATTCGTAGAGATTATAGTGTTGAAAGCGGAATTAATTTATGGGTTGTTGCAGATAATATAAGAAAAGGTGCTGCATCTAATGCTATACAAATTGTTGAAAAATTAATTGAACATCATATGGCAAGAGCTCGCTAGCACTAGCGAGCTTTTATAATTCTTCTTAATATTCTAATCAGATTTAACCCACTTCTTCCATATTATGACTATGTGCACAGCTTGTACATCCCACATTACATTTCTTTTCTAATTCACTGGTATCTTTTCCTATTTTCTTATAATAATCTAGTATTGCTGATTTTACTGCTTCTTCTGCAAGTACTGAACAATGTAATTTTACAGGTGGAAGCCCATCTAGTGCTTCTACTACTGCTTTATTTGAAAGTTCTAGTGCGTCATCAACTGATTTTCCTTTTATTAATTCTGTTGCCATACTGCTTGTTGCAATTGCTGCTCCGCAACCAAAAGTTTTAAATTTCACATCTACTATTATATTATTTTCTATTTTTAAATATATTTTCATTATATCTCCACAAACAGGGTTACCAACTTGTCCTACTCCATTTGCATTTTCTATTTCTCCAACATTTCTTGGATTCGTAAAGTGATCTACTACTTTTTCTGAATACATATTACTTCCTCTTTTCTTTTTATTAATAAGTTTCCTTTATCTAACTTAGCTCAGGACGTGCACTGCACGCCCATATATTCTTCAATCTTCTAAAATATAAATCTTATCTTATACCTATTTATTACCTTTCACAAAATCTTCATATAATGGTGACATATTTCTTAATCTTTCTACCACTTCAACCAATGTATTTACTAAGAAATCTATATCTTCTTTTGTGTTTTCTTCTCCTATAGTTATTCTGAGTGAACCATGTGCTATTTCATGTGGTAATCCTATTGCAAGTAAAACATGCGATGGATCTAATGAACCTGATGTACAAGCAGAACCACTTGATGCACATATTCCTTTCATATCTAAGTTTAAAAGTAAAGATTCTCCTTCTATAAATCTAAATGAAATATTAGCATTTCCTGGAAGTCTTTTTGTTCTATGTCCGTTTAGTCTTACATATGGTATTTTTTCTTCTACTTGTGATATATAATAATCTCTTAACTCTGTAAGTTTTTTATTATATTCTTCAAAATTTTCATATGCAAGTTCTATTGCTTTTCCCATTCCTACAATTCCTGCAAGATTTTCTGTTCCAGCGCGTTTATTTCTCTCTTGATGTCCTCCATCTTGTATTTTATCAAACTTAACTCCTGTTCTTACATATAATGCTCCCATTCCTTTTGGACCATAGAATTTATGTGCTGACATTGAAAGTAAATCTATATTTAATTCATTTACATCTATTCTAACATTCCCAATTGCTTGAACTGCATCTGTATGAAAATATATATTGTGTTTTTTTGCAATTTCTCCTATCTCTTTAATAGGCTGTAATGTTCCAATTTCATTATTTGCAAACATAACTGAAATTAATATTGTTTTATCTGTAATAGCTTCTTCTAATTCTTTTAGGCTTATTAAACCTTCACTGTCTACATTTAAATATGTCACATTGAATCCTTGTTTTTCTAAACTTTGGCATGTGTGCAATACTGCTGGATGTTCTATTTTTGTAGTTATAATATGATTTCCTCTTTCTCTATTTGCATATGCTACACCTTTTATAGCTAAATTATCACTTTCACTTCCACAAGATGTAAAATATATTTCTTTAGGACCTGCTCCTATTGCATGTGCTACTTTATCTCTTGCATCTTCTACTACTTTTTTTGATTTTCTACCTATACTATAAATAGATGACGCATTTCCAAAATTTAATGTAAAATATGGAAGCATCTCTTTTACAACTTCTTCTTTTGTAGCAGTAGTTGCTGCATGGTCAAAATATCTTAATTTTTCCATTTATTTACCTCTTTCCTTTTTGTTAACCTCGTCTAACATTTTATCACTATATTTTATTTTGTCAAGTCCTTTCTTAATATTATATGGAAATTTTTCAAAAAAATACTAAAATGGTAGAAGCTAAAAGTAAAAGACCATAGGAACATCACATATTCCTATGGTCTTTATATGGTATATTATTTTAAATTTTCACTGCATCTATGGCAGATTGTAGGATTTTCTTTATCCTCTCCAACTGTTTCAGAGTACATCCAACATCTTTCGCATTTTTCTCCTGGTGCTTGTTCTACTTTTACTCCCACTATAGAGTCTTTATCCGCTTCTTCTTTTCCTTCTCTAATTTCGACATCTGAAACTATAAATATTTCTTTTAAAAGTTCTTCTTTTCCTTGAATAAATTCATAGTCTTTTCCATCTGCGAAAAGAATTACTTTTGCTGCAAGTGATAATCCTATTTCTTTATTTGCTCTTGCAATTTCAAGTTTTTTAGCTACTTCATCTTTTATTTTAATATATTTTGCCCACTTTTCTTCAAGTTCTTTATTCTCATATTTAGGATTTACCTTAGGATAATATGCAAGCATTACACTTTCAGCATTTTCATTAGTCTTGTGTGGCATAAATTTCCATATTTCTTCTGCTGTATAACATGTCATTGGTGCAAGTATTCTAACTAGACTTGATAATATTTCATACATTACAGTTTGTGCTGCTCTTCTTTCGATAGAATCAGTTTTTTTAGTGTATAATCTATCTTTTATTATATCTAGATAGAAAGCACTCATATCTACAACGCAAAATTGATTTAACGCATGATACGCATTGTGGAAATCATATACATCATAAGATTCAGTACAATCTTTAATAAGTTTATTAAGTCTTGTAAGTGCCCATTTATCAATTTCTTGTAAATCTTCATATGCAACTGGTTTATTTACATCAAAATCACTTATATTTCCTAAAATATATCTTGCAGTATTACGTATTTTTCTATAAACTTCTGTTACTTGTTTTATTATATTTTTTGAACCGCTTATATCTGACTTATAATCTGATGATAATACCCATAACCTTAATACATCTGCTCCAGATTCGTTTATAACATCTTTTGGATCTATACCATTTCCAAGACTCTTAGACATTTTTCTTCCTTGCTCATCAATTGTATATCCATGTGTTATAACTTCTTTATAAGGTGCTTTCCCTTTTGTTGCAATAGAAGTTAATATTGATGATTGGAACCATCCTCTGTATTGGTCACTTCCTTCTAGGTAAAGGTTAGCTTCTGGAAGTCCACGCTCCGCAAGTACAGATTCATGAGTAGAACCAGAATCGAACCATACATCCATTATGTCTGTTTCCTTTTTAAATTCTGTGCTACCACAATGAGGGCATTTTGCACCTATCGGCATTAATTCTTTTTCTGATAATCCAAACCACGCATTTGAACCTTGTTCTTTAAATATATTTTGAACTTTTTCTAAGCTTTCAGGAGTTACATATTCTTTTTCACAATCTTTACAGTAGAATATTGGTATTGGTACCCCCCATGTTCTTTGACGAGATATACACCAATCGTTTCTGTCTTCAACCATTTTAGTTATTCTTTCTTCTCCCCAAACTGGATACCATTTAACACCTTTTATTGCTTCTAGAGTTTCTTTTCTAAATCCATCAACAGATGCAAACCATTGGTTTGTTGCTCTATATATTACTGGATGCTTACATCTCCAACAATGTGGATATGAGTGATTAACAACTTCTGATGCAAGAAGATATCCATTTTCATCTAGCCATTTTATTATTTCTTTATCTGATTTTGCATAATACATTCCGGAAAACTGTCCTGCTTCTTCTGTTTGGTGACCTTTTGAATTTACTGTTACAACTATATCTAATCCATTTTTTATTCCACAATAATAATCCTCTTTACCATATCCAGGAGCTGTATGTACTGCACCTGTACCAGTACATAATTCTACTAAAATTGTATCATCACTTCCAAGTACTACTCTTGAAGTTCTATCTAAGAATGGATGCTTACATAGTACTCCTTCAAGTTCAGTTCCTTCAAATTCAGCTACTGTTTTAAATTCTTCTATACCTGCTTTTTCCATAACAGTTTTAACAAGCTCAGTTGCTATTATTACTTTTTCTTTTCCTATATCTACTACTGAATATTTAAAATCTGGACCTATTGTTATTCCCATATTTCCTGGTAGTGTCCAAGGTGTTGTTGTCCAAATTACTATTGATGTATCTTTTTCATCAAATAGTCCTTTAGCATCTACTACAGGGAATTTTACATATGCTGTATTTGAATTTACATCTTTATATTCAATTTCAGCTTCTGCAAGAGCTGTTTCACAGTCTGTACACCAGTATACTGGTTTTAACCCTTTATATATATATCCTTTTTTATACATATCTGCAAATACACCTATTTGGCGAGCTTCCATTCGTGGCTCGTATGTTATATATGGATTTTCCCAATCAGCTAATACTCCTAAACGCTTAAATCCTACTATTTGTTTATCTTTATAATCTTCAGTAAATTGCTTACAAGTATCTCTAAATGTGTTTACTGGTATTTCATCTCTGTTTAATCCTAATTTTTCTATTGCCTTTTTTTCTGTTGGCATACCATGTGTATCAAATCCTGGTACAAATGGTGTATAGTATCCTTGTAAGTTTTTATATCTTACTATTGTATCTTTTAATATTTTATTTAAAGCATGACCTAGATGTATTTCTCCGTTTGCATATGGAGGTCCATCATGTAAAACGAATGGCTCTTTCCCTTCATTTTTCTTAAGGCACTTTTCATACAAACCATTTTCAAAAACATCTTCTAATATTTTTGGTTCATTTTCTGGTAGACTTGCTCTCATTGGAAAGTCTGTTTTTGGTAAGTTTAATGTTTTTCCATAATCTTTCTTTTCTTCACACATATATTTTTCCTCCTTAATTTAATCAAAAAATCCATTCCATCCTATGTTATAGGACGAAATGGATATTATATTCCGCGGTACCACCTAATTTAGAAATAACACTAGCTATTTCTCTCTTAATTGCTTTATAACGTAAGCTACACGATTTGTTCTACTATAATTTTCAAGCAAATAACAAAAAGGTGATAACTTATAACTTATTATGCTACTAGAATCACACCAGCCTCTAGCTCTCTTTAGCTTTTACATTATTGTCTTGTCCTTTTTATGGTCTTTAATTATTATGTCCTTTATTTTATCACTTTAATCAGTTTTTGACAAGTATTTTTCTAATAAAACTATATATTTGCATAAAAATATTATATTAAACTTTATCTATAAAAATAGAATTGGGGGAATGGTATATCCATTCCCCCTTGTTACAAAATAGAATTTCTTAATTAAGATTTGTTTAGTTTTGAATCTCTAGAAAACGTTTCTTCTTAGCTTTACAAATTATCTTGCTAGTAAATATTGCTTAATCACATTTAATCCTCTGACATCACTATTTTTCCAGTAGTGTCGATGAGCATCCATAGTCCATCACACCGAACATATGCCACTCCTTCGTAAAAGGGCTCAGCATATTCATACTGACAAGGAATCACTTCTTCCCCTGTTTTATCGATGTAGCCATACAAATGCTCAGTTCTCACTATTGCCAGTCCTTCGCAAAAGTCATTAGCATATTCATACTGACAAGGAATCACTTCTTTCCCTGTTTTATTGATGTAGCCATACAGGTCATCATGGTTAACCTTTGCCAGTCCTTCGATAAAACGATGAACATATTCATAATCCTCACAGGAAATCACTTCTTCTCCTGTTTTATCGATGTAACTCCATAGTCCATCACGCTTAACGTTTGCTAGTCCTTCGCTAAAAGTTCTAGTAGCTTCCTCATACTGACAAGGAATCACTTCTTTCCCTGTCTTATCGATGTAGCCCCATAGTCCATCGCGCCTAACTGCTGCTAGTCCTTCACAAAAACGATAAGCATATTCATAATCCTCACAGGAAATCACTTCTTTTCCTGTTTTATCGATGTAGCTCCATACTCCTTCGCGCTTAACTCTTGCCAGTCCTTCGCAAAAAAACCCAGCATCTTCATATTGACAAGGAATCACTTCTTTCCCTGTTTTGTCTATGTAACCACATAAACCATTACGTTCGACCATTTCAAGTTCATAGTCAATTCCTGCGTAAAATGAATCCACATAGTCATTTGTAGTCGTTACCTGTTCTTCAGTTGTCGTTTCCTCGCTGGTGTTGTTGCCTTTTTCTGTGCAACATTCACATGAGCAGTTACATACCGCTCCATTTCCAGCTGCCTGAGCCTGAAGATTGCTCCCGATAAGAATGGTACTAATTAATAATGACAGCACCAAACTTACAATTGACGTGTTCCGTTTTCTGTTTTTGTTCATATTTTTCTCCTCCTATTTTGTATTATTTTTATATATGAACAGTATGTATTCATTATATCTCATTTACATAATTTAGTCAAATTTATAAAAAAATAGCAATGCTATTAAAAATTTTCATAACATTACTATATCTCTTTTTAAAAATCCATCTTCTACCTCTGCTGTTCCTATAAATTCATTATCTATACTGTATACTCTACATATTCCATCTTGTATATTCTTTTTTAGTTTTATTCCATTTAAGAATTGTATAGTTTCTTTATCTGTTAATATATAACTTGGTTTATCTTTTAATACTTCTTCAAATTCTATAAAGTGTTCTTGTATAAATTCTTGATTATCTTTGTACTCTTTTAGTTCTCCAATTTTTATAGAATTTTCTATATTAAACCTACCTACTTGTAGCCTTTCTAATTCTTTCATACAACCAATTGTATTTAATTTTTTTGCAATATCTTCACATAGGGTTCGTATGTATGTACCTTTTGAACATTCTACTATAAAAGTAATTTCATTATTTTTTCTATCGAATTCTTCTAAATATATATTATATATATTTATTATTCTAGGTTTAACTTCTACCTCTTTTCCCATTCGTGCATATTCATATAGTTTCTTTCCATTTACTTTAATTGCAGAATACATTGGTGGATACTGCTCTTGTTCACCGCTTAAAAGATTGTAAAGCTGTCTTTATCAAATCTTCTGTGATTTTGTTTTCCTCTACTTCTTCTCTCTCAAGAACTTCACCTGTTATATCCCCTGTATCAGTACTAATACCTAATTTTAAAGTCGCTTTATATGTTTTATCGTGTTCTATTAGATATTTAGATAATTTAGTACCTTTTCCAACAAGTAATGGTAATACTCCTGTAGCATTTGGATCCAGCGTTCCAGTATGCCCTACTTTTTCATTTAATGTTTTTTTTACTATTGCTACAACATCATGTGATGTGTAATCTTTTTCTTTATTTATTACTATAATTCCATCCATATTTTTATCTTTTCTATTTCAAATAATTCTTAACCTCATTTATTAATTTTTCTTTAGCTTCTAAAAGTGGTAGGTGAATTGAACAGCCAGCTGCTCTCATATGTCCTCCTCCACCAAACATCATACATACATCTGATACATTAACATATTCGTTTGAACGAAGTGAGCCTTTAAAGAAACCGTCCGCTTCTCTTAGTAATATAGAAACCTCTACTCCTTCTATTGTTCTTCCTATATCAACTAGCCCATCATGGTCACCGTTTTTAGCCTGAACTTTTTCTTCATCTTCTTTTGTTATGTATGTAAAAGCTATTTTTCCCTGTTCTAATAATTCTAATCTATCAATAGCAAGTCTCATAAGTGCAAAGTTTCCTTTTGTTCTTACTTCTAAAACTTTTCTATACACCTCTGCTACATTTACCCCTATACTTAATAGCCATGAAGTAAATTCAAATGTTTCTTTTGACGTTCCAGCATATTTAAATCCACCAGTATCTGTAATAATACCAGTAAGTAAGCAAGTTCCTATCTCTTTTGTGATATTTACTCCTAAAAATTCTAAAACTAATATTAATATTTGGCAACAAGCTGGTGCATCTGGATTTACAAAATTATAATCTGCAAACATTTTATTACTTCCGTGATGATCTATATTAATTGTTACTTTTGCATTTTCAAAATATTTTGCAAAACCATTTAATCTTTTTATGTCAGCGGCATCAAGTGCTATTGCTAAATCATAATATTCTTCGCCTTCTTTTTTTATTTCGTCTGCACCTGTTAAAAAGCTAAATGTTTCAGGATATTCTGGTATTATAAGGTCTACTTGCTTATTTAATTGTTTTAAAGCATTATACATTGCAAGTGATGATCCAATTGCATCCCCATCAGGTGATTCATGTGTTAATATTACAATTTTACCTGCACTCTCTATTTCTTCTTTTATATTATCTAATGTCATATATAAAACTTTCCTTTCTTGCTGTAATGAGCGGACTCTTAGGCCCGCCCCTACATTATCTACTTGTATACTTTAGTTTATTCTTCATCTTGCTCTTTTTCTTCTGGTTTTACATCCTTCATTATATCTCTTAATATAGAATCTATTTTTGCACCATATTCAATTGAATCGTCAAGTTCAAATATAAGTTCTGGCGTAATTCTTAAATTTATTCTTTTCGCAATTTCTGTTCTTATATATCCAGATGATTTTTTTAATCCTGCTAATGTTTCTTTTATGTTTTTAGAATTTAAAATACTAACATATACTTTAGCATATTTTAAATCTGGTGTGATTTTTGCTTTTGTAACACTTATTAAACCTGTTACATTAGGATTATTAAGTTCATAGCTAATTATATGACTAATTTCTTTTTTTAATTCCTCATTAATCCTTTCAAATCTTGTGTTATTTTTTGGCATATTTGCCTCCTTATCTTTTATTTCTTTACTTCTTCCATAATATAAACTTCTAATGTATCTCCTTCAGTAATATCGTTATAATTTTCAATTTGAAGACCACATTCGAAACCTTTTGTAACTTCTTTTGCATCATCTTTAAATCTCTTAAGTGAAATTAGTTTTCCATCATGTATAACAACATTGTCTCTAATTACTCTTATTCCTGCATTTCTTGCCACTTTTCCATCTATTACATAGCATCCAGCAATTGTTCCAACACTGCTTACTTTAAATGTTTGTCTAATCTCTGCGGTTCCTATTACTTTTTCAACATAGACTGGATCTAACATTCCTTTCATTGCGGCTTCAACATCTTCAATTGCTTGGTATATAACTGAGTATTGTTTAATTTCAACTTCTTCTTTTTTAGCAACATCTTTAGCAATTGGATCTGGTCTTACATTAAATGCTATTATAATTGCATTAGATACTTTTGCAAGTGTAACATCTGATTCTGTAACTCCACCAACATTTGAATGTATTACTTTTACTTGTACTTCTTCGTTTGATATTTTCTCTAAGCTTTGTGTTACAGCTTCTACTGAACCTTGAACATCTGCTTTTACTATTAAGTTTAATTGTTTTAAATGTCCTTTTTCTATTTGATCAAATAAATCATTTAATGTTACTCTTGAAGTTGCATTTATTGATTTTTCTCTTTGAGTACGTTTTCTTCTTTCTATCAAGTGTTTTGCAGTTTTTTCATCTTTTACTTCATAGAAAGTATCTCCTGCTTCTGGAACTTCTGTTAAACCAGTTATTTCAACTGGTGTTGAAGGTCCTGCTTTTTTAACTTTTCTTCCTTTATCATCTGTCATTGCTCTAATTCTACCTATTGTAGAACCAACAACGATTGTATCTCCAACATCTAGAGTACCACGTTGTACAAGCATTGAAACAACAGGTCCTCTTGCTTTATCTAATCTTGCTTCTATAACTGTACCTTTTGATTGTTTGTTTGGATTTGCTTTTAGTTCTTTCATATCTGCAACTAATAATACCATTTCAAGTAGAGTATCAATATTTGTTTTCTTCTTAGCTGAAATTTCTACAAATATTGTATCTCCTCCCCATTCTTCTGGTACTAGTTCATATTTCATAAGTTCTTGTTTTACTTTTTCTGGATTTGCTCCTTCAACATCAATTTTATTTAATGCTACGATAATTGGAATTCCAGCTGCTTTTGCATGGTTTATTGCTTCTACTGTTTGAGGCATAACACCATCATTTGCTGCAACAACAAGTATTGCAATATCTGTAACTTGTGCACCTCTGGCTCTCATACTTGTAAATGCCTCGTGTCCTGGAGTATCTAAGAAAGTGATTTCTCTATCATTAATTTTTACTTTATAAGCACCTATATGTTGCGTAATTCCTCCTGCTTCTCCTTCTATTACATTTGTTTGTCTAACTGCATCAAGAAGTGAAGTTTTACCATGGTCAACGTGTCCCATAACAACTACAACTGGTGGTCTTGGTTGTAATTCGCTTTCAGTATCTTCTGTATCATCAAATAAAATATCTTCTTCTGTTACAGTTTCTTTCTTTTTAGCAGTTATTCCAAATTCTCCTGCAATTAAGAATGCTGTATCAAAGTCTATTTCATTATTAATAGTTGCAAGAACACCATATCCTAATAATTTCTTAATAACATCTGATGCCTGTTTTTTCATTTCTGCAGCTAAGTCTTTAACTGTTATTGGGTCTTCTATTGTAATTTCTGTAAGTTCAAATATTTTTTGTTTTACTCTTGGTTCATCAGATTTATTTAATCTTTTCTTGTTTTTCTTTCCTCTTTGTGTTGTTAAATCATAATAATCTAACATTCCACCTTCTGTATCATCAAACATATTAGATAAATTATCTCTTTGTTTTAAGCTTTTTAATTTATCTTCATCAAATCCATTATCTTGTCTTCTTTGTCTTCCAGCTTTTTTACCTTTATTTTCTTCTAATCTGTTTTGTTTTTGTTTATCTATGTTTTTGTTATATTCTCTTACTGTCTCTTTTTCTACAACTTCTGTCATAATGTTTTTAATGTTCTTTTCTATACCTTTTTCATCAAGAGGGCGTTTTGAATATCCATCATTATTTCTAAAATTATTTCTATTTTGGTTATTATTTCCATTTCTGTTAAATCCACCTTGGTTATTTTGCCCAAAGTTTCTGTCTCCATTTCTATTAAATCCATTTCTGCCTTGGTTATTTCCAAAGTTTCTACCTTGGTTATTATAACCACCGTTTTGATTATTATAACCGCCATTTTGGTTGTTATTTCTAAAACCATTATTGTTGTTTCTGTTTTGATTGTATCCGTTATTTCCAAAATTTCTTCCTTGATTATTATATCCGTTATTATTTCTATTATCATTGTTTGGACGATTATTTGGTCTTGGTCCATATTGATTTTTTACATCTTTTGCTACAGTTTCTTCATTTTTTGTAATAGCTTGAATTTTTGGTTCGCGAGCTACATCCTCTTTAAGTTCTTCTTTTTTTACCTCTTTTGGCTCTTCTTTAATATCTTCTACCTTAGGCTCTACATCAACTTTCATTATTTCATTAGTTTCTACTTTTGGTTCTTCTTTAACCTCTTCTTTAGGTTCTTCTTTTGTTTCTTTTTTTAATCCGAATAATTCACTTACTGTTAATGGTTTCGTTGGTTTATTTCTATAAACTATGTTATAGTCTTTGTTTGTATTTCTCTCTACAAAACCAACTTGTTTTTTATGTTCTTCTCTTCTTTTTTTCTCTTCTTCCTCTTTTAGTCTTGCTTCTTCCTCGTCAGATATTATAACTTCTCGCCTTATAATAACTGGTGAATTAGGTTTCTCATTTTTCTTTTTTATATCTTTAGCTTCTATATTATCACTTTTCTTAGTTCTTTCTTTGGCAGTTTTATCGCTAGCTTTGCTTTCTACTTCTTTTTTAGATCCACCTTTAAAGCTTTCTTCTATTTTTGACACATTATCATCTTCAACTGAACTCATATGATTTTTAACATCAATTCCTAGTTTTGTTGCTTTCTCTATAATTTCTTTACTGGTTAAGCCTAATTTTTTTGCTAATTCATATATTTTAATCTTACCCAATAACTTCACCCCCATTAATTATTTTCTCTATTTGCTTTGCAAAATTTTCTTCTTTAATACCAATTATCGCTTTATTACTTTTTCCAATTGCTTTACTTAAAACTTCAATTGTTCCATAAAAACAAATTTTAGTATTGTTATTATCACAAATAAACTTTATATCTTTTTTAGTCCTATCTGATGCATCATCCGCTACAATTACAAGTCTAATTTTATTTTTTTGTATTAAATCAATACATGCATCTCTTCCAAAACATACTTTTCCTGCTTTTGTACATAATCCAAGTAACCCTAAAACTTTACTCTCCGTCAATCATTACACCTCTTAATTTCTCATAAATATCATTATCTATTTTTGTTTCAAACACCCTATCTATTCTTTTATTTTTTATAGCAGTTTCAAGGCATTTAATATCATCACACAAATATGCTCCTCTGCCTTCCATTTTTCCAGTTTTATCAATACTTATTTCACCATTTTTATTTTTTACAATTCTAATAAAATCTTTTTTGTCTTTTTTTGTATTACATCCCATGCATGTTCTTTGTGGCATTTTCTTCATATTTCCTTTACCTCCACTATAATATTAGTTATAGGCTATAATTTATTCCTCTTCGTTCATATTTGCTATCATTTCTCTAAATTGAGATTCACTCTTTATATCAATTTTCCAATTTGTAAGTCTTGCTGCAAGTCTAGCATTTTGACCTGATTTTCCAATTGCAAGTGATAGTTGATCATCTGGAACAATAACTTGTGCAAATTTTTCTTCTTCTTTTATATCTACTGCCATAACTTGTGCTGGAAGAAGTGCTGATGCAATATATATTGATGGGTCTTTATTCCACTCAATTACATCTATTTTTTCTCCATTTAATTCATTTATTATATTTTGAATTCTAACACCTTTTTGTCCTACACAAGAACCAACTGGATCTATATTTTCATTATTTGAATATACTGCAACTTTACTTCTATATCCAGGATCACGTGATACACTCTTTATTTCAATAAGTCCTTCATATATTTCTGGTATTTCAAATTCAAATAATTTTCTAACAAAATCTGAGCATGCTCTTGATACAATTACTTGTGGTGTTCCTTTTAATCCTTTTACAACATCTAAAACATATCCTCTTACTTTATCATTTACCTTATACTTTTCAGTAGGTATTTGTTCTTTTCCAGGCATTATTCCTTCTAATCTTCCTAAATCCATTACTATAATGTTAGAATCAGCTTTTTGAACAAGCCCTGAAACTATTTCACCTTTTCTTTCATTGAATTCTGTAAATACTATTTCTCTTTCTGCTTCTCTTAATTTTTGAATAATAACTTGTTTAGCCGTTTGAGCTGCAATTCTACCAAAATCTTTTGGTACCATTTCAATATCTACAGTATCTCCTATTTCTAGCTTTTTGCTAATTGTTTTTGCTTCATCTAAGCTTATTTGTAATTTAGAATCTTCTACTGCTTCTACTACTTCTTTTACAGCATAAAGGTGAGCTGCTCCAGTTTCCCTGTCCATAACTACTTTTACATTTTCTGCTGAATCAAAGTTTCTTTTGTAAGCTGTTACTAATGCTTGTTCAATTGCTTCGATTAAATATGCTTTTTTAATTCCTTTCTCATTTTCTAGTTCTTCTAGTGCTATAACTAATTCTTTATTGTCTATCGCTTTCATTTTCCTTTTTCCTCCCTTTATTTATATATTAATTCCAATCATATTTTGTTTTTATTAAAGATATGTTTTTTCTTGGAATAGATATTTCATCATTTTCATACATCATCATAACCTGCGCTTCATCATATCCTGTTAAGATACCTTCTAAGCATTTTTTACCGTCTTGTGGTTTAAATAAATTTACTTCTATTTTTTCTCCCATTGTGTAATCGAAATGCTTATCTTTTCTAATTACTCTTTCAATTCCTGGTGAAGATACTTCTAAAAAGTATTGTTCCTTAATATAATCTGCTTCATCTAATAAATCCATAATCCCATCATTTACTTTTTCACAGTCATTTAAGTCAATTCCATTTTCATTATCAATGAAAATCCTTAAAAAATAATTTTTGCCTTCTTTTGCATATTCTACATCATAAAGTTCATATCCAAGTTCTGTAATCTTATCATTCAAAAGGCTTTCTACTCTTTCTTCAATACTAGCCAAAAGAAACCTCCTATCTATACAACCGAAGAGTGGGATTTGTTCCCACTCTTCTAGTTTCATATTTGCATACTTATTATATCCTGTTTATTTAGAAAAATCAATACTTTTTGGGATTTTTTTAAATATTTATCTACCAATAAATATTTGTACATATATCCTTCCATATTTAGGGCTATTTACCACCCCTATACCTGTATAATTATAACTACTATTTAATATATTTGCTTTATGCCCGTTCTGAATTCATCCAAGCATTTACAGCACTAGAATTACTTGAGTTTCCTGCAATATTTTCTCCTGCCGTTTTATAAGATACTTTAAAACTCTTTAGCATATCAAATGGTGAACCATAAATTGGTGAATTATGTGAAAAGTAGTTGTTGTCTACCATATCTTGTGCTTTAATTCGTGCAACTCTCCCGAGTCTCTTCATCTATTTTTAGTGCAGATAGTCCATGTTTTGTTCTTTCAGCATTTATTAGTTTTAATACTTCTTGTTCATCTGCATTGAGATTTGAACTAGTATCGTTTCCTCCTGTCGTTCCTTGATTTGTATTATTTGAATTACTACTATTTGGATAAATTGCTTTAACATATTCTTTACTTACCGCCCCAATATGGTCAGAATTTGTTTGAATAATATACCAATTTCCAACTCCAGCAAATACACGTATATACTCATTTTTATTTACTGTAGTAACAATGCTATATTTAGTACTAGGTCCACTTCTTACATTAAGTTTAGAAGCAGTAACGAGTCCCGTTGAAAAGTCTAGTTTATAATAATGTTGCATTCCAAATGAACTACTTGCAATTGAAAATATAAAAATTATAATTAATAACATACAAGAAATCATAATTTTTCTTTTGCTAATTCGAATTACTTTCATAAAAACCTCCCCTTTATATTAAACTGTATACTAAGTACCTGTACATTATGATTATTGTTTTTAAATATCACCAAAATATGCTGCTAATATTTTTAAATTAATGAGCAAACATTAATTGAAACTAATAAAGAAGGAACGATTTATTTTATCGTTCCTTCTTTATTAGTTTTAATTATTACCTATTCAGCTGCTTCATCATCAACAAAATTAAATTCATCTTTAAATTTTTCTTTAAACATTTCAAATACTTTGTTTAGTATTTCTTCATCATCAACACTTACATAAGATTCTTCTTCTTCTGATTCTGTATCTTCAACTTTAAGAATCACAACTTCCCCTTCTTCTTCGTCACTTTCTTCAGCTGGTAATAATACTACATATTCTTCTCCATCTAATTCAACTAAATCTAAGAATTCGAATTTAACCTCTTCTCCGTTCTCATCATTTAATACTATGATGTTATCTAATTCTTCCTCTGAAATATTATTTTCGTCCATAACCTAAAATCTCCTTTCAATTTTTCTATATAAATTTGTGTTTCTACAACATTAATAACTTCTGTTCATATACATTTCTAAAATATATACTGCTGAAATAGTATCTACTATTCCTCTTTTTTTTGTTTTATTTACATCTAAAAAATTCATAGTCTTATGTGCTGCAACTGTAGTTAATCTTTCATCAATTTCAATCACTTCTATTTTAGGAAATTTACAATTTAGTTTATGAATAAAATTTTTAGTAACTTCAACTCTAAAAGAACTTGTACCATTCATATTAAATGGCATTCCAATAATAATTTTAGTAACTTCATACTGATTAATTATTTCTTCTAGCCTTTTTAAAACTACTTTATCATTTCCTTTATGATGTATTGTCTCAAGTCCTTGAGCAGTTATACCGAAGTGCATCAGATATTGCAACTCCTACTCTTGCATCACCATAATCTAACCCAAGTACTCGCATATTATTCATCTAATCCTATATAATTTTTTACCATTTTTTCTAATAATTCATCTCTTTCTATTAAACGAATTAAATTTCTAGCATCTTTATTGCTTGTAATATATGTAGGGTCACCTGATAATATATAGCCTACTATTTGATTAATTGGATTGTATCCTTTTTCTAATAATGCTTGATAAACTGTTTTTAAAATTTCTCTTGCACGTACATTTTTATCCTTTTCTACTGTAAAGTTCATAGTTTTATCCATATCCATAACACATTCCTCCTATAAATTAAATATTATTTATATCACTTTCATTTTTATCTGCACTATCCAAATATTCCTCTAGCTTTTTAGTTACATTCTCAAGAGCTGTTCCTTTATAATATGTTGTTAAAACAAAATTCAATTTTGGCATAGCATATCTAATTTCTTCATCTTCTATTTCTTCTAAAACTTCTTCAATTTCTAATTTTTCTAAATTAACTTTTAAGTCTTGAACAAATTCTGATGCACCAGTTATATCCACTCCTGAGAATACTATTGCAAATTTAGGACCCATATACCTTACAAATACATACTCTGATGAAATATTTTCACTAATATAATTACTTACTTCTGTTATTATATCATTTCCAGTTTCTCTATTATATTCTTTATTTATTTCTTCAAGATTTATTATTTTAAACATACATACCGTTGAAGTAGCATATTTATCTATTATTTTCTTCCCTTTACCATATAAGTATTCTGCTGAATTAAGTTCTGAAAATAAATCTTTTCTTGCAATATTTTCAATTGTATTTTGGTAAGACACTGTTTTATATACAGCTATAATATTTTCTTTTACCACTTCTAATATTGTTGTATCTATCTTATCAAATGCATGTGGCTCTCCGCTTTCTAGTATCCAATATCCAATATATACATTATCTATATATAGTGGAAAAAACATAGCAGATTTTGCTCTTCCAAATTCCATTGTTTGGTATGGTAATCTTTCAGTATCATTATTTACTGTGACATATTTAGGTGTTGCAGTAGAAATACTATCTTTAAAAATATCTTGATTATGAAGATTTCTTAATGCCTCCCAATGTTGTTCTTGTACATTTGACGCTTTTATAGCATATTCTGTTCCATCAAACATTACTATTGTTGAATATTTGATATCATACTTTTCAATTAATATTTCATTTATTTTCTCTATTTTCTCATCTACTGTTGAATACTCTCCTATAGTATTCATAAAGTCTTGTAATACATTTAATCCAGTTATTTTTTGATTAATATTATTAAAGTTTTGTATTCTTTTATATACAACAATATTATATACTATTAATGCTATAATTATCCCTACAAGTAAGACTAAAATGTATATCACTCTTATCACCTCTATATCTCATTAATTAAAAATTATTTTTCGTCTATTCTAAAGATTATTTTTTATTTTTTCTGTCACGATTATCCATTGGCTTACGCTTATTATTTAGTAATGGATATACCATATTTCCTAAATCTTTTAATGCTCCCATAAAGTTTTTTGAATATCCATTTAATGATACATTACAATTTACTAATCCTTCTAAGTATTTTGAATATACTTGCTCATCAAAAGGTATAGCACAATATCTAACATGATCTTTATTAAATAGTTCTGTCATAAATGACATTGATGGATCATTATAATATGCCATTCCTCCAATAATAACCTTAGGATTTAGTCCCCTTATCTTAGTTTGTTTATTTATTACTATTCTTATCTTATCTTGTAATAAGATATTTTTTGATTTTAAATCCCTTAAGAAAGCTGTAAGTGACTGTATTGTAAGGATATCCATACTTTGTACAAGATAAATTTCTTGCGAATTCTCAAAATATTTTATATCTGTATTAAAATCACAATCTATTAATACCAAGGAATAATTTTTTACTAAAGTTGCAAGTATTTCTTCATAATTTTCATTGTTTTCTACTGCTGGCAAAGATGTATATACAGTTAAATTATCATTTACCTTTATTCCACTAGTTTGACCATTTGCTAAATTGTTTATAGAATCTACAGCAACTCTTCTTAGTTCTTCTTCATTTTTAGTATATATAAAATAAGAATTTTTATTTTTTGTTGCATCTAATATAGCTGTATTAATTCCCATTGAAGAGAAAAGTTCTCCTAAATTGTTTACTAAAAATGATGTTCCATTTTTAGTAGTCCCAACAAAAGATACTATTTTTTTATCTTTTGAAAGTAAACTTTTTATATCTATATACGCAACTTTTTGCTCTAAAATTTCACTTGAACTTGTATTAGCATAGTTATTATCTTTTGATGCAGTATAATTTACAGTATTACTATCTTCTTGATTATTATAATCCTCCATAGGTTTATAGAAATCTTTTTCAGTTTCTTTTTCTAAATTATCTTCATTTTCTTCTAAACCTGGTAAAATGTTCTGTGTTGGTTCTTCTGTTTCAAAGCCAGGTAACAAATTATCTATTGTTTGTTCCATTGTTTCATCTAATCCTGGTAAAACTGTTTGCTCTGCTTCTTCATACATATCAAATAAGTTTACATTATTTTGTATTTTTTCTTCTTCAACTTTTGTTTCTACTATTTTTTTAGGCCTTCCTCTTCCTCTTTTTGGAACTTCTACTTTATTTTCTTCCTCAACCTTTGTTTCTACTGTTTTTTTAGGTCTTCCTCTTCCCCTTTTTGGAGCTTCTACTTTATTTTCTTCTTCAACGTTTGTTTCTACTTTATTTTTCTCCCTAGGTTTTATCTCTTCTAATTGGTCGTCTAATAAATCTTGTAAATTCATATCTTGATTTTTCAATCCCATTTCATTTTTTATATTTACACGTGAAATTTCCTCACTTGTTATTTGTTCTTTATCTTGTTGTTTACGACTAAGTTTTGTTACATTTTTTGTATCTACTGCAGATGGAACAATAACTGGTCTTGCCATTTTTGGTTTATTTGTATGATTTTCAATAAAGTCTATTTTTAGTGCTTCTTCCTTCTTTGCATCTTTAATAGGTCTTTTTATTTGTGCTCCACCAAATGACATAAGTGATTGATATTTGGGAGATTTTGTTTCTAAAACTGCTCTTACATTCAATGGTAAAAATTTTATAATTACTTTTAATTGAGAATCAGCATATTGGTCCGCAATATTATTAAAGCTATCTACATATGCATCTTCATTTTTTCCCAATTTTTTATAATGTGCACGAATATTTTGTATTTCTGTTTCACTAACTGTATCCTCATTTTCTTCTTGATATTGTGCATCTTCTGATTCTATTTTATAGTAAGCCTTAGCTTCTTTTTTAGTACGTGGTTTTTTTATTAATTTACATACCTCTTCTATGCTTCTATCTTGTCCAAGTAATGCACTATATAAACCTATACTAAATAGTTTTACCAAGAATTGTTCAGATTTTGCACGTCTATCTGAACAAATAAGTATTATTGGAGTATCACTACCATCTACACTTGTAGCTTCGTCACTAATACTATCTAATTTATCAAATATAAAACGGTCAATTGCTTCATAATCATTATTTGCAAATGGCTCTAAATCTTCACTTATGACGATTCTGTCATAAGTTTTATCTCTTCCGTATCTCTTTTAGTATTGCGTTAAAGTAATAAACATTTTTATAAGATATTATTTCTTTATAATCCTTTTGATATTTTTTAACAATCGATTCTGATATATTATCATTACTTACTGCAAATAAAACTTTCATTAGTTATTTCCCCCAATTAATTAATTTCTAAATCCTTTTACTACAATTGCAAATACAAGTGGTAGCACTTGGCATATTACAAGAATAGTAACGAAACTTATTATAAGAAAAAGTCCTCTATCATGCACATCTAATTTTCTTATACCTATTACATACTGCCATATAGCTCCCATTGCAATTCCCACAAAGCAAAGTGGTATGCTATAAATTCGAATTTTATTTAACATATAAGCTGTAAATCCGTAAGCTTCTGAGCCATATGCTTCGTTATAATCTTCTAATTCTTTCATTTCTTTTTCTTTGATTTCTACTAATTGTCCTGCTGTACTTTCGGAAATTGCACTTTTTGATGTTGCATAAACAGAACAACTAACACACACACACATTACTGCAATTAAAGTGATTACTACTTTTTTCATTACATTCATTGCCCCTTCCAAATCATTACTATTTAGAGTTATTTTTTTACTTATATATCATACAATACAATTACAAAAATAGCAAGAATTTTTAGTAAAGTTTTTACTTTTATTGTAATTATTGAAATATAATTATCCCCCAGTATAACTTGGGAATTTTCATATCGGCCTACAAGGCCTCTAATTTAAATTCATGCCTTAATTCATCTATTACAATTACTTTTTCGATTGTTTTGGCTTTGTTCTTTCCTGAACTAAGGCTTGCAATTTTTTTAAGTATGCATTTTCCATTCTAAGTCTTTGTACTTCTTCTATTAAATCTTCTTCATTTTCTTTAGATAATCTCTTTTTTCTTGGTTTAAAACTCATAGTTTTATTCCTACCACGTTGCTCTTTATATAGTGCTTGTGGACCTTCCTCATAATATATATGTTCCCATTTACCTACAACATTATGATTTCCTAAATTGAAATATGCAGCTGTTTCGTTAAGTGATAAATGGTTAGTATGCATATATTCTACTACATTTTGTTTAAATTCTCCACTATATTTTATATTATTTCGTATTAATCCATTAATTCCGTGTTCTTGGTAATTCTTTATCCACCATCGAACTACAGATCTATTGGGGATTTTGAAATGTTCTACAAGTTCACCACAATCGATATGATTTTTTTCGTGATATTCTATTACTTCTAATTTAAATTCTTTTGAATATTTAGACATATAAAATGAACCCTCCTTATTAAACTTTTTTGTCTAATAATTTGGGTTCACTTCATTTCTGATTGATTTTTGTATCTATTCTGTTCTATTAGTTTGAACGAAAACGTCGTTGGTTGGGCTGGCTAGATTCGAACTAGCGCATGCCAGAGTCAAAGTCTGGTGCCTTACCGCTTGGCTACAGCCCAATATATTTATAATGGGGTGGAAGATGGGACTCGAACCCACGGTCTCCAGTGCCACAAACTGGCGC
>CAOJFV010000013.1 GCA_948434985.1 uncultured Clostridium sp.
TATGAAGAACCACAACATACTGGAACGATATTGTTTGCAATTGTTCCTTTACGTAGTCCTTTCTTTATTTCTTCTTCTGATAAATCACCTTCATCAAGGTATTTCATCATTAATTCATCATCTTGTTCAGCTGCTGCTTCTACCATTTGTTCTCTATATTTTTTAGCTTCTTCTAACATATCAGCTGGAACATCTTGTTCTTCAATTTCTTTTCCTAGATCGTCTTTATGAACAAATGCTCTCATTTTGATTAAATCTACAATTCCTTGGAAGTTATCTTCTGCTCCAATTGGTAATTGAACTGGAACTGCATTTGCATTTAATCTTTCTTTCATTTGAGCAACACATCCTAAGAAGTTAGCTCCTGTAATATCCATTTTATTTACATATGCCATTCTTGGAACATGATATTTATCAGCTTGTCTCCATACAGTTTCTGATTGTGGTTGAACTCCACCTTTTGCACAGAATACTGTTACAGAACCATCTAATACTCTTAATGATCTTTGTACTTCAACTGTAAAGTCAACGTGACCTGGAGTATCGATAATGTTAATTCTATGGTTTAACCAATGTGTTGTTGTTGCAGCTGATGTAATTGTGATACCTCTTTCTTGTTCTTGAGCCATCCAGTCCATTGTTGCTGCACCTTCATGGGTTTCACCAATTTTATGAACTCTACCAGTATAGAAAAGTATTCTCTCTGTTGTTGTTGTTTTACCAGCATCAATATGAGCCATAATTCCTATGTTTCTAGTCATCTCTAATGAAACTTCTCTTTTACCCAACTTATTTTCCTCCTTTTTCTTTGAGGTTTTAGGTTTGAAATTTGAAACTGGATTTTAATTCCATACTTTCAAATTCTAACTTCTAACCTATATCTTACCATTTGTAATGCGCAAACGCTTTATTTGCTTCTGCCATTCTATGTGTTTCTTCTTTTTTCTTGAATGCTCCACCGTTTCCAGTAATTGCATCAGTAATTTCTCCTGCTAGTTTTTCAGCCATAGTTTTTTCATGTCTTTTTCTAGCATATGTTACAAGCCATCTTAAACCTAAAGTTTGTCTTCTTTCTGGTCTAATTTCTAATGGTACTTGGTATGTTGCACCACCAACTCTTCTTGCTTTAACTTCTAAAACTGGCATAATATTTTCTAATGCAGCTTCAAAAACTTCTAACGGATTTTTTCCTTCTTTTTCTTTTATGATATCAAATGCATCATAAACTATGTTTTGAGCAATTGATTTTTTACCATCTAACATTATGTTGTTTACTAATTTTGTAACAACTTTGCTATTATATATTGGATCTGGTAAAACATCTCTTTTTGCTATATATCCTTTTCTTGGCACTATTCTTCCCTCCTTATTATTTTGATACTTATATCCCAAGTATCTAGGTACTCTGAAAAATTTAAATTTTTCCGTATAGCGCTCTATAAATCTATCTAAATTTAAGTACCTTATATTTAGTAAGAATTACAAGCACTAATTTTTCTTTGTATTTGAATTTTCTAAAACCCAAGTAATATTTAAACAAAGCAAAAATGGTATATTGCTAGGAAAGCCAAGTAAAAATCTTTGAAATAATACGTTTTTGTATATTGAAAAGATTTTTACGACGTTTGACAACGCAAGATGCCGTTTTTCATTTGTTTATTTTTTAGGTCTCTTTGCTCCATACTTTGAACGAGCTTGCATTCTGTCTTTAACTCCAGCTGTATCTAATGTTCCTCTTATAATATGGTATCTAACACCAGGTAAATCTTTTACCCTTCCTCCTCTTATTAGAACAACGCTATGTTCTTGTAAGTTGTGTCCTATACCAGGAATATAAGATGTTACTTCATATCCATTAGAAAGCCTAACTCTGGCAACTTTTCTTAAAGCTGAGTTTGGTTTCTTTGGAGTAACTGTTTTTACAACTGTACATACACCTCTTTTTTGTGGTGCCCTAGAATCTGTTACAACTTTCTTTCTTGAGTTGTATCCATGTTGTAAAGCTGGTGCTGTTGATTTTGTACTAGTTGTTTTTCTTCCTTTTCTTACTAATTGATTAATTGTTGGCACTTAAATTTCACCTCCTATAAATTATATATGTTTCATTATGTTACAAATTATTACAAAATGAAACTACTACGGAAATGCTATTTATAGCATTTTACCATAACGTTTAATATTTTATCATGAAGTATTTTAAAAGTCAAGAAAAATTTTACTTTTTTGTTGACTTTATTGTCTTATTGTGATAATATGCTCTTGCAAAACTTTTTTGCTATTTTAAGAATAATGTTTATTGGGTATATATATTTTTTAGCATAGGAGGTGAAATTGTATGGAAAATGGTGCTCTAAATCTTATTTTAAATCGTCTTAATGTTATAGATGATATTTTAGTTCGACTTGATAGTATGGATAAACGTTTTGATGCTATTGATAATCGTTTTGAGAGTAATGATAGCCGTTTCGATATCATCGAATCTTCTTTAAAACAGTTACAGAATACTCAAGATGAAATGAAAGATGATATTAAAACTATAAAAAAGAATGTCAAAGACTTAAGGGACGATGTTGATACTGTTTATACTGTTCAACAAGAAGATCATAAGCATTTACTAAAACATACAGATTTATTAAATGTTCATACCGAAAAATTAAATACTTTAATTTCTATTACTAACAATACTCAAGATGAACATACTGATTTTGATAAGCGAATATCAAAACTTGAACTTCTTATTAGCTAATTATTTTATAAAAAAGAGAAACACCAGCAAAAATAACTACTGGTGTTTCTCTTTTTTATACTATATTTGCAGCACCTATAATACCTGCATCATTTTTATATGTACCTATTAATATTTTAAGATTATTTTCTCTAATCTTTATAAAAATATACTTTTAGTACAGTTTTTCTTTCTTAATGGTTATATATCCATATTTTTTGGGTCTTCGTTACCTCTTTCTATGTTCATTCCTTGATCTGCTAGAGCATTAACTCTATTTATATATTCTCTTAACTTTAAAATTTTTGAAGAAGTTATCTTATAAGAATATATGGATTTTGAAGCATTATTTCCAGCATTATGGTTAAGAATTTCATTCGTACCTTTTTCTATTTCTTTTGCTTTCTTTCTATATTCCATTAATGATAATTGTTCTACTGGTGCACTTGTTTTTTCTCTAATTGGTATTTTTAACAGCTCCTCTATATTTTTCTTTTTTTCTTCAGAAATTCCTAAGTTATTATTATAATATCTCTGTAGAAAATCATATATTTCCTGTGTCATTCCATTTTCTTGAATAAATCTATCTAATTCTTTTATATCATATCCTGTTTGAATATTCTTTTCTCTAAGCACAGACCTTTGCGCCGACAAATCATTTCTTATTGCTTCATAATATTTATCTTTACCTAAAAATCTACCAATAATTCCAATTTTTATATTAGAAATAGATTCAATTTGTTCTTCTAGTTCTTTTGCTTTTGCATCAAATATTAAGTTTTGAACTTTATTCCTTATTGCCACTTCGAATCTATCACTTTGTTCCTGTATACATTCCTGTATACAATCTTTGTAGTCTTGACTTTCAAGTATTTTTCTTGCTACTTGGTATGCATATTCAAAAGACATAGTCTCTTTATTTCTCACTTTTATTGAAATTTCTAATATTCTATATGCAATTTCATACATACTTTCTTGATTATTTTTTAGTTCTAGCATTTTATATAAATCATCTATATTTCTTTGTCTTAGTTGAATTTTGTTTGCATTCTTTTCAATATTACTAGAATATACTTCTCTTTTTTGTTCTTTCACCATATCTTGATTAATTATTTTGCTCTTTATGCTTTCTCCTACTATAAAAATGCCATTAGCTTTCATTTTTTCTATCTCACTATTTATAAAATCAAGCATCATTTCACTAGAAGTATGTTTATTGGGCTTATGTATCTGTTCTAAACACTCTCCAATTTCATTTGTTATAGAAAAATCTCTTTTTTTAACAATTTCTTGTATCCTACTCTGACATTTTTCATTAAGCCTTGCTAATAAATCACTGTGGATACTTTTAATACTTTCTAAAATTTTTACAATAGCTTTGATATGTCTTAAATTTTCTATATCATTACATTGTTCTAAGTTTATTTTCTCAATCCAATTTAATAATTCTCTTTGTTTCTTATTTGAAATATTATCACTTATCTCACAGCTATTATCATAATATTCTACTGAAGAACTAATTAAATCATATATTATTTCAGGGTTAGCAGTTTTGCAAAACTCTTCTATCGTTTCATCTTGATTTAATCTTTCAAAATATACTGTCCTTTTTTGCGCCTGCATACTATATACATCTTCATTTAATACATACACTGTATCGTATGGTACCCATTCTTCACATTTTTCAAAATCTATAGCTTTTTCAGTATTTATAAAACTAGCTGCAGCTTGTCTTTTTCCCTCAAATTTGATTGTAGTATGAAAACCCGCTCCTCCTATTGAACTTACACACCTTTGAAGTATCTCTGGCGATATTATTTGTTCTTTAGCATCTATTGCTTTTGCTGCATCTGCTGCTCCAAAACTAACAAAATTATTACTCTGTAAATCTTCAAAAATATCAAATTGCGATGAAGAAGCCCATCTATTAGGTCTTATATTACTTATTAATGAACCAAATCGTGCTTCAGTAAAATCTGGAGAAGTTAATTTTTTTGTTCCATTTCCCATTATTGTTCTACCTAAAAATCTAAATGGAACTCCATTAAGTACAATGAATTTTTTACCTTTATATTCAAATTTTTCAATGCCATCTATTTTAGATAATTGTTCTATAGATAATTTTCCATATCTAGTAACTGTTACATTATATTCCTGAACATATTCCTCTGTTATTTCTTTTTCGATATCCAAATTTCGTATATCATCTAATTTATGTACTTTATTCAGCTTGTCTAATTCATCTAGCATCTGTTTTAATTTCTGTATGTCTGTTTCTTCATAAATTGTATTTATTATATCTACCAATCTATTTAGTCTACTATATTTTTTTATAAAGGATGTTCTACCATTCAATAAATCTGTGTTAATTTTTTCAAAAATACCTAATTTATTAAGTATTAATTTTCTAATTTCTTCCTCCATATTCCTCCCATATTTTCTTTATTATTTAGCTTTTATTTTATCTTATACTATATTTGCAGCACCTATAATACCTGCATCATTTTTATATGTAGCTATTAGTAGTTTAGGATAATTATCTCCAAATGCTATTTGATTTTCTTTTAATTTCTTCTCTAATTTTTCCAAAAATATATCATTATAATATGCAAAACTTCCACCTATTGCTATTGCTTCTGGTTCAAACAAATTAATTATATTAGATATTCCCATACTTAAATTTTCAATATATGTATTTAGTATATTTTGCATCTTTTCATCTTGCAAATTCTCAATAATAAAATTGTATAAATTTACCCCTGTTAATTCTTCACTAATATTATAATTTCTTGTTACTTCTTGTTTTAACGCAGTAATTGAAGCATACTTTTCGAAACATCCTCTTTTGCCGCACTTACACTCTATTCCATCTTTTTGTATAATCATATGTCCTATTTTAAATAAATCATTTTGAGTTGTGCATATCAATGTGTGATTCAAAAATAATGCTCCACCTATTCCTGTTCCTATTGTTAAAAATACAGCATTCGCATACTTTTTTAAGCCTCCATACCTTTTTTCACAAATAGCAGCACATTTTGCATCATTTTTCATATAAACTGGTATCTTTATTTTATTTTGTATTTCTTCTTTTATTTCATAACCAGTTACTCCTAAATTTACTGCTTTTCCAAATGTGTTATTGCGTAAGCTTTTAGGGAATGCTATTCCTATATATTCTATTTGCTTCATATCTGTATTACTTTTTCGCAAAATTTGATTTATATGTTTTACTATTGTATCTATTATAATAATTTTTAAATCTAATTTTTCCTTTTTTATAAAATCTGTTTCCTTTTTTAATATAATATTTCCTCTTTCATCTACCAATCCAACCCCAATATGGCTTCCACCAACATCTATTCCTATTTTCATATTTTAATAAATCATTCCTTTTACATTATATTGGGCGGGCACTCGGCCCGCCCCTATATTTTTTTGTTAAAACCCTGCTGCTGAGAACAAGAATGTTCCCATATATACTTGTAAACATGGTACAAGTACTACTAATACAAAGAATATCATTACTACTCCAACAATACTATATACAACTTGTGGTAATACTTGCATAATTTTATCCATTATATTGTTAATATCTATTTCCATATATTCAACTAACTTTTCCATCATTTCAGACAAATCTGTTTGCATACCTATTTTTAACATTTCTGTAATCATAGATGAAGCAAGTCCAGATTTTTCAAACGGTTCTATCCAACTTTCTCCAATTAATATATTGTTAATTGATGTTTCAATTATTGATAACATAACATAGTTTTTAGATAGTCCCTTACTTACTTCTAGCGCTTCTTGTATTCTCATACCATTATTTAAGTTTAAAAGCATTGCTTTTACAAGTCTTGAGAAATCTAAAGAAAATATTAAATTCCCAAATATAGGCATTGTATATTTAAAATAATCAAAATTGTATTTTCCTTTTGGTGTTTTAATATACATTATTATAGCTGTTACAATGCCAACTATTATTGCAGTTGGTATATACCAAAATTTAATTAATATATCTAAGAAATTCTTAAACCATATAGTTACACTTGGTAATTTATCTGTAGTTCCTACAACGTCAAAAAGGTTTTGAATTGCAGGAATCGCAAATAATGTTCCCACCACTAACATTACAATTAATAATACGAATTGTATAATATTTGGTATTAAAATATTTCTCAACTTTTTATTTAAATCTGCTGAATCATCTAAGTATTTTACTGCTTGTTGTAATGAATTAGTAAGTGAACCTGATAATTCTCCTACACGTATCATATTTACGTAGATATATGGAAATACCTCATTGTAATATTCCATAGTCGTATACATATTTTCTCCCGCTTCTACACCTGCTAGTATATCTTCTAGAATTCCTTTAAATATATAGTTTTCTGTACTACCAATTATTGTTTGCAAAGCATGAATATTATTAAAGTTTGCTTTTTTTAATAAATAAAAATTTTGTGTAAAAATAACTAAATCTCTTTTGGTTATTCTTTCTGTTTTGGCTAGAATACTATTAATTTTTTGTATATATGTTTCTCTGTTTTTTTCTCTATTTTTTATAATGCTAGATGTATTAACGTTTTTCATAATGTCTTCTATATCTTTAATGTTTCTTTTATTCGTTTTTACTGGTTTTTTTGTTATTGCTATTTGTTCTGTAATACTTATTGGCGTTAAATTATTTCTTTTTAGTTTTTTTATTACAGCACTTCTATTATTTTCTTCTATTTTATTGCTAACAATAACACCATTTGGAGTTAATGCTCTATATCTATATACTGCCATTATAGTTCTCCTTTATTTTATTTAGGTTTTAAGGTTTCCTATAAACCCCTATATTTAAATTTATTTATCCCGCAATAAATTTTATCTCTTAAGTTAAATATATATCTATTTATTTTTCTTAATTCTTAATTGCATTATCGTTCTATTTAATGTTTCTATATTCTTTTCTTCTATTTGTGCTTTTGCTTGTTCTAATGTAATTTTCTCATCTACAAATAGTTCTGCAATTGAATTTATTAATCCAATACTTCCTTTTTCTAGATTACTTTGAATTGCATCTTCTATCTCTGATACACTTATTTTATCTTTTCTAATTAACCCTGCTACAATATTATCTACCACCATTACTTCTGGAACAAGTACTAGTTTTCCATCTGTTCCTTTTAATAATCTTTGAGAAATTACTAATTTAAGTAATGAGGAAATTAAGTATTTTACTGTTGGTTGGTCACTTATATCATAAAAATTTATCATTCTATCTATTGTTTCTGCACAAGATTTTGTGTGAAGTGTTCCTATTACTAAATGCCCAGATTCTGCTGTTTCTATTGCTGCATCCATTGTTTCTTTATCTCTAATTTCTCCTACTACTACTATATCACAATCTTCTCTTAATGAGTTCTTTACACCATCACTATAACTTAGAGAATCTCCACCTATTCCTACTTCTTTTTGTACTATTACTGATTTTTTTGAATGATGTTTAAATTCTACTGGGCTTTCTAATGTTAAGATTTTTTTATTCTGTGTTTCATTTATTTCATTTATTAGAGCATTTAAAGTAGTAGTTTTACCAGAGTTTGTTTTTCCTGTAACTAACATTAACCCTTGTGGTTGAAATGTCATTCTTCTTACAATATCTGGCACTCCTAAATCTTCAAATTTTGGTAGTTCATTTTTTATAATTCTTAATGTGAAAAGTGGTATATCTTCTGATAATGAAATATTCACTCTAAAACGTTTATCTGCATATTCTAAAAAAGTATCTAATTTTTTGGTTTTTTGAAATACATTATCTTTATCTATATTTCCTCTTATTAAATAATCATATATTTCATTCATATCTTCAGCTGTTAAAACTTCTACATCTTCAACTTGTACTAAATCTCTTATAATTCTTAGCATTGGTTTTATGCCACATATAAAATGTATATCAGATGCATCTTTTTCAATTGCATAATCGAATATTTTTTCTATTTGTATCATTAGTATTTTTCCTCCTATAGATTAAAATATAACTAGTTTTTTATTTAATTCTTGTAGTGTAGTAATTCCATTTAATACTTTGTTTAATCCGTCAATTACTAAAGGTTTATATGTTCCTTTTAATGCTTCTTCTTTTATTTTTAATGTTGACGCATCATTTATTATTAGTTCTCTTATGTCATCATCAATTATCAATATTTCAAATATTCCTATTCTATCATAATATCCAGAATTATTGCAGTGTTCACATCCGACTGCGTCATATGTAGTTTTTCCTCTAAAATCGAAATTTACTCCATATCTTTCTCCTAATTTTGTTATTATATTTATTTCTTCTTCAGTAAAATTTCTTTCTCTTGCACAATGTGGACAAATTTTTCTAATTAATCTTTGTGATACACTCGTAGCAAGTGTACTTGCTATATCATAATTTGATATTCCCATTTTTCTTAATCTTGTTATTACTTCTATACTATCTATTGTATGTATTGTTGAAAGTACATAATGCCCTGTTTGTCCTGCTTGCATTGCAATTTCTGCTGTTTCAGAATCCCTTATTTCTCCTACTAAAATTATATCAGGGTCTTGTCTTAATACTGTTCTTAATGAATCAGAAAATGTAGCTTTTGCATCTATTTCTACTTGATTTAGCCCAGGTATTCTAATTTCAACAGGGTCTTCTATTGTCGTTACATTTATGCTAGGTTTATTTAAATAATCAACTATACTGTATAATGTTGTTGTTTTTCCTTCTCCTGTTGGTGCTGCCATTATTGTTATACTGTTTTTCTTGTTAAAACTTTTATTTACTAGTTCTTCATTATTTGGAAAACCTAAATCAAAAAGTCTTTTTACATCTGCATTTTTCTTTAATAGTCTTAATACAAATTTTTCTCCATATACATTTGGTTGTGAAGATACACGTATATTATAATCTGGATAAATAAGAATTCTACCATCTTGTGCTTCTTGCTTTTCTTGATGCATATTAGAAATTGCTTTTAATCTTCCTATAATTTGTGATTGTTTTTCTTTTTCTAAATTTGCAACTGTATATAATTCTCCATCAATTCTATATCGAATTCTTAAAGAGTCTTCCATTGGTTCAAAATGTATATCGCTTGCTCTTTTGTCCATTGCTTTTTTTATTACTGTATCTACCATTCCTGTAATATCAGTAGTTGATTTTATATCTGCTCTACTATTTCCCTCTAATGAGGTTAAGATTTCTTCAATATTACTTTCGAAAGTAATATATTTGTCCATTACTAAACCTTTATTTAACAGCAATAATCTAATTGTATCTACTGTTCTTCTATTTGCTGTATCTGAAAAACATACTTTTATTCTTCCATTTTCTATTTCAAAAGGAATAGCTTTGTTTTGTTTTAATATATCAATCCCTATATAATCTTGTATGTTTATTTTTACATCACTTCTGTCTAAAAGCATTGCTTTTTCGTCTAAAACTTCTCCTATTGCTTTTATTAATGTATATGAATCAGCTACTTGTAAAATATTTAGTATATCACCCATTTTTTTATTTGGGTGTAATTTCTGATATTCTAATGCTTTTTGTATATCTTGTTCATTTATTATTCCTTTTTTAACTAACTCAATTCCAATCGGTTGTCTTGCCATATAGATTTCCTCCTTTGTTTTTAGTACTAATTCTATTATACATTATATTTTTTATTTTTAATATAGTCTTTAAGCTTTTGGCATAAATTACTAATTCATTACATATTGTGTTGTTTTTGTATATTCTAAATTTTCTCCTATTGTAATTAAAACTGTTACTACTTTTTTTGAATTTATTTCTTCTGCATAAAATTTTAAATCTTTTATGTTTTGACTAATTTTGCTACTATTCATATAAATACTATGATCTTGAAATGTAAAAGTGTTTCCTGTTAAAAATGTAATCGATTTTTCATTGATAGCAATAATATCATTATTACTATTTTTTATTTCTTGTAGGAAATACATATTAAACTTTGTGATTTCTGATATATTGCTACTATTATCTTCTAAATTAGTCACATTTGTATAAAAAAATGAAGTAATAGTTGCAATAATCCCTATTACAATTAACATTGCAATTACATATATAATTAAAGTGGTGGTGGTAACACCTCTTGATGATTTCATTAGTTTTCTCCTTACTTTCATTTTTTATTTTATAAATGGTATAATTATTTTTTTATTATTAATCTTGTAACTTCATTTTTCTCTAGCTTATCATTTACTGTATATTCTACTTTAACAGTTAAAATTTTTATTAAATCTTTTTTATCTTCATTTCCTTCTGTTTCATTGTATTTTTCTATAGTAGCTATAACAGAATATCCGATTTTGTATAGTTCCATTGTCCTTTAGGGTTTGTAATAATGTATCTACTGTATCTTGACTTGTTTCTTCATATTTCATCATTTCTACATTTTCTATAATATCTATTACTATGTTGGTTGCTATAGTTCTTCTGTTTTTCGATTGAATACTTATATAATAATTATAAAACGCACTAGTGATCATTGATGTAAATAATATTATAATTATTATAGAAATAATTATTTCTGCTGTTGTAAAACCTTTATTACTTGTACATTCATTTAGTTTCAAGATTGATTCTTTCCTTTCTTTAAATTTCTGGAAAATTTTCTAGCAAACAGGATCCTTCCTTAATACTTTTGCATTAGATTTATTTACTTTCTTTTAATGACCTCCCAAAAGGCTATCTACTAATCTATTTCATCAAATAATTAACAATAAAATTCATAAAAATTACTACTATAATGTTAGATACACATAGATAAAATCCTATAGGTGATATCCTTTTTTCTTTAGCTATTTTAGATTTTTTTATTTTAAAAAACTGTAATATATTTTTAATTCCAATGGATAATATAGCTAAAATTATTGTCCATATTGTATAATATGCTCCTGTAAATATTAGCATATAAAGTATCAATATTAATACTTGTATCCAATAATTATATTTTAAATCTTTCTTCAATAATTTAGTATCTAGAAGCAATAAAATTATCATAAAACTTAAATATATAACATATTCATATACATTTGTTTTAATTAGTGTATATGAATATATCATATATACCAATGAAATAAAAATACCATAAATTAATACAGATTTTTGAATTATTTCTTTTTCTTTTTCAATTCCAGCAAGTATAAATAAACTAGAAAAATATAAAATTACTATTATAAAATAAATTATTGTATTAATATTCAAACTATAAATATCTATATTTAGTGATATACTAAATAAAACAAAAACTAAGCCTGTTAATATTTCAAATAAAAAATAACGGCTTCCTATTTGGTTTTTACAATATCTACATTTCCCTTTTAAAAATATATAACTAAATACAGGCACTAAATCTAAAGCTCCCAATTTGTGATTGCAATTAGGACAATAAGAATGTTTATGTGTTATATCTTCTTTTTTTGGAAGTCTATATGTAGCAAGTGTAAAAAAACTACCAAAATATATTCCTAGTATAAATATTATAATTAATAATAAAGTTTGTAGCATATTTTCCTCTCTTCTTATTTTGCCTATAATTTAACAATTACTTTTTAAACTAAATGGCATATACATAATCTGCATATGCCATTTAGTTAATAGTTAATGGTTTATAAATCGTTTAATACGTTATTAATTAATGATTGTGCATCATTTGCAAAGTTTTCTTCTTGTCTTGCAGCATTTACATAGTTTTTACCAGCATTTTGTGCTGTTTTGAATAATCCATTTTCTCCTAAAGTTAATGAAATTGTTACACCAGCTAATATTAATAATATTATGATTGTGATTACTAATGCTACTAATGTGATACCTTTTTGTCCTTTTAACATAAAAAATTCCTCCTTAAAATATTTTTTCTTTTGATATATCTATATAAATAAATATAACCTAAATTATTTTGTTCCTGTTTGCGGTAAATAATTACCTGTAGAATTAGAACTGCTTGTAGTTACTGTATCGCTGTTCTTAGTTGTATTATTATTATTTACAGCAGTATTTCCTATTGTATCTTGTGAAAAAGGATTTACTTTTCCTTTTTGATAATCTTTTGATTTTTCATAATTTTTTAAATCAGTTCCATCTATTTCATATACAATTTGGGCTTGATTTTCTTGAATATCATTTATATTTTTTTCTAATTCTTCTTTTATATTATTGGGCACTTGATATTGTTCAATTTTTGGAACTATTTTACTTGTTGGTATATAGTCATATAAAAATACCCCTAGTACTAAAATAATTGCTAACAATAACAGAAGCACAATTATTATTTCTTTTATAATTGATTTCACAAAAATATCCTCCTTTTAAATAATTAACGTTTATTCATTATTACTTTTATTAGTATTATTTGTGTTATCTATCTCATTAGTATTTGTGTTTCTATTTATTCCATCAATTCTAACATTAATTCCTTTTACATTGAAAGTTGCTTCTAAGTTTTCTGTATCATTTGCTGTAGGTATTAGTTTAAATGCTTCAATTCTAAAATTTAATGAAGAATCGTTCTCGATTGATGCCACAAATTCAGATATTGAAACATAACTTCCTGTAATAGTAAAGTACATATCATATTCGCCAGATATTCCAGCTTCTCCTTGTCTCAATTCATACCTTAGATTAATTCCTTTATCTTTAGCATGATTTCCTATAACTGTTTGTAAATATTCAGTTTCATATGGTCTTGTTATTCTAGCTTCTTGTATATCATCATTGGAACTGTTTAATACTTTATCATTATACTCTTCTTTTGCTATTACTAATTGTTTTGCATTCTCATTTAATTCTAAAATTGCTTTTGGCACATCTACACTTACTAATGTACTTACTTTTTCTAATGAACTATCTAACTCATCATTTTTATTTTTAATACCGATTAATTGATAATATATCTATTCCAAATACATTAATTCCTTTAAATATTACCAAATATCCAACTGCTAGTAATAAAAGAATTAATATGAATATTAAAATTTTTCTCATTATATGCCTATTTTCTCCTTTACTATATTGGTAAGTCTCCCTCTATTGTTGTTGTGATTGGTCCTTCTTGCGAAGTTTTTTGCCCACTATCTGATACAACGTTTATTAGTATATTATAGTTTTTAATACTAGCTTTTAAATAACCTAATTGATCATAAGTATTTGCTCTAGCATTTATAATTATTTTTGTGCCACTTATGTTTTCAATAGAAGTTATTTGTACTCCTTTTGGTATACTAAACATTATTTGATTTAATAATGTAGGTATTGCATTTTTTACTTTTCTTTTTTCTTCTATAGATGCATTTAAATCTGTTAATCTTTTTGTCATTGCTTCATATTTGCTTGTATTTACTTTTATTATTGAAGTATTATTATTTATGGAAGCAATTTGTGCATTTACTTGTTTTGTTGCCTCACTTATTTCTTCTGCTTTTTTATTCATTGAGCTATTTAAGAATATTGATATTCCGCTATAAACTATTATAAGCATTAGTATTCCATATACTACTCTTAGTAATGTTTGTTCTAGTCCTGTTAACTCAGCTTTTAAATCAATATCGATATTAAAAGTATTCTTAGAAGTTTTCCCTTTTTCTTTTCTAGAACCTATTTCCATTGTTAGAAAGTTAGGAAGCTTATCTTTTATGGTTTCTTTTTTAAAGTTCATTCCTTTTAGTCCTTCATTTAGTCCTTGTAGTGCTAAAGCTATAGCAGAATTAACTTCAATATAATCTTTTATATTTATTTTACTTAAATTCTTTTTTATAAAATATGGCTTTAATATTTCGCATTTTATATCTTTTAGATAATCTTGAAAATAAATATCTATATTATTTATAACTGATGCGGTTCCTGTTAAATATATTTTATCTATTTTGTTTAAACTATTATTGGTAATTTTTCTAACTTCGCCAACTATATTATACAGAGTAGGCATAATATCATCTAAATAATCATTTTCTTCATATTGTAAGTCTTTTGCTTCTTGAGTGTATATTGTTGTATTTTTGCATATTTCATAAGCTTTTAAATATGAATTTTCTTTTATATTAATTTTAGACAATATTTGGCTTGTTCCTTCATCAATTGTTTGTATATCTACTATTTTTTTATCTACTATTGTTGTTATCGTTGTTTTATCTTCAATGTTTACTATTATTACATTTTCTTTATCTTTGTAATCTAATAAATTTCCAATACTGGTCCCAATTGGTGATGCATATGTTAATTTGTATCCTTCTAATTGTTGTTCCTTTCTTGCTATGTCTGCTTTACTTGCTGATACATGTATTGCCTTTATTTTCTCTTTGTCTTGTAAATCATTTATTAATACATATCTAGTTTCAAATGCATCTTTATTTAAGCCACTATCATAACATAAAGACTCAAATTCTGTGTTTATTACGTTTTGCATATCTTTTTTATTTAGTAAGCTAAATAAATAGAAATAATTATAGTTTTCATTTGATATATTAATACTTATAGGGACCTTATAACTGTATGTTTCTTCTATTACTTGAGAAATTGCCTCATTAATTTTATCATAAAATTTAATTCCAAAGGAGTCTATTTTAACAATATCATTGTCTTTAGAAACTTTAGCATATTTTATTACATTCTCTTCTATATATAAACCTAAACAAGTTGACATTTCTTTCTCCTTTGTGACTATATTTTACTTTTTCATACTTAGTTTTACATTTTTTCGAAATTTCATACAAATTGTTTTATGAAATTTTGACACTTTTTTCATTATTTTTCCATTTTATTATTATATCCTTTATTTTATTATTTTTATGCTAAAAGTCAATAGTTTTAATTCAATTGTCACCTAATTGTAATATTGTTGTAATATTATTTTAAAGTTAACTTATACGTTTAATTTTACATATAAAAAATCCATCTGTATTTTTATCTGGTAATATTTTTTCTACATTTTTTATTTCATATTTTATATGTGTTTTTATTTCTTCTTCTCTTACTAATTTCATCCATTTTTCTATTGTATCTTCATTTTCATTTTTTAAGATACTACATGTTGAATAAACTATTTCTCCTCCTAATTTTAAATACTTAACAGAGTTTTTTAAGATTTCGAATTGAATTTTTGATATTTCTTCTATATCCTCTTTTTTTCTTTGCCATTTTATATCTGGCTTTCTTTTCATAACCCCAAAACCAAGGCATGGAACATCAATCAAAACTTTATCAAATTTTTGGATAAATTCTTCATTTAAAGTTGTTGCATCCTGTTCACTAGTTTCTATAATATTTATTCCAAGTCTTTTAGCATTTTCTTCAACAAGTTTAATACGATGTTTATAGACATCACATGCTATAATTTTTCCATTGTCTTTCATAATTTCAGCAAGTTCAGTAGTTTTTCCTCCTGGCGCACTACAAGCATCTAAAACTATATCTCCTTTTTTTGGTGCAAGTATTAGTCCGAATCTTTCCCGCTCCAATATCCTGAATAGTAAAAAACCCTTCTTTAAATATATCTAATTCTCCTATATTTTTTACATTTTTGATATGTAAATAATTTTCAAGTTCAGTTTCCTCATATTCTATTTTTAGTTCTTCTAGTTTCTTCATAAAATTCTCTTTATTTATTTTTAGTAGGTTAATTCTAATTGTTATTTTTGGTTTTTCATTTGAAAATTTGCATATATTTTCTACTTCTTTAACAGAATATTCTTTTAGCAGTTTTTCTACTAACCATTCTGGCATAGAATACATTTTTGATATTCTTTCTTGAGTTTCTTCTATATTAGCTAATTCTTCATAATCCTTCTTCTCAATTTTTCTTAAAATAGCATTTACGAAACTTACTGATTTGAAAGCATATTTTTTAGTTAAATTTACACTTTCGTTTACAGCAGCACTTTTAGGTATTTTGTCTAAAAATATAATTTGATATGCTCCCATTCTTAAAATATTTACTACCCAATTAGACATCTTCTTTAATTTAATTTTAGAATATTTTTGTAAAATAGTATCTATTGTTAGTTTCCAAGTAATAGTACCATAAACTATTTCAGAGATTAAATTTATATCTTTTTTGTTTAATTTTTGCCTGTAATTATTCAAGTATTCATCTAAAACAATATTAGAATATGCCTTTTCTACATCTATTTTATATAATACTTTTAAAGCAGTTTCTCTTGCAAAATCCATTTTTATTTTTACCTTTCTTTATTTCTCCTATATATTTTTATAAATTTCATATATAATTTATAATTTTTTATACTAATTTTCAAGTATTTTATAAATTTTTCTTGTTTTTTCCAAATTATGGCAATATAATTTTTATGTTAACAGTTAATGATGCTATCTTTTAGAAAAACGGAGGAAAGAACACTATGGACAAAGACACAACGGTTACCAAAAATGTAGTAGAGGAGACTCAGGAAGAAGAAGATCGTGTCGACTTCTACAACTCTGACAAATTTAGGAAGGGCAAGTTAGAGGTCAAGTAGCTAAAGGCTTGTATGTTCAAGTTAGCTAAATGGAGCACCTGTATTTTAGGTGCTCCATTTATTTTTAATTTTTATCTTTATACATTTTCAAAATATCTTTTATGCTCATTTTTGTACCATAATTAAATATAGCAGATGAGTATATTTTTATTGATATATGTGCTATTACAATTATACTTAATATCATTATTCCTAATGATATTATAATTTGAATAGGTGTTGCTGTTCCCATCATTATTCTAAATGGCATACTAAATGGTGCTGAAAATGGAAACATTGATGCAAATACATTTATATCACTTGTAGGATTCATCATTGCAAAATATGCTAGATAAAACCCTATTACAGCTAAAATCGCAACTGGGCCATTAGCTGAATTTATATCTTCTGGTTTACTTACAGTTGAACCTGTTAACGCATATAGCAATGAGTATATTGAATACCCTAAAATGAAATATACTATTACAGATACGGCAAGCATTGGTGTTATTTTTGATACATCTATTATTGATGACAATAAATTAGGATCTAGGAATAAATTGCAAGAAATAATACTAACTAATATTATTAAGCTAACTTGTAATAATCCTACAATTCCTATTCCTATAGTTTTCCCAAGCACTATTGTTCTAGGTGTTGTTGACGTTACTAATGTTTCCATTATTTTTGATGTTTTTTCTGTGGTAATTGAACTTGAAACTTGGTATGCACAAAAATATATTGCATAAAATAGTACTATTGATAAAAGCATTATTGCAAATATATTTCCACTTGCTGGGTTTTCGTTTGTTTCTGTTACTTCTACATTAAATGTTGCATTTAAGCTTGATAATTCTTCAGAGGTAAGTCCTAATTTTCCAATTTGCATATTTGTATATATTTTAGAAAATCCCTCTATTACTGATTGTGGTAGTTCATTCATATTTAGGCTATCTACTACATAGTTTATATTTATAACACCATCTTTTTTCTTTAATACAAGGCCAGCAAATACTTCTTCATCATCTATTTTTTGCTTTAGTTCTTCATTTGTTATACTTTCATTTTGTATTTTAAAGTTTGCTCCCAGTTCCATTTGATTTAGTATTTCTAAATTGCCCTCAAATATATTATCTTCATCTACTACTAAAACTATGTTGTCTCCTGCAGTTTCTGTATTATCTCCTTTTATTCCATCTATAATATTAGGCACATTAAATCCTAGTACAATTATTAAAAGAATTATTATGTTTGATATTATAAAAGATTTTCTTTTTATCATTTCTTTTATTGTATAGCTTGCTACTGTTATTAAATCTCTCATTTTATTCACCTACCTTTTCAATAAATATATCTTGTAAACTTGGTCTTTTTAATTCATATTTCATAATTTTTATATTGTTTAAAGTAAGTGTTTTTAATAATTCATTTGCTTTTTCTTCTCCATTAATATCAATAACATATTCATTATTTTTACTAAAGTTAACTGTTAATCCTACACTTTCTATGTATTCATCTATATTTTCTTTTGTACTAATTTCTAATTTATTACAAGGATAACTATTTTTTATTTCTTTTAAATTTCCTTTTAATACTGTTACACCTTTATTTAAAATTACTACATCTGTACAGAACTCTTCTATTTGTGTCATTTGATGTGATGACATAACTATGTATTTTCCTTCTTTCACAAGTTCTAAAATAACATCTTTTAATATTTTAGCATTTACTGGGTCAAGTCCACTAAATGGTTCATCTAAAATAACTAATTCTGGATTATGCATTACTGCTATAATGAATTGAATTTTCTGCTGATTTCCTTTTGATAATTTCTCTGCTGGCATTTCTAAATATTGTTCTACTTCTAATTTTTTTGCCCAATATTTTACTTTTTCTACTGCATCTTCTTTTTTCATTCCTTTTAGTTTTCCAAAGTAAACTAATTGGTCTATCACTTTAGATTTTGGATAAATTCCTCTTTCTTCTGGTAAATATCCAAAGTTAACATTTTTTCTTGTTACCTCTTTTCCATTCCATGTAATTTCTCCACTATCTTTTTTTATTATTCCAAGCATCATTCTAATTGTCGTTGTTTTTCCTGCTCCATTTGTTCCAAGTAGTCCAAAAACTCCTGGTGAGTCTATACTAAATGAAATATTATCTACTGCTTTTTTATCTAAAAAGCTTTTTGTTACATTTGTTACTTTTAGTCCCAACTTTATCTCCTCCTTTTCAGGATTTATTATAGCACAACTATTTTTCATTTTCACTATTTTAAGTAAATTTATGATTAGTTGTAAAAATTTTAACTATTTTTTTTAATTTTGCATATTTTTTTTAAACTTGGAAAATATATGTTTATCTAACTAAAAACGGAGGTTGATTATAAATGACTGTTGAAAAACATTTAAAAGTATCAGGAACATCTACAGTTTCTTGGAAAGATGCTATTGTTCAAACTGTAAATGAAGCTTCAAAAACTATTGATTATTTGACTAATGTTACAGTTTTAGAACAAAAAGCAAAAATAGATGGTAAAAAAATAACAGAGTACTATGTAGATTTAGATCTATCTTTTGTAATTGATAGAGATAGAGATTAGTAAAGGAGGATTTTATGAAACCGATTCAAACAAAAAAAGATTATCAAAACTATGTAGACCAAAAGTCACCTAATTCTCCTATTATAAAGAACTGTTTTAATGCATTTTGGGTTGGTGGACTAATTTGTTCTATTGGTCAAATTATTTTTAATTATTGTAAGTTCCGTGGAATGGATGTACAGCTTTCTAACACTATAGTTTCTATTATATTAATTGGACTTAGTGCATTTTTAACAGGATTAAATTTATTTAATAGAATTGGTAAATTTGCAGGTGCTGGTTCGCTTGTTCCTATTACAGGTTTTGCAAATTCTGTAGTATCACCTGCAATGGAATATAAATCTGAAGGATATGTAATGGGTGTTGGTGGAAAGATGTTTACTGTTGCAGGTCCAGTTTTGGTATTTGGTATATCAGCTTCAATTGTAGTAGGAATTGTGTATTTGATTTTTAATACACAGTCTATTACTTTTGTTTAAATTGCAAATCGAATAAATAAATGTTATATGATTTTTATTTTTTGAAACACTTCGGCATTCCCCAATGAAACTGTAAAAAATGCTAATGCATTTTAACAGTTTCTATTGGTCACCCACATATGCCTCGCCACCGTTTCTAAAAAATAAAAATATATAACATTTATCTAAAATATATTGATTTGTAATTTTAAAAAGTTTTAAAGAAAGGTGATTTTTAATGCAAAAAATAGGAAAACAAACTGTAAAATTTGATAATCCTCCAACTATTTTGCAAACAGCGTCAATAGTTGGTCCAAAAGAAGCAGAGCGGCCCTCTTGCAAGTTTCTTCGACAATTGTTTAGAGGATGAATTTTGGGGTGAAAAAAGCTGGGAAAAAGCTGAAAGTAAAATAATAAAAGAAACTGTAAATACAGTTATATCAAAATCTGGACTTGCAAGTGATTCTATAGATTATTGCTTTGCTGGAGATTTATTAAATCAATGTATTTCTTCAAGTTTTGGTTTACGTGAATTAAATATTCCATTTTTTGGTATATTTGGTGCTTGTTCTACTTTTGTAGAAGCCCTTATGTTGGGTGCAATTTTTACTGAGTCTGGAGCAGCTAACAACACACTTTGTGCTGCATCAAGCCACTTTTGTAGTGCCGAAAAGCAATTTAGATTTCCACTAGAACTTGGAAACCAACGTCCACCTAGTTCACAATGGACAGTAACTGGTTCAGGTGCTGCAATTGTTTCTAAAAATGGTATGGGACCTTTTATAACTTGTATTACACCAGGAAAAATTGTTGATATGGGAATAAAAGATGCAAATAATATGGGTGCTGCTATGGCGCCTGCAGCACTTGATACTTTGCTTACTCATTTTAAGGATACTGGTAGAAGTCCAAGTTACTATGATGCTATTTTTACTGGAGATTTAGGTTATATTGGAAAAGAAATTCTAATAGAACTTGCTGAAACTAAAGGATATAATATTAAATCAAATTATAATGATTGCGGTGTTTTAATTTTTGATAAAGAAAAACAAGATACCCATTCTGGACGGCAGTGGTTGTGCTTGTTGTGGAACAGTTTTTTCTGGGTATATTTATAAAATGATGCAACAAAAAAAATATAAAAAAGTACTTTTAATGGCTACTGGAGCTTTAACAAATTCTACAACAAATCAACAAGGTGAATCAATTCCTGGAATTGCTCACGCTATAGCTATTGAATTATAGGCTATATGGTTACAGAATGATAATAACCCGCAACTAAAAGTATCTTTCCAATCTACATTTTATAAGCCTTGGTGTCGCAACCTACTTTTTTACATATTAATATGTAGGTTGCTCCAAGTCGCCCTCCACTTTGCTCTGGTTGGTCGCTTACGCGGCTTAAAAATGTAGATTTTCAAAATCACTTTTGTTACGGGTTAGAAAAAAATAGTAACAAAATTAAAAATGAAAGGATTGTTTTATATGGAATTTTTTCGGAAGTATAGATTGGATGCAAATGCTAAGATGTTTTGTTGTTGGTGGGCTTATTTGTATTATTGGTCAAATTTTAATTGATAAAACTAAATTAACTCCTGCTAGAATTTTAGTTATATTTGTTACAACTGGTGCTATTTTAGGTGGACTTGGAATTTATCAACATATAGTTGATTTTGCAGGATGTGGTGCAACTGTTCCTCTAACTGGTTTTGGTAATGCTCTTGCTAAAGGTGCTATTGAAGAAGTTGGAAAATCTGGACTTGTTGGAGCATTTATTGGTGGAACTAAAGCTGCTGCAGGAGGTATTGCTGCTGCAATATTCTTCGGCTATATTGCTTCACTTATTTCTAAACCTAAAATGAAAAAACAATAAAAGAAACGATCCTAAGGTCGTTTCTTTTTCTATTATAATTTATGCATTTTTTGCAATTTCAGCTATTTTTGCAAATGCAGCTGCATCTGTTACAGCTATTTCTGCAAGCATTTTTCTGTTGATTGTAACATTTGCTTTTTTTAATCCTGAGATTAATTTAGAATATGTTAAACCATTCATTCTTGCTGCTGCATTAATTCTTGTTATCCATAATTTTCTGAAATTGCTTTTTTTATCTTTTCTTCCTACGTATGCATACATTCCTGATTTCATAACAGCTTGTTTTGCCATTCTAAATCTATAGTGTTTTGCTCCATAATATCCTTTTGCTCTTTTTAATATTTTTTTATGTTTTTTACGTGTTATAATTGCACTTTTTACTCTTGCCATTTTTTATTTTCTCCTTTCTACCTTTATATCCGAATTCTAGTTACCATATGGTAATAATTTTTTAATTCCTGCTTCTACTGTTTTATCAGCATAAGCATTAGCCTTTCTAGACATTCTTTGTCTAGGTGTTTTTGTTGCTAATCTGTGTCTTCCATTTGCTGTTGTTCTTTTTACTTTTCCTGTAGCTGTATATTTATATCTTTTACTTGCAGCTTTGTTTGTTTTTAATTTTGCCATAATCTTAAAACTCCCTTCCATTACTTTTATATTATTTTTCAGCTTTTTTAGCTAATATAATAAACATATTTTTACCTTCTAATACAGGTTTTTTTTCAGGTGTAGCTATATCAGATAATTCTTCTATAAATTGATTTAATATAGTTTCTCCTTGTTTTACATAGTTTAATTCTCTTCCTCTAAAGCGAACTGTAATTTTTACTTTACATCCATCTTCAATAAATTTTCTAGCATTTTTTGCTTTAAAATTAAAATCGTGTTCTTCTGTGTTTGGTGTAATTCTTAGTTCTTTTAGTTCAAAAGTTTTTTGCTTTTTCTTTGCTTCTTTTTCTTTTTTAGCTTGCTCAAATTTGTATTTACCATAGTTCATTATTTTACAAACTGGTGGATTTCCATTTGGTGCTACTAATACTAAATCTAAGTTTTTCTCATATGCAATTTCTAAAGCAGCTTTTGTATCCATAGTTCCTCTTTTTTGACCTTCGTCATCAATTAATTGTACTTGTTTTAAACGTATTTGTTCATTAATTGGTAATTCTTGTTTTATATAAAACACCTCCAAAAAAAAATAAGATTGACTTTTTTAGTCAATCCACTTAAATACTCGTACTATTTTTATATAGCACTATAAACAATTTAGTTTATAACCTTTTTCCCTACTTGGATAAGGTGAGAAGTGGATGACTTCTTCTTTTAAGAATGTAATTATTATATATCACATCTCATTATCTGTCAACCACTTTTGTTATATTTTGCCAAAATTTATTTTTTACTATTAATTTCTTTGTTAAAGAAACTAATTAAATGTGCTATTGTATTTTTATCTTTAGTTTTTAAATTTTCATATCCATTTAACTCATAATTAATTGTTTTTTCCTTATTTATATTTAAATAATCTTTAAATATATCATCTAGCCCTACATTAAAAACATTGCAAAATTTAACTAGTATTTCATATGAAGGTTTAGAATTGTTTTGCTCTATATCACTTATATATCTTGTAGAACATTCTAATTTTTCAGCCAGCATTTCTTGAGTATATCCATTGCTTTTTCTAATCTTTTGTAAGTTTTCTCCAATTGTTATTATACTTTTCTTCTTCATTTACTATCACCTTTGCTTACTAATATATTAATATGCTAACAAATTTTTCTAATAGTATAAATGAATTATTTGCGTATATTGTTCGTTTTTATTACGTTATATATCTTTTAGATATAAATTTAATAATTTATCTAATTCTTTTCGCTTAATTTCAATGTGTTTTTTATCTATATTGTCTTTTATCATTTCATCTAGCTCGTTTATTAGATTAAGTATTTTTTCTTTATTCTCTTCCAAAATAATCAACTCCTATTTGTAGTATGATTACTTTCATTTTAATTATACCTAAATTTTTCACAAAACGTGCACATTAAGAATTCCTTATTTTTCTTGACTTTTAGCTATATTTAATGTATCATATTCTAGTAAAAAATTAAATGTTTAAGATTAGATTGGAGAAATATTTATATGCTATGTTCAATATGTAAGAAAAATCCAGCTATCATTTTTGTTAATGATAAAAATGATAATGGTGAAGATAAATTAGAAGGATTTTGCTATAGTTGTGCAAAAGAAAAAGGAATTAATCCTTTAGAAGTACTTGCAAATCAATCTAGCATTTTAGATGGAGATAAAGTTAATTTAGAAGATATGACAAGTCAGTTTGAAGATATTTTTAAAGATATAACTGATACATTGTCTAATAGCGATTTAAGCCTTGATGGTATGAATGGTACAGCAATTCCACTTGGTGCTATTTTTGGTGTTAAACAAGATAATAAAGAACAAGAAACTTCTAGTGGTTCAAACAAAAAAGTTAAGGTAGATAAAAAAGTTAATAAACAAAAAAAGACTAAATATTTAGATACTTATGGAACAAATTTAACTTCCAAAGCTCGCAATAATGAACTTGATATTGTTATTGGAAGAGACAGAGAAATACAGAGAATTGTACAGGTTTTAAATAGACGTCTTAAAAATAACCCTTGTTTAATTGGTGAGCCTGGTGTTGGTAAAACTGCTATTGCTCAAGGATTGGCTATTAAAATTGCAAACTCAAAAGTACCTGCAAAGCTTTTAAATAAAGAAGTATATTTATTAGATATGACAGCAGTTATTGCTGGAACTCAATTTAGAGGTCAGTTTGAAGCACGTATGAAGGCTATTATCGATGAATGTAAAGCATGTGGCAATATCATTTTAGTAATTGATGAAATTCATAATATTATGGGTGCTGGTGATGCTGAAAATGCAACTAATGCCGCAAATATACTAAAACCATCTCTTGCGAATGGAGATATTCAGCTTATTGGTACTACTACCCTTAGAGAATATAGAAAATATATTGAAAAAGATACTGCTTTAGAGAGAAGATTTCAACCTGTTATTGTTGAAGAACCAAATGTACAAGATACTATAAAAATATTAGAAGGAATCAAAAAATATTATGAAGATTATCACAAAGTTAAAATTTCAAATGATGTAATAAAAAATGCTGTTATTATGTCTGAAAAATATATTCATGATAGATTCTTACCAGATAAAGCAATTGATATTTTAGATGAAGCTTGTTCTAGAATTAATTTAGATAATAAAGAATTATATAAATTAGAAATTCTAAAAAATCAGCTAAAAAAAGTTCAAGAAGAAAAAGAAGAAGCAGCAGATGCTGATTCTACAGAAGATTATCAAAAAGCTGCCGATCTAAAAACTAAGGAATGTAGATTACAAGAAGAAATTGATACTTTAAGTAGTAAACTAAAGCTTAAACAACTTACTGTACAAGATATCGCTCTTGTTATTGAAAATTGGACTAAGATTCCTGTAAAGAAAATCACTCAAGAGGAAACAGAAAAATTACTTGCTCTTGAAGATAATCTTCACAAAAGAGTTATTGGGCAAAATGAAGCAGTTAGTGCTGTATCACGTGCAATTAGAAGAAATCGTGCAGGTTTAAAGAGTACAAAAAGGCCACCTTCTTTTATATTTGTTGGACCTACTGGTGTTGGTAAAACTGAACTTGCAAAATCTCTTGCATACGAAATGTTTGGTCGCGAAGATTCTATTATTAGAATAGATATGTCTGAATATATGGAGAGTCATTCTACTTCTAAACTTATTGGTTCTCCTCCAGGATATGTTGGTTATGATGATGCTCGGACAATTAACTGAAAAAGTAAAAAGAAATCCATATTCTATTGTACTATTTGATGAAATTGAAAAAGCACATCATGATGTATTTAATATATTACTTCAAGTTTTAGATGATGGAAAATTAACTGATTCACAAGGAAATACTGTAAGTTTTGAAAATACTATTATTATAATGACTTCAAATTCTGGTTCAAATTTAAATGGTAATTCTATTGGTTTTGGAAAGCAAACTGTAGATAAAAATAAAACTATGGATAGCTTAAAAGAAACTTTTAGACCAGAATTTCTAAATAGAATTGATGAAATTATCATTTTCGATAGCCTAAATAAAGAACAATTAATACAAATTGTAGATATTATGCTTGAGGATACTAAAAAGGCTTTACAAAATAAGAATATATCTTTAGAGGTAACAATTTCAGCAAAAGAGTATTTATTAAATAAAGGTACAGACTATAAATATGGGGCAAGACCTTTAAGACGTGCTATTCAAAAGTATATTGAAGATGTTTTAAGTGAAATGATTTTACGTACTGAATTAGTAGAAGGTGAAAATGTTATAGTTGATCTATCAAATGATACATTGGTTTTTAATAAAAATAAACTGCACATCTAATATTAAAATTTGCACATAACAATGAATAAAAAAATAAATTTGACATATTATAAAATACGTGCTATTATATATATGTCAACAATAAGTAGGTTTTAAATTTGTAGACATATAAAAAGGACTAGGAGTACCATTCCTAGTCCTTTTCTGTGCTAATCATTTAAATGCTTTACAATTAAATAAATCAAATAAAGCTTAAGCACTTTAAGTAGGTTTTTCATTGCAAACATACCTCCCTTCTACCTTTTATAGAAAGGCATTACTAATGTAACATATGTTCGTATTAATTTCAATATATTTTGTGTTTTTTTGTCAATTTTTTGTATATCACTATAATATACCTTAATTTCACTATATATTGCAAAGTTACATAAAATATGCTATAATTTATATAACTTCTTTTATTTATTCCTGTATTGGCTTTTATGAATACTTACAAGAAGATTATATTATTTTAGGAGGAAAAGTATGGGAAGATTAATTAAAATGGAATGGGATTGTCCATTCTGCGGAACCAAAGGCATTAGTGGCCCTTTGCGGGAATGTCCGAATTGTGGACAGCCAATGGGTAAAGATTTGAAGTATCATCTACCCAGCAACGTAAAGAGTAACTATGTATCAGATGAAAAAGCAAGATACATAAACAGAAATCCTCATTGGAGATGCAATTTCTGTGACTCTTACAACTCAGATGATGATTCTGTTTGTGTGTCTTGCGGTGCTCCAAGAACAAATGAGAGCAAGAACTATTTTGAGATTCAAAAAGAAAAAGCTACAGAAGCAAAAACTTCTGCGCATGATACTGACTCTCATTATAGTAATTCATCTTATTATTCTGATACCAACACTACAACTTCTTCATCCCCCAAAAGCAATGCTTCCAAAAAACGCCATAGCAGCTTGTCCTCAAGATTTAATTTCCAGGTTATCATTATTGCTTTATTATCTATTCTGGGAATTTCTAGCCTTGTATATGCTCTTATCCCTAAAGAAAAGACTATGCAAGTTACTGCTTTATCTTGGGAACGTTCTATTAACATTGAACGATTTCAAACAGTTGACGAGAGTGGCTGGTCGTTACCATCTGGTGCTCGCTTGCATTATACCCAAGAAGAAATTTCAGGGTATGATCAAGTTGTTGATCACTATGAAACTAAGACTCGTACTGTGAGTGAAGAAGTTTTAGATGGATACGAGGAAGTAGTGACTGGTTATAGGGATTTGGGCAATGGGTATGCAGAAGAAATCACTTCACAAGTTCCCATTTATCGAACAGAATATTACGAGGAAGAATATGAGGAACCGGTCTATATCAGTGTTCCTGTGTATGATACTAAGTATTATTATGAAATCGATAAATGGCTCTATGAACGGAGTGTAAAAACTTCTGGTACTACCAATACTCCCTATTGGGGCGAAGAGAGTATAGAAAAAGTTGTGTAAATAAATCCTTCCGTGATAAAATATAAAATAT
>CAOJFV010000014.1 GCA_948434985.1 uncultured Clostridium sp.
TTCAAGTTATCAATCGGAAGGAAATCCGATTTACACAACTTTTACGATAGTCTCATGGAGATTGTCAGTGGGTCCCCACTGACAATCTATTCTCTTATTTTTCTATATTGTTTAATCCAAATTCTAAAAGTTGATTTACTACATTATTAAAAGAAATATTTTCTTTTTCTGCAATATTAGAAATTTTATCATAAGAATCTCCACTTATTCTAATTGTACGAGTAATACTATCTTTTGTAGGTGCTTTTCCAACAATTTTTAATTTATCCATATTATTCTAATCCTTATAAAATATTTAGTTTTTTTAAAAGGATATACCTATAACCCTTGTCTATACGTATAAAAATAGATTAATACAAAAAAGTGATAAAATAAGTACACAAACAGCAATTCATATGATATAATACTCGTATCTTAACTTAAATCAAAACATAATAAAATTAAAAAATTCTGAAATATTTTATAAAATAATAAAAAGTACTTACATATTTTAATATTACTAAAAATTCAAGATATAATTTTAATTTTAAAAAAAATTCAAAAGGTTTTATTCAAAAAATATATAATTTCCAAAATAAAAACCCAATAAAAATAAAAATTAAATATTAAATATTAAATGATAGCTAAAAAGGAGGTAAGAGTATCTGCTTTTATTGTGTTTAGATTTAGTAAAGAAATACAAAAATATTGTCATTTATGTTGAGATATTCAAAATAAAATGATACAATAAGAAAGGTAACAAATATGGAATTAAATCTAAAAAATGATGTTATATTCAAAGTATTTTTTACTAAAAAAGGGAATGAAAAATACTTAAAAAGCTTTTTAGAAGCAATAATAAAAGAAAAAATAGACGAAATAGAAATAATACGGAGAAGCAAGCCTAGAGCAATTAAGAACAGTGGATAAGTTAGGAAGATTAGATATAAAAGCAACAATAAATAATTCAAAAGTAGTTAATATAGAGATACAACTAAGAGACAATAAAGATAGGGGGTTAATAAAAATGGCAGAAGAAAAGCACAAAATAATAAAAGAAGCAAAGGAAGAAGTAGAAGAAATATTGTCAGATGCAGTAATAAGAGAAATAAATGAATTTAAACAGACAGCAATATGGGAAGAAAACTCTGCAAAATATTATGCAAGAGAACAAGGTTTAAAAGAAGGAAGAAGAGAAGGCAAAAAAATAGGAATTGAAGAAGGTAGAAAAAAAGGACGAGAAGTAGGACGAGAAGAAGGACGACAAGAAGGAGCAAGACAAAAACAATTAGAAATTGCAAAAGAAATGTTAAAAAATGGAATTAGTATAGAACAAATTAGTAAAATAACTAAATTAACGATACAAGAAATAGAAAAACTAAAAGTGTAGTAAAAGATAAAAAAATTAAAACCCTTATTTTATAGGAAAAACTTGGAATGGATGGCGTACAAGCTGCATATAATACTATTATATAGTGACTTTTATGGATTAAACGAAAATTTGACATTTAATTTTTTATAGTATATAATGACCATATCACTTGAAGGAGGGAAATTTATTCAAATGATTAATAATGAGAAAGCATCACTTTCCATAAGAAAAATAGCACTTATAGCAATTGTACTTATGTTTGTATTAGGTGTAAGTGTAATGGCTACAAATGTGCAACTAAATAATGTGAAAATTATACTTTCTAATAATTATGAAATAAACGTGTTAACAACAAAAACAAAAGTAAAAGATATATTAGACGAAAGTCATATAGTAGTTTTACCAGAAGAAATTGTAATTCCAAATTTAGATGCAGATATTTTGCGGAAATGAAGTAATAACAATAACAAAAATATTAGAAGACGGAGATACAATAATAAAACTTGCTGAAGAAAATAAAGAAGTTCAAGTAGAACAATTATTAGGAGATTATAGCACCGTAGTTGAAAAAATTATTAAAGAACAAGTGGAAATTCCATTTGAAACAATAACAAAAAATGCAGAGGATTCTAATGAAGGTGCAATAAATAAAGTAATTACACAAGGAAAAAATGGATTAAAAGAAATTACGTATAAAGCAAAATTTAGAAATGATGTTGAAATAGAAAGAACTATATTAGAAGAAAAAATAATAAGAGAACCAGTGAATAAGGTGGTTCAAGTAAATAAAAGTGTTATAACATCAAGATCAAGTATTGAAAGAACAACATATAATCCAGCAACTACTGCAACTAATTCACTTGCAAAACAAGTGCAAGAAAAAATACCACAAGTAAAAACATTTAATACATCAGCATATTGTTCATGTAGTAAATGTTGTGGAAAAACAACGGGAATAACATCATCAGGAGTAAAAGCAACTTCATGGTACACTCTTGCTGCTGGTTCGGGATATCCCATTGGAACAATAATTTATATACCATACTTTAAAGATAAACCAAATGGAGGATGGTTTGTAGTACAAGATAGGGGTGGGTCAATTAAAGATAATAAATTAGATGTCTATATGAGTACTCACTCTAGTGCAATACAATTTGGAAGAAGAAGTCTTGAATGTTATGTGTATATGTAAAATTAAATAAATAATATGAAAGGGTGGATAGTATAGTCCATCCTTAATTATTTATATAATCTATTTGGCAAAATGTTATATAATTTATTTTATCCATTCCAGATTATAACCTTCCCACAGGGGCTGTAATAATGCTAAACGCATTTCACATCCCTCAGCGGTCCCCACGTGGTTAAATCTTCCATTTCTAAAATAAACATATAACATTTTGCTTATTAATTGGACATTATAACAAAAAATATAGTAACTTTATTACTTTTCTTGACATTTTTTTAGTTAAATTATATTATTGTAGCATAATAAAAAACGGAGGAAAGATTATGAAAAGGTGTTTATTATTAGGAAATGGTGGAAGAGAAGCTGTAATTGGAGAGTATATTAGTAAAGGATATGAATTATATTCAGTTTTACCATATGAAAATCCATCAATTGTAGAATCAGTAGAAGCGTCAGGTGGAAAATATATGCTAGGTTCTCCATTTGATAAAGAATTAGTAGCAAAATTTATCAAGGAAAATGAATTAGAACTTTGTGTTATAAGTAGTGATAATTTACTACAAGATGGATTAATTGACCTTGCAAAAAGTTTAGGGCTTAAAGTATTTGGACCAACTTCAAAAGGTTCAAAAATTGAATGGAGTAAAACATATGCACTTGAAGTGGTAAATGAACTTGCACCAGAAGTAATTATAAAAAATTATAAAGTAGAAAATATAGAAGAATTAGATGAAGTAATGAAAAACTATAAAGATGATAATTTTGTAGTTAAACCAGAAGGACTAACAGGAGGAAAAGGTGTAAAAGTAGGGGGAATACATTTTAAAGGACTTAATGAGGGGTATGAATATGCTAAATCTTGCCTAGAAGATAGTGGAAAAGTAATACTACAAGATAAAGTTGAAGGTTCTGAATTTACAGTTATGTGTTTAACAGACGGAAAAAATGTAGTACCAATGCCAATAACATTTGATTATCCATATCGCTATGAAGAAGATAAAGGACCTGGAACAGGTGGAATGGGATGTTTAAGTTTTCCAGATGGATTATTACCATTTTTAACAAAAGAAGATGTAGATAAATGTGCAGAATTAATGAAAAAAACAATTAATTACCTAAACAAAGATAGTTTGGAATTTACAGGTGTACTATATGGAGGATTCTTTAAAACTGAAAATGGAATAAAATTCATAGAATTTAATGCAAGATTTGGAGATCCAGAAGCAATAAATGTATTAAATGCTTTAGAAACACCATTTACAGAAGTTTTAGAAAATATAGTGAATGGAACATTATCAACAGAAAATTGTAAATTTAAAGATACATATACATTTACTGTATATGTTGTAAGTAAAGACTATGCTGTAAAATCAAATAAAGAACCTACAATATTTAAACTAAATACAAAAGATATAAAAGAAGCAGGGGTAAAATTGTATTTTGCAAATGCAAAAAAAGTAGAAGGAGATACATATACATCAGTAAGTAATTCAAGATTATTTGCAATTCAAAAATCTGGAGAAGATTTTGAAAAAATAAGAAAACAAGTATATGATGTAATAGAAAAAGATGTTGATAAAGTTTTGGACTACAGAAAAGATATAGGAAAAATATATGTACATTAAAAAGTTGCTCTGCTTATGCAGAGCAACTTTTTATAATTCTCCATTTACAAATCTTTTTAGAATTTCGACAAGTTGTATTTTTTCAATTGCTTGAACCTTTGCACTAATAGTTTCAGGAGTATCTATATCTTTAACTTCAACTTTAGTTTGAATAATAATATTTCCTTTATCATATTCTGTATTCACAAAATGAATAGTAGGACCAGTAAAAGTTTCTTTTGCCTCCCATACAGCGGTATGAACTTTCATTCCATACATACCACTACCTCCAAACTTAGGAAGTAAAGATGGATGGGTATTTATAATTTTATACTTATTTATTAAACGGTCACCAATCATTTTTAAATATCCAGCAAGGACAATTAAATCAACATTATATTTTTCCAAAACAGAAGATAACTCATAGTCAATATCTTCTTTAGTTTTAGAATTAATTATATAAGTATCAATATTGTTTTTCTCTGCTCTTTTTAGGGCATAAGCATTTTGCTTATCAGATACAACTAAATTAATTTTAGCATCCAATTCTCCATCATTTATAGCATCAATAACACTTTGTAAAGTAGTACCACTTCCGTGAAACGAAAACAACTAAATTATACATATATATAAACCTCCATTAAAAATATAAAAACATTATATCAAATTTAATATAAAAAACAAATATTTTTGGCAAAAAGTATTTACAAATAAAAAGTTTATGTTATAATAAAAATAGATAGAAGCTTACCACATAAAAATGTGAGCCATCTTGTTGACGATTAAAAATACTGCACTACTGAAGGGCTATTCAGATAGTGCAATTTTTTTATGCTAAAATTAAAATTATAATTAAAGCGAATATTATGAACAACAATATTATATTGAAAATCATTGAAAGTATTAAGCATTTAAATATTAATTTATTCATAAGCATCACCTCTTTTCTTATGTAGAATCAAGATGACTATAGCACTTTTCTGAAGCTTACTTCTATCTATGCAGTAAAAAATATCACAACATATACAAAAAGTCAATGTTTTTGAAAAATATTTGCAAAAAATGTAAAAATCATATATAATAGAACAAAATTAGGAGGCTAGGGAAATATGAAATTAATTTCATGGAACGTAAATGGACTAAGAGCAGTAATGAAAAAAGGATTTGAAGACTTTTTTTATGATATAGATGCAGATATATTTTGTATACAAGAAACAAAAATGCAAGAAGGACAAATAGAAAACTTTGAACTTAAAGGATATAAGGAATATTGGAATAGTGCGGTAAAAAAAGGATATTCAGGAACAGCAATTTTTACAAAAATAGAACCAATTAATGTAACATATGGAATAGGGATAGAAGAACACGATTTAGAAGGAAGAGTTATAACTCTAGAATTTGAAAAATTCTATTTAGTGAATATATATGTACCAAACTCAAAAAGAGAATTAGAAAGACTAGATTACAGAATGATTTGGGAAGACGAAATAAGAAAGTACTTAAGCAATTTAAATAAGAAAAAAACAGTAATAATGTGTGGGGATCTAAATGTAGCACATGAAGAAATAGATTTAAAAAATCCAAAAACAAATAGAAGAAATGCAGGATTTACAGATGAAGAAAGGGGAAAAATGACAGAACTTTTAGCAGCAAATTTCACTGACTCTTTTAGATATATGTATCCAGAAAAGATAGAGTACAGTTGGTGGTCATATATGGGTAATGCAAGAGAGAAAAACATAGGCTGGAGAATAGATTATTTTATAGTATCAAATGATATAAAAGAAAAAATAAAAGATGCCAAAATACATACTGAAATATATGGTAGCGACCATTGTCCAGTAGAATTAGAAATAGAATTATAAAAATGGTTATATTATTTCATAGAAGCGGATGTCAAACAAAAATATAAAAAGGAGCAAATAAAATGGAAAAGAAAAATAACATATGGGGGAAATGGTTATACTGGTTTATATTTGCAGTTGCAGTAATAACAGTATATAAAACCTTAGATAACTTTACACAAATAGCAAACTGGATAAAAGGAATTATAAATGTATTAATGCCATTTATAATAGGAATACTTATAGCCTACATATTTTATATACCTAGTAAAAAAATAGAAGGATTTTATTCAAAATCAAAACTAAAATTAGTAAAGAAAAAAGCACGTACAATAAGTGTATTTACAGTGTATCTAATAGCGTTAATACTTATAATACTTGCAATGAACTTTATAATCCCAACACTTGTAACAAGTTTTCAAGACCTTGCAAATAATTTAGTAGGATATTACAATAACACAATAGAAGGATTAAAAAACATACCTGAAGATTCTATTTTAAGAAAAATAGATATAGAAAAAATAGCAAGTAGCCTATCAGATATAAAATTAGAAGAATATATAAATCTAAGTACAATAACAGAGTATGCAAAAGGAGCTATTGGAATAGCAAATGGAATTTTTGACTTTTTCGTATCACTAATAGTATCGGTATATATATTACTTGAACGTACAAGAATTCTAAACTTTATAAAAAAATTAGCAGGAGCAATATTAAAAGAAAAGACCTACAATGCAATAGGAAAATATTTTAAGAATACAAACACAATATTTTTTAAATTCTTATCAAGTCAAGTAATAGATGCAATAATAGTAGGAATTCTTACTTCTATAGCAATGCTAATTTTAGGAGTAAAATATGCAATCTTACTTGGATTCTTAATAGGAATATCGAACTTAATACCATATTTTGGAGCAATAATAGGTGTAGGAATTTCAATAATAATAACTATATTTACAGGAGGAATATCTCAAGCTATTTGGATGGCAGTAATAGTTATAATATTACAACAAATTGATGCAAATATTATAAATCCAAAAATAATAGGAAGTTCACTAGAAATTAGTCCTCTACTTGTAATTTTTGCAGTAACAATTGGCGGAGCATATTTTGGGGTATTTGGAATGTTTCTAGCAGTACCAATATTTACAGTAATAAAAATTGTAATAGAAGATTATATAGAATATAAAAATGCAATTAAAATATTAGAACATAAATAAAAAGTCGAAAAAATAATAAAAAATACTATACATTTTTCTTCAAATCTTTTATAATTAAAAGTAGAGTATAAAAGATTTGAGGTTTTTTTATGTTAAAGAAATTAAAAGAAGAATGTGGAATTTTTGGTATTTATTCAGAATCAAAAGAAGAAAACGTTGCATATTATACATGCCTTGGGCTTTCTAGCTTACAACACAGAGGAGAAGAAAGTTGTGGTATTGCTATAAATGATGGAGGAATTATATCTTACCATAAAGATGTGGGATTAGTTTCAGATGTATTTAACCAACAAGTAGTGGATAAACTTACAACAGGTAAAATGGCAGTAGGACATGTAAGATATTCAACAACAGGAGCACCCAAAAAAGAAAATGCTCAACCAATTGTAATTAGATATGCAAAAGGAAACTTAGCAGTAGTACATAATGGGAATTTAACAAATGCAGTTGAATTAAGAAAAGAACTTCAAGCAAATGGAGCAATATTTAATTCTACTTCAGATACAGAAGTAATTGCACATATAATAGCAAGAGAAAGATTAAAAGTTAATTCTATTGAAGAAGCAGTAATGAATACTATGAAATATATAAAAGGAGCATACTCATTATTAATAATGAGTTCACAAAAATTAATTGCAGTACGTGATCCACAAGGATTCAGACCACTTTGTATTGGAAAATTAGGTAATGATACAATTTTTTCTTCAGAAAGTTGTGCATTAGATATTATGGGAGCAGATTTAGTAAGAGATGTAAAACCAGGAGAAGTTGTTGTAATTGCTGATGATGAAATGAAATCATATGACTGCAAAAATGGTGAAAAAGATGGACTATGTATTTTTGAATATATATATTTTGCAAGACCAGATTCAATTGTAGACGGAGTAAACGTACATCATTTTAGAGAAGAAGTAGGAAAAGCATTAGCACTTCAAGCTCCAGTAGATGCAGACTTTGTCGCAGGTGTGCCAGATTCGGGACTAGATGCAGCACTAGGATATTCTAAACAATCAAAAATACCATATGATATGGCATTTATAAAAAGTAAATATATAGGAAGAACATTTATACAATCAACACAAACAAAAAGAAGAAAACAAGTATTATTAAAACTTAATCCAATAAAAGAAACAGTAAATGGAAAAAGAATTATATTAGTAGATGATTCAATTGTTAGAGGAACAACGATAACAAGACTAATAAAAACATTAAGAAGAGCAGGAGCAAAAGAAATACATTTAAGAATAGCTTCACCTGAATTTTTAGGAATATGCTATTTTGGAACAGATGTTGCAAAAAAAGATGAACTTATTGCAATAAACAAGACTAAAGAAGATATAAGAAAAGAAATAGGAGCAGATTCACTAGAATATTTAAGTATAGAAAACTTAAGAAAAATAGCAGAAGCCTCTAGTGCTAGTGGATTCTGTGAAGGATGCTTTACAGGAAAATATCCAATAGAAGTACCAGATGAAATTGAAAAAGATACTTTTGAAAAGGTATTTTAGAAATATATGCCACAAATTATTATGTTTAAAATTATGATAATTTGTGGCATAAAATTTTTAAAAACTATTGTACATTTTTCTAGGTAGTGCTAAAATAGAAAAAATGTCAAAAAATAGGAGGATCTTAAATGAACATATTAAACTTAGATAATTTTTCAGTAGAAGAAATTAATGCAATACTTGATTTAGCAGAAGAATTTAAAAATGGTAAAGAAGTAGATTACAAAGGAAAAAAAGTAATATCAAACTTATTTTTCGAACCATCAACAAGAACACATTATAGCTTTGATATGGCAGCTTTAAGATTAGGATGTAGAACACAAAATTTTGATGCAGGAAATTCAAGCTTAAAAAAAGGAGAAAGTTTATATGATACAGTAAAAACTTTTGAAAGCTTTGGAACAGATGCATTAGTAATTAGACACGTAGATAATGAATACTATAAACAATTGGAAGGTATAAAAACACCAATTTTAAATGCAGGAGATGGAACAGGAAACCATCCATCACAATCATTATTAGACCTATTAACAATACGCCAAGAATTTGGAAAATTTGAAGGATTAAAAGTAGTAATTGTTGGAGATATAAAACATTCAAGAGTTGCACATACAAACTTTAAGGTAATGCAAAAACTAGGAATGGAAGTTTATACATCAGGACCAATAGAATACAAAGAAGAAGGATATAACTACATAGAATTAGAAGAAATTATAGGTAAAGCAGATGTTGTGATGTTACTTAGAGTACAACATGAAAGACATCAAAGTGAAATGCAAGAAACTAAGGAAGAGTATCATAAATCATATGGTTTAAATAAAGAACGTGTAACAAAAATGAAAGAACATTCAATAATAATGCATCCAGCACCATTTAACCGTGGAGTAGAAATTGCAGATGATGTTGTAGAATGCGAGAAATCACGTATATTTAAACAAGTACAAAACGGTGTATATGTAAGAATGGCAATGATTTATATAGCATTAGAGAAATAAGCATATTTTATAGAAAATCTAAAAAAACTATTGTTAAAAAAAAATATCTATGATATATTCTTAAGTAATAGGAAATTATATTTTCTGTTACTTAGAATATATTAACATTGCACAGATATTTTTTTAAAGAAAAGTAGGGGTGTCCATTATGGAAGAAGTATTAGATAAAGATAAAAAAACCATATTAATAGTAGATGATGAACAACACATTGTAGATATTTTAGTATATAACCTAGAAAAGGAAGGATATAATACATTACAAGCAAATGACGGACTTACAGCTGTAGATATAGCATTAAGCCAAAAACCCGATTTGATTTTATTAGATATAATGCTTCCAAAAATGGATGGACTTGCAGTATGCAAAAAAATTAGACATACACTAAATGTTCCAATTCTAATGTTAACAGCAAAAGACGAAGAAATAGATAAAATATTAGGATTAGAACTAGGTGCAGATGACTATGTTACAAAACCATTTAGTGTAAGAGAATTAATGGCTAGAATAAAAGCTAATTTAAGAAAAGTAGAACTATCTTCAAATAGTAATGAAACAGTAAAAGAAGGAAATACAAATAAAATTGTAGTTGGCGAATTAAGCTTAGACTTAGATAAATTTGAAGTAAAAGTTTCAGGAGAAGTAGTAGATTTAACATTAAGAGAGTTCGAAGTTTTAAAATATTTAGCAAACCAACCAGGACAAGTAATAACAAGAGAAGTATTGCTTGAAAAGGTATGGGGATATGAATATTATGGAGATATAAGAACAGTTGATGTTACAGTGAGAAGAATTCGTGAAAAGATAGAAAAAGATACATCAGCACCAAAAATCTTAATTACAAAAAGAGGAGTAGGATATTATATAGCATCTAAATAATAAATTATATAGAGGGTCGAAAGTCTAAAGACTTTCGACCTTTAAAGGTATGAGGTAGGAGATAATATGATAAAAAACATACAACTTAAAATTATAATAATTTTAACACTTATAGGAATTGTAATTATTGCTGGAATTGGAGGATATTTTTTAATCAACTTACAAACAATATATTTAGATATATCTTCAGTTAATAATATAAATGTTATCCAAAGTGATTTATCAAATATGATTAGCAAAGGATTATGGTTATCGATATATGCAGGATTTGCATTTCTTGTTATAGCTATAGGGATAGCTATATATGTTATAACTAAAATAGCGATGCCAATAAACAGATTAATAGATAGTGCAAGAAAAGTTGCAACTGGGGAAGAAACTAAAATAGAAGAACCAAAAAAACCAAAAGAAGTAGATGGAATTGCTGATGCAATTGGAATGATGACTGTAGAACTAAAAGAAAATTTAAGTGAAGTTTCAAGACAAAAAAATCAGATTGAAACAATTCTTTTACATATGACAGACGGAATTATTGCATTCAATATGGAAGGGAACATTATGCTGGTTAACCCAGCGGCAACAAGACTACTAAGAATTATGCCAGAAGATGACACATTTGAGAAAATATTTAAAAAGTTAAATGTAGATATAAATATGGAAAAAATTATATACTTAGATGCATGGACTTCTTCAGAAGAAAGAGTAAATTTAGGAGATAAACATATTAATTTATTCTTTGCTCCATTAAAAGATGAATTAGATAGACCAGATGGTGTAATGGTAGTTATACAAGATATAACAGAGCATGTAAAACTAGACAATATGAGAAAAGAATTTGTGGCAGATGTATCACATGAATTAAAAACACCTATTACTTCAATAATGGGATATGCAGATACATTACTTGAAGGGGAATATGATAAACAAACTCAAGATAAATTCTTAGGAGTAATAGCAGCAGAAGCAAGAAGAATGGCAAAACTTGTTACAGATTTATTAGCTTTATCAAGATTTGATAATAATCAAGAAAAGGTAAGGAAAGAAGAATTCGACCTAGGAGATTTAGTAAAAGCTTGCCAAGAAAAAGTACAGATTGAAATAGATAAAAAAAATCATAATGTAGAATGTTTCGTAACAGCTAATGTTCCACCAGTTTATGCGGATAGATATGGAATAGAAAGAGTTGTATTAAATATATTAACTAATAGCATAAAATATACATCTGAGAATGGTAATATAAAAATATATGTAGGATTTGTTTATAATGATGCCTATATAAAAGTAATAGATACAGGAATAGGAATTCCAGAAGAAGATTTATCAAGAATTTTCGATAGATTTTATAGAGTTGATAAGGCTCGTACAAGAGAAATGGGAGGAACAGGTCTAGGACTATCTATTGCAAAGGAAATATTAGATAAGAATGATGGTAGTATCGATATAAAAAGTGAATACGGTAAGGGTACAGAAGTTGTAATTCGTATTCCTACAAAGAAGTAAATAATATTTACTTCAAAATCTTGTAAAAACAATAAAACTAAGATATAATAAAAAAGTACACAAAAAGCATTATGAAAGGAAGAATCTTAAGTGGACGATGAAAAAAAGATGAAGATAAAAGAAATATTAGAATGGGTATATTGCATAGTTATTGCAGTTGCACTTGCATTAGTAGTTAGATATTTTATAGGGACACCAACTATTGTACAACAATCATCAATGTATCCAACATTAAAAGAGGGACAGAGATTAATATTAAATAGGACAATTAGAATTTCACATAATATGCCAAAAAGAGGAGACATAGTAACTTTTGAAGCACCTTCAACAAGGTATTTATCAGCAGCACAAGTAGATAAACCAATTGCAGAGTATAACCATAATATTAATAATATATTTTCTAAATTTAGATATTATGTATTAGAATTAGGAAAAAATAGTTATATAAAGAGAGTTATTGGATTACCAGGCGAACATATTAAAATAGAAAATGGAAAAGTATATATAAATGGAGAAGAACTAAAAGAAGATTATTTACAAAGTACAGTTGTAACAGAACCTACAGGTGCATTTTCGGATTTAATAGTACCAGAAGGATGCGTATTTGTAATGGGAGATAATAGATCAGGAAGTGATGATTCAAGAAAGTTTGGATGTGTTCCATTAGAGAAACTAGAAAGTATAGTTTGGATAAGATTTTGGCCATTTAATTTGTTTGGAAAAGTTGATTAAATTTGGGCGGACTTAGAATAGTCCGCTTTTAATGTTATTTATAAGTAGAACAATATCACAAAATTTGCTTTTATATTCAAAAAATCTTGATAAATCCGCATAAATAAGATATAATTATAACTGTTTAAGTACAAAAAAGAGGAGTTATAATGGCTTTTAATAATTTAATTGGAAATGATAAAGTTAAAGTTACATTGCAAAATCTTGTAAAAGCAGATACAGTCGTACATAGTTATATGTTTATAGGACCAAATGGAATTCGGTAAAACATTATTTGCAAAAGAATTTGCAAAAATGATATTATGTGAGGAAGAAAATAAACCTTGTAATAAATGTAAGTCTTGTATAGAGCTAGATAATAATAACAATCCAGACTTAATAGAAATAGAACCAGAAAATGGTACTATAAAAATAGAGAAGATAAGAGAAATGCGGAAGCAAAGTATTAGAAAAACCAATCATATCAAAGAGAAAAGTTTACATTATAAAAGATGCAGATCTTATGACCAAAGAAGCTGGAAATTGTTTATTAAAAACTTTAGAGGAACCACCAAGCTTTATTACAATAATAATGACAGGTTCTAATGAAAGTATGTTTTTAAATACAATAAAATCAAGATGTATGAAAATTGTATTTCAAAAGATACAAGATGATATTTTAAAAGAATTTCTAATTAATAATTATAATATAGAACTAGACAATAATATTTTAAAAGCATGTGAAGGAAGCATAGAAAAAGCACTTAAAGTAAATGAGAAAAAGGAAGAATATGAACAAGCTTTAAGAATATTCTCTAATATAGAAAACTATAAATTACTTGATGTAATAAACAAATTAGATTTCATTTACAAAAATAAAGAAGATATATATGATATACTAGATTACATTAATATAATCTTATCAACTAAACAGTTAAAAAATCCTAAATATATAGGATACATAGAAGCAGTAGAACAAGCGAAAAAGAGCTTGAAAGCAAATAGCAATTTTGATATGAGTATTGATAATATGTTATATAAAATTTGGAATGAATAACCAGAGAAAGGAAGGACAATAATTTTGAAAGAAATTATAGGAGTAAGATTTAAACGACCAGGGAAAATATATTTCTTTGACCCAAAACATTATAAGTTACGGAAAAGGTCAATATGTAATAGTAGAAACTTCAATGGGTGAGGAATATGCAGAGGTTGTAATAGAAAATAAATTTTTGCCGGAAGAAAAAATAGAAAATGAGTTAAAGCCAATAGTTAGAGTTGCAACATATAAAGACAAAAAACATTATGAAGAAAATAAAGTTAAAGAAAAAGAGGCATTTGATATTTGCTTAGAACAAATAAAAAAACATAAATTAGACATGAACTTAACAGATGTAGAATATAAATTTGATAACTCAAAACTTTTATTCTATTTTACAGCAGATGGAAGAATAGATTTTAGAGACTTAGTAAAGGATTTAGCAGCAATATTTAAAACAAGAATAGAACTTCGTCAAATAGGCGTAAGAGATGAAGTAAAAAGAATTGGTGGAAATGGAATGTGTGGAAGAGAGTTATGTTGTTGTTCATTCTTAGGAAACTTTGAAACAGTATCAATAAAAATGGCGAAGGAACAAAACATATCATTAAATCCAGCTAAGATATCTGGAAATTGTGGAAGACTTATGTGCTGCTTAAAGTATGAAGAAGATGCATATTTAGAAAAACTAGCAAGGTTACCAAAAGTGGGAGCAATAGTAAAAACACCAGAAGGCGAAGAAGGAGTAGTAGATGGAATTGAAACTCTAAAAGAAAGAGTTAGAGTAAAGTTTAGAGATAAAGAGGGTTATTTCTATAAAAAGTTTGATGCTAAAGACTTAAAAATAATAAAAGATGTAGAAGAGAAAGACGACTTACAAGGAGTAAATTCAGAAGATTTAAAAGAATTAAGAAAGCTAGAAAAACTAGAAGAACAAGACAAAATGAATCAAGACGACATATAGTTAAATAAAAATAACAGCATAAAAAGGAGGCGAAAAAAATGGCATATAAAATTACAGATAAATGTATTAGTTGTGGAGCTTGTGCAGCAAACTGCCCAGTAGAATGTATATCACAAGGTGATGAAAGATATGTAATAGACAAAGACGCATGCATAGGATGTGGAACATGTGCTGGAGTTTGCCCAGTAGATGCACCAGTTGAAGATGAAGAATAATAAGAAAATATTTTTACAGTTAATATTAAAAAGTTGAGATGAAAAAACTTACAAAGTTTGCACTCAACTTTTTTAATTATAATATTTTAAAAAATTTTATAATTAAGGTGTAATTAGAGCATAAATAATTGTATGGAGGGCTTATAAGTCCTCCATGAGATAAGAGATGAAATATTCATCATTCTTCAATTAAAGCTTTAAAAGAAAGCTGTTCTTCAAGAGGAAGCTGCTTGAAATTGGGTATTAGGTAATGGATTTCTTTAAATCCATCTTTACGATCTATAACAAAAATCTTACCTATGCTAGCTCCATCTTTTTTTACTTCATACAGCTTTAAGTTGTAGCCAGTTATCCGTTCTGCTTCATATCCGTACATAATAGTACCTCCTACAAGTTTTATTAATTTAATTATAACAAGTGAGAATATGAAAGTAAATGGAAATATAAACCAAAAAGACTAGAACATCTTAATCTCCAGTCTTTCCTATGATTTTAATCTTTGTTAGTCATTTCTTCTAAAGCTAAAAGCTCATTCCATCTATCGTCAACTTCTTTTTGGAATTCTTCAATCATCCATTCATTACCAGGTTTAAACATATGCTTAAATCTCTTTTGAGGTTTTAAGAATTCTTCAATAGGAAGTTTATTTTTTGGTTTATAGTTAACAATATATTTACCATCAATAACTTCATATAAAGGCCAATAACATGTTTCAACAGCAAGTTTATTAATTTGCATTAACATATCTGTTGGATAACCCCATCCTCTAGGACATGGAGCAAGAACATTTAAGAAACATGGTCCTTCTGTATAAATTGCTTTTTCAGATTTCTCGTATAAATCTTTAAAATTATTAATACAAGCAGTTTGAGCAACATAAGGTAAGTGATGTGCAACCATAATTTTAGCCAAATCTTTTCTAGATTGCATTTTACCAGGGATAACAGTTCCAGCAGGAGTTGTTGTAGTATCTGCAAATCTAGGTGTTGCACTAGAACGTTGGATACCAGTATTCATGTAAGCACCATTATCGTAGCAAACATAAACCATATCGTGTCCTCTTTCCATAGCGCCTGAAAGAGCTTGAATACCTATATCATAAGTACCACCATCTCCACCAAATGCAATAAATTTAGTGTGTGAATCTTCAGGTAACTTTCCTTGCCTTTTCATAGCTTTATAACAAGCTTCAACACCAGATAATGTTGATGAAGCATTTTCGAATGCAGTATGAATGAAAGAATCTGTCCAAGCAGTATATGGATATATAAAAGTAGAAACTTCCATACAACCAGTTGCACCAGATACTACTGCATGATCGCCTTCCTTTAATGCTCTCATAACCATTCTTGCAACAGGAGGAGCACCACAACCAGCACACATTCTATGTCCTGCAGTAAATCTCGAATGTTTATTTGCAACGATTTCTTTTAAATTATATGCCATAAAATTTCACTCCTTTCTAACCTCTTAATCCTAAATATCTATATGGATTATCAATATTTCCAGTTTTAACAATTTCTTGTAAATCATTAAATACAGATTCAATATCAGTAGATTTAGTATCTCTACCACCAATACCATAAATGTAATTAACAGTAGAAACCATTACTTTATTAACTTGCATTCCAGAAGTAACATCACTAAATAATGCACCACCACAAGCATTTAAAGAATCGGCTTTATCTAAAACTGCAACAGCTTTAATATGTGATAAGGCTTTAGCGATTTCTTCTGCTGGGAATGGTCTAAACATACGAACTTTTAAAAGCCCTGCTTTAACACCACGAGCACGTAATTCATCTACAACGTATTTTGTAGTACCAGCAGTTGAATTCATACATACAATTGCAATTTCAGCATCATCTAATTTATATTCTTCGAAGAAGTTATAACTTCTTCCAGTCATTTTTTCAAAATCTTTTGCAACATCTAAAATAATTTTCTTTGCATTTACCATTGCCTGTGATTGTTGTTTTTTATGTTCAAATAGATAGGCTTGTAAATCTAGAGGACCCATACTAATAGGTTCTTTAGAATTTAATAAATAATGTTCAGGTTCATATTTACCAACGAATTTTTTTACTAAATCATCTTCGATTAATTCAATATTTTCAATTGAATGAGAAGTAATAAATCCATCTTGACATACCATTAAAGGTAGTAAAACATCTTTGTGTTCAGCAATTCTATGAGCCATTATTAAATTATCATATGCTTCTTGGTTGTTTTCTGAAAACAGCATAATCCAACCAGCATCACGAACACCCATTGCATCAGAATGGTCGTTATGAATATTTAAAGGTCCAGAAACTGCACGATTTACTAAACTCATAACAATAGGTAATCTCATACTAGAAGCGATATAAATCATTTCCCACATAAAAGATAATCCATTTGCGGAAGTGGCAGTCATTGCTCTACCACCTGCTGCTTCTGCACCAATACATGCACTCATAGCACTATGTTCACTTTCAACAGCTACGAATTCTGTATCAACAGTTCCATTACTAACAAATGTTGAAAAATATTGTGGTATTTCTGTTGATGGAGTAATAGGAAATGCTGCAACAACATCTGGGTTAATTTGTTTCATAGCAATAGCGGCTGCTTCATTACCGCTTAAACGTTCTCTTATACTCATACTTAAATTCTCCTTTATTTATTATTTCATTTCAATTGCACCGAATGGGCATACTTTTGCACAGATGCCACATCCTTTACAGTAATCATAATTATAATCTTCTCTTTTTTGTTCTTTATTTACTGGAATTGCATCATCTGGGCATACAGGGAAGCATAATCCGCATTGTTTACATTTATCACTTAAGTAAATTGGTTTAATACTTCTCCAATCACCAGTTTTAAATTCCATAGCATTTCCAGCTTCATAAATATTTCCACCTTCAGTTAATTCTTGCCAAGGTGTATCTTTATTTATTTTATCACTAGTCATAACTAATCTTCCTTTCTAGTTATATTTTTTTTACTTCTCTTAAAGCCATTTCTAAGGCTTTCATATTACCTTCAATAACTTCAGGTTTTTTTGCAAATTTGTGTTTGAAAGAACCTTCCATATCAGAAAGTAATTCTTCATCTGTCATAACACCACTTACCTTAACAATAGCAGCTAACATTGCTGTGTTAGGAAAATACTTACCTAAAGTTTCCATAGATACTTTTCTTGCATCTATAGTATAAATTGATCCATTATATCCTTTAAGAACACTTTTTAAATATTCTGCATCTTTAGTTGTGTTAATAACAATAGCACCAGTTTCTTTAAGTCCTGCTGTAACTCCGAACAGACTCTAAAAGAGTATCATCAACAACTACTACATAATCAGGTTCATAAATATTACTATGAATAGTAATAGGGTTATCACTAATACGATTATAAGCAGTAATCGGAGCACCCATTCTTTCAGGTCCATATTCAGGGAAACCTTGAATATATTTACCAGTATTAAAAGCAGCATCAGCAAGTAATAATGATGCTGTTTTAGCACCTTGACCACCTCTACCATGCCACCTAATTTCTACTAAGTTATCCATAAATAGAATTCCTCCTTGTTTTCGATTTCTTCATAAATATATGAAAAATATAACTAAAGTATATTCTTATTTACTACCATTGTCAAGGTAAAAAATAGACTTAACGGTCGAAAGTGGAAAGGGTAATTAAAATGATTTTAATAATTTAAGTAAAAAAATATTGATTTTTAGTTAAAGTTCATGTAAAATGGACATTAAGAAAGGAGTAGTGTTATGCAATTTTACAGTATACAGCAAATATCTGAAATGTCTGGAAAAAGTCAAAAAACAATAAGAAGACATATTGCAGCTAAAAAATTAAAATCAGAAAAAATACAAAATAAATATAGAATTTCAGAAGAAAATTATAAAGAATGGATACTAAAAGCAGCATTTGATGAAGATGATAAGGGGGTTTTTACGAAGAAAATTGATAATGAAATAGATAATAGCTATGATATAAATTGGGTAGACATATCAAAAGAGTGGAGCATAGATGCATGGAAAAATATAAATGAAAGAAATGGATATAAATTTGTGGATTTATTTTCAGGTGCTGGTGGACTAAGTTGTGGTCTTGTTATGGCAGGATTTACTCCTGTTGCATCAGTAGAAATAATGCCAGAGGCAGTTCAAACATATGAATATAATTTTATTAATAAAAAAGGTTTTAATGAAAAAGTGGAAACAAGAGATATTCGCTCTAGAGAAGTTAAAGAAGAATTATATAAAATCATTGGGAATCAACATATAGATCTAATTGTAGGAGGATTTCCTTGCCAAGGATTTAGTATGGCTGGTAATAGAGTAGTTTCAGATCCAAGAAATAGTTTATATTTAGAAATGTTAGAAATAGTCAAAAATGTAAAGCCTGATTATGTTGTTATGGAAAATGTAGAAGGATTAAGATCAATGTTAGATGGAAAAGTAGAAACTCAAATAATAAATGACTATAAGGACATAGGATATGAAATTAATGTAACTACATTAAATGCTGCAGATTATGGTGTAGCTCAACAAAGAAAACGTGTTATATTTATAGGGAATAGAATTGGAAGTAATAATTACCATCCAAAGCCACTATATGCATCAAATAACTATAAAACTTTAGGTTCAGCAATATATAAATTTATGGACATAGATGAGGATAAAAGTATAAACCATATATTTACAAGACATACTGAAGATATGAAAAAGAGGCTTGCAAATGTACCAGAGGGAGGTAGTTTATTCAAAAATTATTCTGACTCATGGAAGAAATCTCCTTGGGATAAACCTTCTTGTACAATAAAGGAAAATCATGGAGCAGTTAATATTCATCCAAAATTACCAAGAGTGCTAACACCAAGAGAGCTTGCAGCTATACAATCTTTTCCAGATGACTTTATCTTTCAAGGTTCAAAGAAATGGCAATTAGTTCAAATAGGTAACGCTGTACCACCATTACTTGGAAAAGCAATAGGATTATCAGTAGAAAAAGGATTAAATGAGAAAAATAAATAAAAGAAGATATTATTTATCTTCTTTTTTCTATATTTATAATCCCATTTTTAAAATTTATTGTATAAATTTTTAAGGGGTTGGTATTATACAATTTTTGTTTTTCTATTATTATAGATTCTAAATCATTGAATTTTTCGCAAACAAGTATAGGATTAGCTAAATTTGAACCTTTTGCCAATTTGGAATTTATCCATTTAGAATAAAATAAAGTTCTATTTATATGGTCTTCATCTAATTTACCTTTTTGAAACTCTATTACATTGATTTTATCTACATTTACATTATCAGAAGCTTCCATTATCAAATAATCAATTTCACTTTTATCCATACTATAAGGTAGATAATTGGCATACCAAAATATATGATCAATATCTATGTCAAGTTTATTTAAAATTTCATAATTCTTATTTTTTATAAAATAATTAAAAAGTAATTCCATAAATTTTTCATATTTAACAGATCCATTTTTATTAATGTATGAAATATTTGTGAAGTCCAATTCCGAATATGTGCATATTTTAGAATTATCAAACTTATCAAAATTTATTCTAATCTCATTATTTACTTTAGTTTTTGTATGAGTATAAGGTAAATAAGTAAAAGATTGATTTTTGTCTATTAATTTTTGAATTAAAAATTCAGTTTCATAAGGAGATAATTGCGTTGAAGCCCTATGTTTTTCAGCAATTTTTTTTCCAACAATATTCCATAAATCAATTTTATTATATGGGTCATTTAAAATATCATATTCTATTAATGGAGTTTCAAATAAATAAGCAGGTTCAATTTTTATTTTTATAAAATTAGGCTCCAGATAGTCAAAAAAAGGATCAGATGTAACTCTATATACACCCCAAATAAAGCTGTCCGAATTATTTCCTTTAGTTTCCCATAAAAAAGCATAATCACCCAATTGAATTTGAAACATATCAGCTAATAGACTTGTAGTAGATTTATACCATTGAGCACGTTCTAAAGGTGGAAGCTTAGCTTTTATTTCCATATCTTTATCTAAATTCATCATATAATCGTGGTCTACAACAAAAATTCTTCCTTTCATACATTATCTCCCTCAATTACTTTAATTAAATTAGTTAGATTAAATCTAAATTTATAGCAATTCCTATTTTTATGAACTTGAAACTCTCCGATAGATAGATTATTGTATTTTACAGTATTGCTTTCATTCCAATCTTCAATATTTTCTTTTGTGAAAGTTATATTTTCTTTTTTCCATTCAAAATTTGATGCATAATCTTTTTTAAATACGTTATAAAAATAACTATCTTTTTTCTGATATATCCATAATAAGTAATCAGAATCAAACAAATGAGTAGCATATATATGAAGCATTTTATCTATATTTGTATATACCATTCGCTTAAATGATGTTTCGTTGATCTCGTTACAATCGCATAAATTTTTAAAATATAAATAGCAAGTAGAAGAACCTGGTTGCCCTACTTCAGGAGGACAAACCATATTTCCTGTATTTGTTTTTAAAGACAGTGTCAAATTTCCGTTTAAAATAAAATCATAAGGACATTTACTTTCTGCTTTTCTAATTCCTGTTTCAGAACCAGTATGTTTTATAGGAATAGGTAATTTTTGAAAGGCCTCTATAATAGTTGGTTTAATTTGAGCCTCAATAATTTTAGATGTTCTATGTAACAAATGTTCAGGAAAATCTAAATTATATAACGTGCAAATTGTTTTTTCTGCAGTCATTCCAAAAGTTTCATTATTTAAAGTGATTGTTTTTAAAAATTCAATGACAGTTTTCATAATGAATCTAAATTTAAATGTTCTATTTTTATGTATTTGTATTTCTGCAATTGATTTATTTTTATATTTTAAAGTAGTACTTTCAACCCAGTTTTCTAAATCTCTTGTGAAAGAGAAATTAAAACGATCAAATTCTAAATCTAAAAATTGATTTCTATCAAAAATTGTATATGTTAATTGTTCGTTAGAGTCATATTGAAACCATATAGTAAAATCTGATATAAAAAGATAGTCAAAAAATATTGGTAACATTTTGTGAATATTATTATATACGACAGATTTAATTTCTTCTTTGCTTTCTATATTTTTATTTGAAAACTGGTTAAAGTGGTAATTAAATGTATCAATTCCAGCTTGTCCAACAACTCTGGGAGCAATTTTATCATTAGATTTAGATGTTCTAATTGAAAGTGTTTTGGAATTCATTAATATAAAATTATTTGGATTATACCTTTCACCAATATTCGTAGAGCTAGTGTAGGTAACACATTCTTTTGGGACAACATCTAATTCATCGAAAGCAGATGTTACACAAGCCTTAACATCTAAGTTTGTTATATAACTTTCATTGTAATTAGAATTAAATTGTTCATAAGCTTCAACAGGGATAGGTATATTAAAATTATCACATATAAATTTTTGAATAGTAATTCCTAAATCTGCATTATTCATTAGAATCACCATCCTCAGACAAAAACAATTTATATGTTTCAATTCCTAGTGCCTCAGCAATTTTTTGTATATTATCTAAAGAAATACTTCTTCTCTTAGATTCAACTGCACTAATATATGTTCTATGTAATTTAGCTTTCTCTGCAAATTTCTCTTGAGAAAGTCCAAGTTGATTCCTATATTTTCTTAAATTTTTACTAAAAATTTCCTTTATATCCATAATATTCCTCCAAATATAATTAAACGTCAAAGATACAGATTAGTCAACAGACAATAAGTAACAAATTTGCAAGTATACTTTTTTCACATCATTGACACAACAATAGATACTAAATAACTATGCAAATATTTCAATAGAGAAAATATTACTGATGGAAAAGCAATTAGAAAAATGTGTAATAATGGATTAGAGAAATTTAAATTTTTAAATTATAATAAAATCATAATTTCTAACAAAGGTGTTGAATGGATTTGTAAAAATGTATTTAAGCAAAAATATTTAGAATTGATGGAACGATATAAGATGGAATTGGCAGAATTGTATATTGAGGCAGGTTATCCTTATTATGTGTTCTTTGGAAGAAATTAAAGTTTATAAATTTAATAAATATTATTAAATGTGGTAAAATTTTGTCGAAAGGAAAGATTATAGATAATAAAAAAGATAATTTTAAAAGAATTGCTGAAAAAAGAACAAATAAAATAATTGAATCTATTTCTAAACTACATAATTTGACTAATACATCATTTATGAATATACAAATGAACAGATAGAGGCCATTTTTGATGCTATACAAAGTGAGTTAGATAATCAGCGAAATGTTTTTGAAGACGATAAGAAGAAAGAAAAAAAGAGATTTGAATTATCTGGAATGATAGAACTAAATATAGAATCAATAAAAAGATTAGCGGAGATATTTAGAATAACTATAGATGAATTGTTAAAGGATGAAAAAGATGATATATCTAAAATTAATGTATTAAACATACTAAGAGAACAAAAAGAAATGAAGTTAAAAGGCAATTTATATCAAAATACACAAATTATATTTGCATATAACACAAATCATATTGAAGGTAACAAATTAACAGAAGATCAAACAAGATATCTATTTGAAACAAATACAATTTTATTTGAAAGAGAAACAATTGCAAACGTGGATGATATATTAGAAACCGCGAATCATTTTAAACTAGTTGATTATATGTTAGATAAAGCAAAAGAAAATCTGATAGAAGATATGATAAAAGAATTTCATACTAAATTTGAAAAGATACATCCATTTCAAGATGGTAATGGTAGAGTAGGTAGAATAATTGCGTTTAAAGAATGTTAAAAAAATAATATAGTACCATTTATCATTCTAGATAAGGATAAATTGTTTTATTATAGAGGTTTAAAAGAATACAAAAATGAAAAAGGCTATTTAATTGATACTTGCTTAAATGCACAAGATCAATATAGGAATACTATAAAATATTTTTTAAATAATTAAAGTTAGTATAATGCAAATGAAAAGATAGTATTAATGAAATATATAAATCAAATTAGATATAAAAAGCAAGGTATATATGTAATCGATTACAGAAATATTTTGCTTTTTTATATTGAATGACAAGTTTCGACAAAAAATGCATAAAAGATATGTTATAAATAAAAAGGTGAAGTATATGGATTATATAATAGTAGAAAAATTGAAAGAATTAAGAAAAAATAAAAAAATTACACAAGAACAATTAGCTGAAAAGTTAGATATAAGTCGTTCAAAAGTTTCAAGTTGGGAAACAAATAAAAGAGAAATGAGTATAACAGAAGCTATAAAGTTAGCTAATATATATGAAGCAAGTTTAGATAATTTGTTTGAAATAGACAAAATAACGGAAGATGAATATATAAAAATATCTGATAAATTTTTGAAAGGTAAAAATATTACTCTTGAAGAAAAAGTTAAAATTATAGAATCACTTCGAGATAGTTTAAAGAAAAATAACATTAATGAATTTTATGAAAATTACAAAATGATACAAAATGCGACAAAACAGATTAAAAATATCTATTTTGTCGCATTTTAGGTATGTAAATAAAAAAATAATACTGTTATAATGAATAACATAAGAGGAGAAAGAAAATGGAAATAAATTTTGAAAAAAGATATATACCAATTTATACATTGATTATTGCAATATCATACCACATAACTTTGAATATTAATGCAATAAATGTAGAAGTAATAAAAAATGTATGGACTATAGATGCAATAATATTGGTATTAACATTATTATTCTTATCAATATTTAATAGACAGCAAAAGGAAAGAATTGCATTAGTGATTATTTATAAAAAAAGTTCTTTTGAAAAAACGCATAAATATATAGAAGGTGATAAAAGAATTTATAAAAATAATAAGATAATTAAAGAACTGAAGGATATATCAAATAATGATTTTTATGTTAAATATTATAAACCAGTAAGAGAAAACCAAATTGTAAAAAGTAAGAATTCAGGATATTGTATTATAAGAGATATCGTATTTACAATATTTATTATAGAAATAGTAATACTTATTTTAACAATAATATGGCCAAGTTATTTCTATAAAGAATTAATAGCTAGTATAGTTGGTTATATAGTAGGAGTTATATTTTGTAAAATGAAAGCTAAAGATTTTGTAAGTCAAATTATAGTAGAAAAATAAATAAGAAGGAGGAAAATAAATGAGCATAATAAAATCATTTTCTGTTGGAAATGGAGATATGTTTTATATTAACCATAATACAGATAATTTTACTGTTATTGATTGTTATATGGACGAAGATAACGAAGAAAGAATAATTAATGAAATAATAAACAAATCTAAAAATAAAGGAATTAAAAGATTTATCTCGACGCACCCAGATGACGATCATATAATGGGTTTAAAGAAATATGAAGAAAAAATCGGAATTAGCAATTTTTATTGCGTAGAGAATAAAGCAACAAAGAAAAATGAAACAGAAGACTTTGAGGAATATTGTTCTTTAAGAGACGGAAATAAACATTTTTATTTATATAAAGGTTGCAGTAGAAAATGGATGAATAAGAAAGGAGATGATGACTCAGGAGTTTATAGAGGATCTTCTGGAATAAACGTATTATGGCCAAATACTGCAAATCTATATTTTAAGGATGCATTAGAAAAAGCACATAATGGTGAAAGCCATAATAATATTTCTCCAATAATTAAATATAGTTTAGAAAATGGAGTAGATATTTTATGGTTTGGAGATTTAGAAAAGGACTTTATGGAAAATATAAAAGATGATTTAGCAATAGAACAAGCAGATATTATTTTTGCTCCACATCATGGAAGAGATTCTGGAAAAATTCCAAAAGAAATATTAGATAAAATTAATCCTAAATTAGTTATAATTGGAGAAGCTCCTTCAGAATATTTAAATTATTATAGAGAATATAATACAATTACGCAAAATTCGGCAGGAGATATAACATTTGAATGTGAATCTAATAATGTACATATATATGTTTCGAATGAAAATTATTCAGTTTCTTTTTTAAAGGATAAATCTAAATCCAATAGTTATGATTATTATATAGGAACACTAGAAGTCTAATTATAGCAGATAAAAGGCGAGAACTAATCTCGCTTTTTGGATATTTTAAAGTGTAATTTTTATTTTTAAAGTGCAAATTTTGCACTTTAAAATGGAACATTATTATTATTTATCACAACATCAAATAATTAATTCTATCCCATCACAAAATCCATTCCTATAATATTTCTCAGTAATATAGTCAAATACCTCATAAACTCATCATAAAGCATATCATGCTGTTTATCTACATAAGAATAATTCTGTTTAGGAATATTCATTAAAATATTCTCTCTAAAATCATCAAACTTAAGCTCATTTTCCCTATCTTGCTTATCTGCATAGCACAAATAAGTTGTCTCTCTAACATCAAACCATTCCTTCAAAATATCATCACTAACTTCTCTAAAATTATTCATATCTCATACCTCCATAAATTAAAAATAATTGGGCTCAATCTGAGCGTGCTCTTAACCAAAATGAACCTAAAATCACATAAATTTACAAAGTACAAAAAATGGGTACACCAAATATACCAACAAAAACCGACAAAAGCCTTGTAAGCCAATACTTTCAGAGAAGTACTCATAACCCGAAGGTCGTAAGTTCGAGTCTTACCCCCGCAACCAATCTTGAATCACTAGAACTATAATGGTTTTAGTGATTTTTTGTTGCCTCCAATTTGTTTACAATAATGCTATTTTTAAGCAATATTATGTAGAATTGGGTAAAAATTGGGTAATATTTTGACCTCAAACTCCTTAAATTCTAATAAAAAATCATTAAAATTTTATACTTTTTTATATACTATAAAAGGCAATGGGAAATCTAAATTTTCATATTTAGTTGCCTTTTATTTTTATATCGTGAAAATTGTAACGGCTTTTATTTTCGTTTGTGAAAATTAGAAAAAAGTTAAAATTAAGACCTTGTTGGTAATAACAAGTTTTCTAGTGCATATCCAGCTTTTCTATTATGAGAAAGTAGTGGATGTACATAAAAATCTAATGTTGTACTTATTTGTGCATGACCAAGTCTTGCAGAAATAACAGCTATATCAACATTTTGTGCCACTAGTAAACTTGCATTTGTATGTCTTAATCCGTGAAAATTAATTACAGGTAATCCAATTGTACTTACATATCTAACAAACCATTTGCTAATTGAAGAAGGATGCATAGGTTTGCCATCAGCTTGTACAAATAACCTATCAGAATTAGTCCATAATTCGCCGTAAATGGATTTTTGTTCTTCATACCATAACTTATATTCCTCAAGCAAAGAAATGATAAATTCGGGTATTGCAATCTCTCTAATGGAACTTTCTGTTTTAGGTGTTTTTGTAAAAACACCCATATCTGATAGATATTGACTAGAACGATTAATACAGATAATTCCATTTTTAAAATCAACATCTTGCCATTCTAATCCCATTAACTCGCCTAAACGAACACCAGTAAAGATTGTTAGGATAATAGCAACTTTATATTTAGTTTCTTCTACAGAAAGCAATTCTAAATTTTCAAGTAGTATTTTAGTTTGCTCATCATCATAAGATTTTCTTTTAGGTTTTCTGGCTTTAGGTGCTTGAACACGTTCTGCAGGATTTGCCACTATTAATTGCCAATAAACTGCTTTATGAAGCATTGCTC
>CAOJFV010000015.1 GCA_948434985.1 uncultured Clostridium sp.
TGGTACTCCTCTTTTAAAGCTCCACACTTATTGGCAGTGGTACTCCTCTTTTAAAATATAGATAACTACTGTTATCTATATTAGTATATTCATTATACAAGATTTTATTTACTATGTCAACAAGTTTTTTTACAAATTTACAAACTTTTTACTAACTCTTTAAACTTTTCTCCTCTTTCGGCAAAGTTTTTAAATAAATCAAAACTTGCACTTGCTGGTGAAAATAAAACTATTTGACCTTGCTTTGCAATCTCATTTGCTATTTGTACTGTTTGTTTAAATTCATTACACATATAAATATCTAAATTTCTACCTTGCCTTTGTAGCTCTTTTTCTACTGCATTATATATTTTCTCAGCTGTCCCTCCTATTAAAATTAATCCTTTTACATTCTCTACTATTGGTTTCGCAATTGGTTCATAATCTAAATGTTTATCATATCCTCCTGCAATTAATATAATTTCTTCATTAAATGAATTTAATCCTGCAATTGTTCTTGTTGGGCTTGTTCCAATTGAATCATTATACCATTTTACCCCATTAAATTCTCTTATAAATTCTAGTCTATGTTCGACTCCATTAAACTTTTTAATTGCTTTTGTTATAGTTTCTGTATCTACAAATGATTTTGTTGCTGCAATTGCTGCTGAAATGTTTTCATAATTGTGCATCCCTCTTAGCTTAACATCACTAGTATTAATTATATGTTTTCTTAATTTATCTTCACATTCTTTTATAACATCATTATCAACAATAATTCCATTATCTAATTTTTCTTTACTACTAAATAGAACTACTTTTCCATTTGCTTCATTCTTACACTTTCTTGTAATTTCATTATCATAATTCAGTACTACTATTCCCTGTTCATTTTGATTTTTAAATATATTTTTCTTTGCATCTATATATTCTTCATATGAACTATGTATATTTAAATGATTTGGTGTTACATTTGTTATAACCGCAATATCTGGACTTATGTTCATATTCATTAGTTGAAAGCTGCTTAATTCTAATACAATTATATCTTCTGGTTGCATATTCTCAAGTTTTGTATATAATGGTGTACCAATATTTCCTCCTAAATATGCATTATATCCCGCTTCTTTTGCAATAGCATACACAAGGCTCGTAGTAGTTGTTTTTCCATCACTACCAGTTATTCCTATAATTTTACATGGTGCCATTTCCATAAGCATTTCTATTTCAGATGTTACTATTGCTCCTCTCTCAGCTTCTCCTACTAACTCCTTTTTTGTTGGCATACAACTTGGAGAACGGAATATCAAATCAAATCCTACAAGTTTTGATAAACAATTTTCCCCAAATGAAAACTCAAATGCATATTTTGTAATTTTATCCATTATATCCTTTGGTATGTTCTCAATATTTCTATCATCAAATACTGTAACTTTAGCTGACAAGTTATATAAATAATCTATTAATGGTATATTACTTACTCCTAATCCAATTATTGCTACTTTTCTATTTTTCAAATAACTATTAAACTCTACTAATTTTTCATTAATATAACTCAAGAACCTTTCCTCCTCTTAAATGTTTACGCTTGGTAGTTTTATTTTTTCCAATACTTTGTTTGTTGATTCTTCTACTGTTCTACAATCTGTAACATCTATTGTGGTTGTTTTATTATGTAATTTATAAAAACCTGCTTTTTCTTGTAATTCATCTCTTTTAAGTATATTTTTACGTACTTCCTCTTCTTTAACTTCACCTTTATATTGTATGCATTTTCTTTTTATTCGTTCTTCTAAGCTAGCTGTTATAAAAAAGTGATAATCTGTATCTGGATATATTTGCATTATACTTCTTCCAGATATTATAACATTATAATTTTTCTTTAAATTATTAATTAAATTTCTTGCAAATTCAAATAATGCTGTATTATCAGCCTTCCCTCCAACTACTGATACAGCAAGAGATGCTTCTTTTGATTGTAAATCTTCCTCTTTTGCTAATTTCCCATTTATATAAAAATTCGTTTCATTATTTTTAATCTTTATTTCAATATTAAAATAATCCATAATAGCTTTAATATCAATATTATTTGTTTCACTTTTTAAATCTTCTAATTTTTTACCACTTTGAATCATTGCATATACAATAGTTCTGTATAAGTTTCCTCCATTTAGTAGTACTGTTTGAGGAATAGTTTTTATCAATTTTCTACATATAGATGTTTTACCAGCTCCAACTAATCCTTCAATTCCAATTACTATATTATTCATTTCTATTTCTCCTATATTTTAAAATATTTCGTTCACTATTATATCACAATTTTTTACATATTGTTAATTTTTTGATTCATTTTACATTTTTATGAATATTTTTCCCCTTTTTGTAAAAAATATTATTGTGTAATAAGAAATGGAGGTGCTTTTTAATGGCAAAGAATTCAAAAAACCAAAATAAAAACCAAAATAAAAATCAAAACAAAAATAACGAAAGAATAGAAAATCAAAATAGAGAAGAAATGAATAATCAAAAACAAAATAATAAAAATAATTGTAAATAGTAAAATCCCCGTGCCAAAACTGTCTGGCTCGGGGATTTTAAATTAATACCACCCACAATAGTCGGTTTCTGCAGAAAAATCCACTGATAGAGACAAAACCATAGTCGGTTTCTGGTCTACATCAAACTGCATTTTTTCTTCTCCAGGTCTTGTAATACTTGATAACAAGCTACCTAAAGAATTTGGAGCTCCTTTTGTTTCCAAAGAAGGAGTTTTTTGTACTCCCTCTTTTACTGCCTCATTCGCAGCCTTCGAAATTTCTGTCGGAATATACACCCATATGTTATTAGGATGCCTGTAAGCTGCAATAGCTACCTCCAGTAATTCTCCAACTGTTTTCAATGTTCTCTGTTGTGCTCTCATTATTTTTTCTCCTTTAACTTTTTCTACATAACTTTATTGTTTAATTAATTATATTATACTCTATTTTGCATAGTTTGTCAAAAGAAGAACGCTACTAGCAGTCTTTTTTCTAATACCATTCATTTAATATTAATTTAATAAATCATTGAAATATCTTTTTAATAATCCTTCAAATCCTTTTCCATGTCTTGCTTCATCTTTACACATTTCATGTACTGTATCATGAATTGCATCATATCCTAATTCTTTTGCACGTGTTGCAAGTTGTTTTTTACCCATACAAGCACCACATTCTGCCTCTGCTCTTAACATTACATTTTTTTTTGTATCTGGGAAAACAATTTCTCCTAAAAGTTCAGCAAATTTAGCTGCATGTTCTGCTTCTTCATAAGCATATCTTTTGAAAGCTTCTGCTACTTCTGGATATCCCTCTCTATCTGCTTGACGGCTCATAGCAAGGTACATTCCTACTTCTGTACATTCTCCCATAAAATTATCTTTTAATCCTTTAACTACTTCTTCATCTAATCCCTTTGCTACACCAATTATATGTTCATCTGCATATTCATTTTTTTCATTTTCTTCTCTTAATTCAAATTTATCTTTTCCAACTCCACATTGTGGGCATTTTTCTGGAGCTTCTTCGCCAAAATGAACATATCCACATACTTTACATACATATGCTTTCATAAAATTACCTCCTAAATATTTATCGCAACAATTTTAATACTTCACGAATATTTTGTCAATATTTTTGTTTTTTACTTTCTTTTTCTGTTTTTTTGTGATAGAATGTGTATCAAGAAACAAAAGAATATGTTTTATTTTGATATTTGGAGGATTATTATGGAATTTAAAAAATGTGATCGTTGTGGATGTTTTTTTCTATCTGATAGTAATGTTTGTTATAATTGTAGCCCAAAAGATAGTTTCGAAATGTCTAAGTTAAAAAGTTATTTAGAAGGTGAAAACTATTCTAATTCAATAGATTCTATTTCGGTTGATACTGGAATATCTGTAAAAAATTTAAATAGATATTTTGAAAACAAGGAATTTTCTAAAATATCTAGTAAATTAAATATAGGTACTAATTTAAATATTAATTTATAATATATGTATTAAAGCACGGTACCCTCCGTGCTTTTTTGTTACTTTAAGGAGGTAATTTTATGCAAAATGAAGATTTAAGTAATCTTTCTATTTATGATGTATTAAAAGATAGAGATTTAATTAAACAAATCCCTTTTGAAGAAGAATTCAAAGAAATGGTAAAAAAAGAAAAAACAAAAGTATATTTAGGAATAGACCCTACTGCTGATAGTATACATATTGGTCACTTTATTCCTCTTATGATGATGTCATATTTTCAAAAATGTGGACATACTCCTATAATTTTAATAGGTGGTGGTACAGCATTTATTGGTGACCCAAGTGGAAAAACAGATATGAGAAAAATGTTAACTCGTGAAGAAATTTCTAAAAACGTAGACAATATTATGAAACAAGTAAGTAAATTTATCTCTTTCGAAGGTGATAATGCTGCTATTATTGTAAATAATGGTGACTGGATATTAGATTTAAATTATATGGATTTTATTCGTACATATGGTGTTCATTTTAATGTAAACAGAATGCTTGACGCTGAATGTTTTAAACAACGTATGGAAAAAGGTTTAACTTTTTTTGAATTAAATTATATGCTTATGCAAAGCTATGACTTCTTACATCTTTTTGAAGAAAAAGGTTGTAAAGTTCAAATTGGTGGAGATGACCAATGGTCTAATATGCTTGCTGGTGTTGATTTAATACGTAAAATCCATCAGAATGGAAGTTTTTGTGTAACTTGCCCTCTACTTCTTAATGCTGAAGGTAAAAAAATGGGTAAAACTGTAAATGGTGCTCTATGGTTAGATGCTAACAAAACTTCTCCATATGAGTTTTACCAATACTGGAGAAATATTGGAGATACTGAAGTTTATGATGTTTTAAGAATGCTTACATATCTTCCTATGGACGAAGTTAGAAAACTTGCTAGCTTAAAAGATGAAAAAATAAATGAAGCAAAGAAAATTGCTGCTTTTGAAATTACTAAACTTATTCATGGAGAAGATGAAGCAGTTAAAGCATGTGATGCTGCAAGAGCTTTATTTAATGGTACTGGAAGCTCTGAAAATATGCCAACAACAAAAATTGATAGTAAAAACATATCTATTGTTGATGCAATAGTAATAACTGGTATTGCTCCTTCAAAAGGTCAAGCAAGAACTTTAATTGCTCAAGGTGGTATTAGTTTAAATGATACTAAAATAGAAGATATAAATTATTGTTTAACCGATTCAGACTTTAATGATGGATATGCAATTTTGAAAAAAGGTAAAAAAGTATTTCATAAATTAGAAAATTAAGATAAGCAGGGAAAACAAATTTCCCTGCTTTTTAGAATAAAAAAGACGTGTTATTTAATTCTCAGAGTATTTCCTTCATAAATCAGATTTGGATCCGTTATTTCTGGATTCATTTCCAGTAGATTATCTACTGTAGTTCCTTTTTTTTTCGCAATCTTTGTAAGAGTGTCACCTTTTTTAATATGGTATACTGTGGGTTTTACTTTTATGGAGAAATATTGTTTATCATCAGAATAGTTTATCTCTACAATCTGATACCCTTTTTCCTCACCTTCTTTTTCCACAGTTTCTGTAATTGCGTCAAACAGCCTAACATATAAGCCAGTTAATTCAATTGCATCCCACTCTCCGTCTACAAGATTGCTTGCTTGCTCAATGTTGTTTATTGCCCTCCTCCCTGCCTCTTCAGCCTCATTATATGAAGTTTTGGATTCTTCGTCCTCTGCTGCTAAAGCATTTAGGCTACAACAACTAAACATAAGAGCAAGTAATACTACGAGCCATTTTTTCATATATTAACTCCTCTTGTTATTTTATATGCTTGTCCGTCTTTTTCACTCCTTTCTGTATTATTCATAATTTAAAATAACACTTATTTACAAGCATATGCTAATTATTTTATCATTTCTATGTAAAATAGTCAATGTGTTTTACATAATTTTAAAAATTTGGAACATATTCCTCTTCATGTTCTCCTAATTCTTGTATATATCCATTTTCTAAGTCTATTGAATATAAATATTCTTCTATTTGTTTATATTCATTCTTTGTTAATTTTCTATTGATTAATTCATCCTCTTTTGCTTTATAAGTTGGAAAGTATTGTGCCATTACACTAACATATGTGTCATTTGGCATATTCTTTTTAATCCATTTTAAAATATGTTTTGAATTTAATATATGATTTGGTAATACTAAATGTCTTATTATTACCCCTTTTTGTATAATACCATCTTCATTAAATATAGGCGTGCCTACTTGTTCATACATCTTTTTTATTGCTTTTGTTGATATTTCAAAATAATTATCTATTCCAGAATATTTCTTTGAAATCTCATTACTATAATACTTTAAGTCTGGTAAATATACATCTATATAACCTTTCAATAGCTCTATTGTTTCTATATTTTCATATCCATTTGTATTATAAATAATAGGTATGTTTAATCCATTTTTTTTCGCAATATCTAGTGCTTCTATTATGTGATATACATATGATGTTGGAGTAACTAAATTAATATTATTAGCCCCTTTTTCTTGCTGGTCTAGGAAAATTTTAGCTAACTCCTCTATCTCTATTTCTCTTCCCTTTCCAGCTTGGCTTATCTCATAGTTTTGACAATATTTACAATTTAAATTACAGTTGCTAAAAAACACTGTCCCTGAACCATTTTTTCCACTAATACATGGTTCCTCGTAATAATGAAGTGATGCTAAGGCAATTTTAACCTTAGCATTACATCTACATCTTCCTATTTTTCCTTCTAATCTATTTACATTGCAATTGTGTGGACACAAATTGCAACTACTTAATTTCTCTATCATTTAAAACCTCTATATTACTTTAAGTATTATTCATTCTCTATTATATCTTTAACTTTATTTATTACAACATTAAATCCAATATCATTATTATCTCTATTTGCTGGAATAATAATGTCTGCTTTTTTCTTACAAGGCTCTACATATTTTTCGTGCATTGGTTTTAATGTATCTTTATATTTAGAAATAATATATTCTAGGTCTAATCCTCTTTCTTTTCTGTCTCTTTCAACTAACCTCGTTAATCTTATATCTGCATCTGTATCTACGAAAACTTTAAAGTCCATCAAATTGGTTAGTTCTTCATTTTCTAATACAAGTATTCCTTCTATAATTACTATAGGTGCTGGTTCTACTGTAACCGTTTTACTTTCTCTTAAACGTTCTGTATATGAATATATTGGCCTTTCAATTGTTTGTCCATTAATTAACGCTTTTACATCTTTAATCATTAAATCTGTTTCAAAAGCCTCTGGACAATCATAATTTCTTTTCTTTCTCTCTTCTAGAGTTATATCTGTTAAACTTTTATAATAAAAATCGTGTGCTAGTACGATAACATCATCCTTAAATTCTTCTTTTATTTTATTGGCTAATGTTGATTTACCGAGAAGCAGTTCCTCCTGCAATACCTATTATAAATGGTTTTTTCATATGTTTTACACCTCATATTTTATGGTTCTAATTCTTCATCCATACTATCAAAACTTTCTCTATCTGTCAAATGTCGATTATTTCTTTCTTGCTCCTCTGCCAATTGTCTATGCAATACATTTACAAATCTTCCTACTCCGTCCTTCATTATTGTCCACTGGAGTAATTACATCAGCAATTTCTTTTAGTGATGGTTTTGCATTTTTCATTGCTACCTTTAATCCTACTGCTTCAAGCATTTCTTTATCATTTCCCCCATCTCCAACAGCAATTATCTCTTTTTTATCTATACCTAAATTTTCTGCTAGTATCTCAATAGCACTTGCTTTTGTAACTCCTTCTCTCATAATGTCAAAATATCCCAAAGTTTTAATTTTTCCTTCTGGATCTTTTTCTGGAGTTGTACGTGTACAAAGGTCTGATATTTGTAAACCTTGTATAGCTTGTAATTCTTTCATAGCAACTTGCAATTCTTCTTCTGTTCCATTAACAGCAAATAATGGTATTGGATCGTCTTGTCCTAATATATATTCTCTCATATTACTTTGATAATTAAATGGTACTCCCATATTGTCATACATTGGATCTATAGTACGTCTATACGAATATTTAGAATCTGCAACTTCACATTTTGTTGTCATAAATTCATATTCTAGCCCATTTGTTTCGCACACTTCAACAAGGCGAGTTATTTGTTCTTTAGATAATGATCTACTTACAGTTTTTCCAGTCTCTGTTTCCCATAATATTGCACCATTTGTAGCTATAATATATTTTCCGAAGGCTTCTCCTCCTTGTTCTGCAATAAATTTTGCTACTTCTAGTGGTCTTGCTGTAGCAATTACAGGTATTACCCCAAAATCTTCATATAGCTTATTAATTGCACTTACATTTATTTCTGGTATATATTTCTCATCATTTAATAAAGTTCCATCTAAATCAAGTACTAGCATTTTATACATATTACTACCTCATTTCATATTTAAATACTCTTTAATTGTACTATTTGCTCACATATTTGTCAAGGTTTTATGTATATCTTTCTGTTCATTGCTATTTCACTCTATATTTTTCATACTTACTACATAAATTTAAAGTGCTTCTATTATTTATAAATTCTTTTGGTATCATATACATATCCATTTTATCTGTAATCACAAACAAATAATCAATATTAGTATCTACTACTGTTTTGTATGTTTTTCCTTTGGTTCCTCCACAACTTTTTAGAGCAACTTGATAAATATCATATTTTGTTTTACAAGATGTTGCCTTTACTTGTATACCATAGTAATGGTTTTCTTTTTCAATTACTAAATCATAGTCTTGCGTGTCATTTAATGGTATAGATACTACATATCCATTTGTTGAAAAATAAGCAATTGCTATTCCTAAAGCTGAATTACCTTTTTCTTTATTCGTAGTAAATTTCATTTTTTCTCCTTTGCAGAACTTTTGTTCGTGTATGGTGTAAAAATAAAATACAAGTTTCCTTGTATTTTGGTGGACAGGGAAGGATTCGAACCTTCGTACTCGTATGAGAACAGATTTCTTACTACTATAGCTTTCGCTACCAATATTGTTTGTAGTCTGGACTTTCTCTTTATCTTTTTAAGATACCAGGTATAAAGTCTCTACACTCGAAAATTTCTTTTCTAGCTCGGGATTATCATCAGCTTATCTGTTAAGACTTCCCCGAATTAGCCCGGTTTTCACCATATAATCACTTATATGGGCTGCAATTTCTGCTTTTTTAAGCAAAGCATACAGTCTGCCGCCTTTAGCCACTCGGCCACCTGTCCATATATTAAATTATAAAAAAAGTGGTCCGCCCTCAAGGATTCGAACCTTGGACCCACCGGTTATGAGCCGGTTGCTCTGACCAACTGAGCTAAGGGCGGTGGAGCAGGTAGCGGGAATCGAACCCGCATAGCCAGCTTGGAAGGCTGGAATTCTACCATTGAACTACACCTGCATATACTTTTCTTCTATCAACATTTATAAATTATAATGGTTATATATTTTTTTGTCAATAGTTTTTATAAAAAATTTTAACCTTTTTTTTGATATTAATTTACAAATCACTTATAATAATATAAAATACTTATATATTAACTATTTTTCTACAAAAGGAGATGATAGTTCGAAAAACTTTTTTTCAAACTATCAAGATTTCATCGCCCTCAAAATTCATCAAATTTTGAGATGGCTAATAAAAACCTCTTTGATTCTCACAATTTATTTTAGGTTTTTATTAGATTTTTTAAGCGCAAATTGCTCGAATGGAGGTTTTTATGTATGTACAATTTTATTTCACATTCTGAAGATGATACTATGTCTTTTGCAAATAAGCTTGCAAGTAAATTAAATCCTAGAGATGTTGTTGTTTTATCTGGTGATTTAGGTTCTGGAAAAACAAAATTTACTGAAGGTTTTTTATCTTACTTCGGACTTAGTGAAGAAATTTCTAGTCCTACTTTCACTATTGTTAATGAATATAATAAAAACGGTATTAATATATATCACTTTGATGTTTACAGAATTTCCTCTACAGATGAGTTTTATGCAATTGGTGGAGACGGATATTTTGATAGTGGAATATGTATTATCGAATGGGGTGAAATTATAGAAGATGCCCTACCTTCAAGTTATATTAAAATAGATTTTGAAAGAGATTTTGAACATGAAAATACAAGAATTTTAAAAGTATCTGCTATTGGAAATAAATATATAGATTTAGTTAAAGAATTATAAATTTATCGACGAGTACCGCCTCACTTCTATATTAAATAAAATTCTAATATGCGATTTAGGAGGAATATATAATGAAAATTTTAAGTATTGATACAGCCTCTTCTATTTGCTCTGTTGCAATTTTAGAAGATAACAAATTAGTAAAAGAAATATCAAATAATGATACTAATACTCATTCTGTAAAATTAATGCCACAAATTGAACAAATTTTTAAAGAAACAAACTTAACTCTAAATGATATAGATTTACTTGCCTGTGACAAAGGTCCTGGTTCTTTTACTGGTATAAGAATTGGTATTTCTACTGTAAAAGCTTTTTTTGATGTTACAAATATAAAATCCATTCGGAATAACCTCTCTTATGGCACTTGCTTATAATGTTGATTTTGATGGTTATATTTGTTCTTTAATAGATGCCAAAAATGATAATGTTTATTTTGGTTTATTTGATAATTCTACGCATTCACATATAAAAGAAAATGATTATTTAGCCGAAAATATCAATTATGTTACAGAAATATTAAAAAAATGTAATAAACCAATATTTTTTGTTGGAAACGGTAGCATACTTTATAAAGATATGTTAAAATCAACCTTGAAAGAAAATGCTATTTTTTCTGATAATAATTTAAGAAATGATTTAACTTCTGTAAGTCTTGGTATGGCTGCATTTGATATATATACCAATAATAAATGTAATGAAGAAGAATACAATCTATCACCTATTTATTTAAGAAAATCAAGTGCGGAAAGAGAATTAGAGGAGAAACAAAATGGAAATAGTAATAGATAGAATGACTCTTCCCCATTTGTTCGAAATAAAAGATGAACTTATATCTGAATTTGATGATTTTTGGACATATTCAATATTTGAAAAAGAATTAGAAAATCCAAGTTCTCAATATTTTGTAGCTTTAATAAATAATGAAATAGTCGGCTTTGCTGGTATTTGGAAAGTATTAGACGAAACACATATTACTAATATCGTAACAAAAATTTCGAAAAGACATATGGGAATTGCAAGTAAACTATTAGAAAAATTGATAGAAACTGTAAAACTTGAAAAAGCAACTTTACTTACTCTAGAAGTTAATGAAACAAATACAAATGCTATAAAACTTTATGAAAAATATAATTTCAAAAAAATTGGTTTAAGAAAGAACTATTATGGACAAAATAACAATGCTTTAATTATGACGCTATATTTTTAATATAAATATACATATATAAATGATTAAATGTACTTGCCTAACAGCAAGAAAGGAGAAAAACAAATGAAAAAAAATGAACTAAATTATAAGCAACTAAAGGACTATTGCAATCCAGATGTTTTCAAATTTGAAGATACATCTACTATATCTGGCATAGATACAGGTATTGGTCAAGATCGTGGAATTAAGGCTTTAGAATTCGGATTAAGTGTTGATGTTAAAGGCTATAACTTATATCTAGAAGGTCCTGATGGCGTTGGAAAAACAATGTACACAAAAAACTATTTAAATAAAATATCAAAGAAGAAAAAAGTTCCTTCTGATTGGTGTTATATTTATAACTTTGATGACCCAAATGAACCTATAGCTCTTCCACTTTCTGCACGGACAAGGTAGAGAGTTTAAAGAGGATATGGAACAATTTGTTAAAGATGTAAAAGCAGATATTAATAAAACATTTAGTAATGAAGATTTTGAAAAAGAAAAAACTTTAATTAAGCAAGAATTTGAACAAAAACGTTCTGTTTTATTAGAGAAATTAAATAAAGAATCAATGAAGTACGGTTTTCAAGTAAAAACTGCTCAAAACGGTATTTATATGATGCCTGTTATTGATGGAAAAACCATTGAAGAAGAAGAATTTGAAAAATTAGATGAAAATATAAAAAAAGAATTTGAAAGTAAATCTAATATTGTACAAGAACAAATAATTTCTGCTATTTCAGAAATTAAAGCTATAGAGAAAGCTTCCGATAAAAAAATAGAAGAATGGCAATCAAATGTTGCTCTTCTTACTATTAATGCTCATATTAACTACATTAAAGCAAAATATAAAAGAAATAAGATTATTAATAAATTTTTAGACAATGTTAAAAAAGATGTATTAAAAAATGTACAATTATTTATTGAACAACCTACTCAAAATAATGCTAATGCTAGCCAACCTGCACCAAGGCAAGAACCAAAACAACCTTGGTTAAATTATCGTGTTAATCTTTTCATTGATAATAGCGAAGCTGAAGGTGCTCCTGTTGTTATGGATTCAAACTATTCATATCATAACTTATTTGGAAAATTAGAATATGAAAACTATTATGGCGCTTTAAAAACTGATTATACAATGCTTCAACCAGGATTACTTCATAAAGCAAATGGTGGTTATATAATTTTACAAGCAAAGGATTTACTAGCAAACTCCCTATGCTATGATGCACTAAAAAAAGCTCTAAGGATTAAAGAATTAAATATAGAAAATGCAGTAGACCAACGTAGCTCTATGGTAATGGTTTCTTTAAAACCACAACCTATTCCTTTAGATTTAAAAGTAATTTTAATAGGAAGTTCAAATATTTATCATACACTACTTGCAATGGATCCTGATTTCAAAAAACTTTTCAAAGTAAAAGTAGAATTTGAAGATGATGCACCAAAAAATGAAGATAATATGATGAAGCTTGCTCGTTTTATACATGGTTTTTGTGAACAGGAAGAACTTTTACCTTTAGATAAAACGGCAGTAGCAAAAGTTGTAGAATACTCTTCTAAGCTTGCAAATGATAAAAAGAAATTATCTACTAGATTTAATGATCTTTCCGAAATAGTTGCTGAAGCTTGTACTTGGGCAAAACTCGGAAAATCAAAAGTAGTAACTGCAGAATATGTTCAAAAGACTCTAGATGAAAGAATAGATAGAATAAAGAAATATGATGCTAAATATACTGAAATGATACGTGATAATACTCTTTTAATTAGTACAAGTGGATTTAAAGTTGGACAAATTAATGGTTTAACAGTTATGACTATTGGTGATTATTCATTCGGAAAACCTTCAAAAATAACAGTTAATACTTATACTGGTAAATCTGGTATTATAAATATAGAAAGAGAAGTTGAACTATCTGGTTCATCACATTCTAAAGGTGTTTATATTTTAAGTGGATATTTAGGTGAAATGTTTGCACAAGATATACCTTTATCTTTAACAGCTAGTATTTGTTTTGAACAATTATATAATGGTGTAGATGGTGATAGTGCTTCAAGTACTGAGCTATACGCCCTACTTTCTAGTTTATCTGGTGTTCCAATTAATCAAGGAATTGCAGTTACTGGATCTGTAAACCAAAAAGGTGAAATTCAACCTATAGGTGGAGTTAACGAAAAAATAGAAGGATTTTATCAAATTTGTAAAATGCGTGGACTTGATGGTTCACATGGAGTAATGATACCAGTACAAAATGTAGAAAACCTAAGTTTATCGGATGAAATTGTAGATGCTGTTAAAAAAGGCGATTTCCATATATATGCGGTTTCTTCTATCGAAGAAGGAATTGAAGTTTTAACAGGTGTTCCAGCTGGTAAAAAAGATAAATTTGGACACTTCCCTGCGGGTACTGTAAATTATATGGTTTATGAAAAATTAAAAAAATATGCTGAAGTAACAAAGAAATAGAATTATAATAACTCTATCGAACAAACCTCCGCTAAACTAGTGGAGGTTTGTTCGATTACTTGTACAGCATCGATTACATAATTTCATCCAAATTATTCACAATGCCAATCTTGTACTCTATGAAAAGTCCATTCTCTTTTATCGTTTTCTTCAAGTACATTTCCTGCATATTATATTCCCAATCTTTCGGAAATATAATATGCTTCTCTCCTTTTGAGAAATAAAAATATGGTTTTCCGTCCACACCATACACTAAAGAAATCTTGCATGGGTTTTTTGACAGAATTTCTGACACTGCACCATAATTACTCATAAGTTTTTTACCTGTGAAAAAGTATTACTTTTTCTCCTTTCTACATTTAATCAGTGTTAATAGTTACTTATTTATTGTAACATATTAATATACAAAAGTCAATTTATGTAAATATAGTTTCTTACAGAGAGGTAATGCTAACATTAGCATTACCTCTTGTCTTACCTTCTATTCCCCTCAACTATTTCAATTATATCTGTTATATAGTCACCTATTACTGGTATATTTAAAGTAACTATCTTTTGTAATATTATTACTAATATTGCTGTCAATATAGAAAAACCAATGCCTATTCCTATCCCTTTTGCAATTCCTGCAAGTATATTTCTTATTAGCATTTCTTTTCTATTACCTAAAATTTCAGCTAAATCTATTAAATTATTTTTAGTTAATACAAAATTTAATTCATCTATATTTTTCATTAATTTTTCAAATTTCGATTTTTTTATAAACATATAACCACCTTATCAATAATAGGGTGGTTATTTTTTTAAATTATATACATTTATCTTAAAAATCCATTTATAATCTGTTCTTCTGCTTCTTTTTCAGTTAAGCCAAGCGTCATTAATTTCATTAATTGCTCTCCTGCAATCTTTCCTATTGCTGCTTCATGTATTAGATTTGCTTCTACATTATTCGCATCTATTTCTGGTATTGCTACTACTTTTCCATTATCTTTTATTATTGCATCACATTCTACGTGTGCATAGCATTTTGTATTACCTAATATTTTTGAAACAAATTCTTGCTTAGATTCATCTTGAGCAACACTTCTTGATGTTACATGTGTGCTTGAATTTTCCCCATTTAATTCTACATAGAATTCTGTTTTTGCAAATTGATTTCCATGTGTCATTATTTTTTCACTTATTGTAAGGTTTGTATCACTTTCAAGTATCGCTTTAGTTTCTCTTGCAGTAGAATCAACACCTTTTATTTGTACTGTTTCCATTTCCATACTTGCCCCATTTTTTAATTCTACTTCTGTTATAGGATTTAAAATTCTTTTTCCGTAACCACTACCTTCTCCATAATGTTTTTCTATGTATTTTACTTTTGCACCTTCTTCTAAGAAAAATCTATGAATTCCATTGTGTTCAGAATCTTTGTGATGATTATTATGAATTCCACATCCTGCTATAATTACAACATTTGCATTTTTTCCTATATAAAAATCGTTATACACTACATCTTTAAGTCCACTTTCAGTTATAATAACTGGAATATGTACGAATTCAAATTTAGTGTTTTCTTTAACAAATATATCTATTCCAGATTTATCTTTTTTAGTAATAATATTTATATTATCTGTTATTTTTCTTTCAATTCCTTCACCATTTTTTCTAATATTATATGCACCATCTCGAATTTCACCAAGTTCATTAGATATTTCTTTTAGTAATTCTTCATCTATTTTATCCATTAGACTTTGCCTCCTTATTAAGCTTACAGCAAGCACTATTAGTTACAAAATTTTCTTGTTTAAGTATTTCCTTACTAGTACCCACTTTTTCTATTTTTCCATTTCTCATTAATATTACTTCATCTGCAATATTTAAAATTCTCTCTTGATGTGAAATAATAAGTGTTGTTCCTTTTATTAAATTTCTCATATCTTCAAAAACTTCAATAAGGTTGTTAAAACTCCATAAGTCTATTCCTGCTTCTGGTTCATCAAAAATAGTTAACGTAGATTCGCGTACAGCAACTGTAGCTATCTCAATTCTTTTAAGTTCTCCTCCTGATAATGAAGAATTTACTTCTCTATCTACGTATTCTTTCGCACAAAGACCTACTTTAGATAATATTTTACAAGCTTCTACTTTGTTAATTTCTTTTTTAGAAGCAATTTTTAGCAAATCATATACTGTAATTCCTTTAAATTTAACTGGTTGTTGAAAAGCAAATCCTATTCCAAGCCTTGCTCTTTCATCTGATTTTAAGTTTGTTATATCTTTTCCATTAAAAATAATATTACCTAAATCTGGATTTTCTATTCCCATAATAATTTTAGCAAGTGTTGATTTTCCTGATCCGTTTGGTCCTGTAATTGCTATAAATTTATTTAAGTCTAATTTCATATTAATATGATCTAATATTTTTTTATTATCTCTTTCAAAGCATATATCTTTTATTTCTAACATTATTACTTTTTCTCCTCTTCCTTTTTTATTCTGTTTTTTGCTGTAATTTTAACACAATTTAAACATTTAGGATTTGTAGCATCATATCCACAATCTAAATCTCCTAAATCTAGTATTTTATTTATATATTTTTCTAATTTTTGAGCAGTATCTTCTGAAATTGCATGTTTCATAGATTTTGCCTCAGTTTCTGCAATATCTTTATCCACTTCTAAAACTTCAGTTAAAAATAGTTTTAGTGCTGAATATCTTTTCATAATATTCTTTGCTGTTACAGTTCCTTCTTCTGTTAATACTATATCCCCATATGACTCATATTCTATTAATTCTATATCTTTTAAATTATTAAGAGCTTTATTAACGCTAGGTTTTGAAATTCCAAGCTTTTTTGCAATATCTGTAACACGTACTTCTTTTTCTGTATTTTTTAATACATATATAGTTTTTAAATACTCTTCTAATGAACTAGATATCTTCATTTATTCCTCCGTTTAAAGTTAGTTTACTCTAACATTTTAATACTAATATATAGAATTGTCAATAGAAATGAAATTTTTAAGGTAATATAAAAAGAACTAGCAATAAAATTACTAGTTACTTTTATTTGTATTGTTATACCTATTAACTTATTATTCTAGCCAACATCTAAAGTAAGAATCAGTATACGCCGGTTCAAAACGAAGCCACTGATTGTTACAAATAGCACTTACTTCTACATAATATGAACCGTTCTAGACTAGAAACATCTATAGAAAGGTTGTTAGTAATTTTGTTATTACCTGAACCATACAGAGACTGTTTCACTTCCATTATAGGAGTTCCTCCACCAGGTGAGTTCACTAACCTTAGCGAAACCTCAATTGTATTCGAAGCAGTGTAAAAAACCTTAGCCGATAAAGACACCTTATCACTATCTGTTACATCTACCTTAGATTTATACCACACATATATTCTTTTCTTTGCACCCGCTTGCAAAGAACCCCTAAAAGGATATCTCGCATTATCCCACGCTCCACCAGATGTAGACCAAGAAGATTTCATTGGACTATCCAAAGCGTAACCACTTACATTAGCCAAATATGTTATACCTTTAAAATTTATAACATCTGATACTGTTTCAAATAAATTATTACCTCCATCTATGCTAAGAATATGAAGATAATAATTTCCAGCTGTAGCTTGCTTTATATCTATTATTTGTGGATTAAAACTAAATTTTGTAGCATTATTCCATAAACTTGAATCTGTTCCCAATTCATCTTTTGAAGTATTAACAATATACTTACAATTTGTTATATCTATACCTGTTTCATCATCATATTGTGTAACTGTTGCTTTTATAACTGTGTTTACACTCGCCGTTATTTTATCAAACTCAATTTTAGCTGTTTTAGGTAATGTTTTATCTACATTGCTTATTTCTATCTTAAAACTATATCCTATTTCATTTGTTTCATTACTTATAATTCTTCCATAAATAGTTGTATTATCTGTAACATTAAATGTCGAACCTTCTATATAATCTATCCAGGTAGCACTTTCCCCTTCTCCTATTTTATATTGTACTTTATTTGTTTTTATACTTTCGTCAATTTCTATTGAAACTTCTGCACTTCCAACATATTGAGTTTGTGGATTATATATAAATTTTGCTTTTCCTCTTGTTTCTTTACTAAATTCTGTTTCTTTTCCTAAACTCTGTCCAATTTGAGGAACACTTCTATCTATTTCAAATTGCCATCCGTCTACTATTGCTATATCTCCTTCTACTTGCATATTATTTTGTTTCAATTTATTATCTATATATTCATTTTGATTATATTCTGTTTTTGCTATTTTATCTGCTTGTAGTTCTACTAATACTGCTTCTAGTTTTTCTCTTGCACCAGCTTTTTCATAATCTTCTCCTGCTTTTTGTGCTGTTCTAAATAGTCCATTTTCTCCCAATATTAGATTTATTGTTACTCCTGCCAAGATTAATAGTATTATTATTGTTATAATAAGTGCTATCAATGTAATTCCTTTGTTTTTCATTTTCTTTTGTTCCTCCTATTTTCTATGTACTATCATATTGTATATTTACTATATTTTATTTTCAATAAAATATAGTATTTTTTATTATCATAAATGTACATAAGTTTGGTGTACTTATATATCATTTGAAATCTTTGCAACATTTAAAATTTTTTTGTTAAACTATGTTATTAATAAATATAAACTATGTTATTAATAAATATAAACTATGTTAACACAAAAAAGAAGCTTTTAGACATTTTTTATTCTAAAACGATCTATATCTTACTATAACTTTTTGTTATCTATGCAGTTTCTGTGTTTTTTTGTATTACTTTTCTCTTTTTTATCTGCTTCTTTATTTGCTTATTTTCATTTAAAATAAGTTTTGGTTCTTTTCCCTCTTTTACAGTTTCCTTAGTTACAATACATTTTTCAATTTTAGGATTTGATGGTATTTCAAACATAATATCTCTCATAATATCCTCAATTATTGAACGTAATCCCCTTGCACCTGTATTTCTTTCAATTGCTTTATCTACAATAACATTTAAAGCTTCTTTTTCAAATTCCAATTCTACATTGTCTAATTCTAATAATTTCTTATATTGTTTTACTAATGCATTCTTTGGCTCTGTTACTATTTGAATTAAAGCTTCTCTATCTAATTCTTTTAATGTAGCAACAATTGGAAGTCTTCCAACAAATTCTGGAATTAGTCCAAATTTTAATAAGTCTTGTGGTAATAATTCACCATAGATAGCTGACTTATCTACTTCTTTTTTACTTTCAATTTTTGCTCCAAATCCTATTACTTTTTTTCCAATTCTTTCATCAATAATTTTATCCAATCCTTCAAATGCACCACCACATATAAATAATATGTTTGCTGTGTTTATTTGTATAAATTCTTGATGTGGGTGTTTTCTTCCCCCTTGTGGTGGAACAGATGCAACAGTTCCTTCAACTATTTTTAGTAATGCTTGTTGTACACCTTCTCCACTAACATCTCTTGTAATAGATGGATTTTCAGATTTTCTTGTTATTTTATCTATTTCGTCTATATATATAATTCCTTTTTCTGCAAGTTTTACGTCATAATCCGCAGCTTGAATTAGTTTAAGTAAAATATTTTCAACATCTTCTCCAACATATCCAGCCTCTGTTAAAGTAGTAGCATCCGCAATTGCAAAAGGTACTTTTAAAATTCTTGCTAAAGTTTGTGCAAGTAAAGTTTTTCCACATCCAGTTGGTCCTAATAATAACACATTACTTTTACCGAATTTCTACATCTTTTATTTCATCTTCACTATTAATTCTTTTATAATGATTATATACTGCAACTGCAAGTGTTTTTTTTGCTTCTTCTTGACCAATTACATATTGATCAAGTATCTTTTTAATTTCTTCTGGCTTTGGTAAATCATTTGCTTCTTCTATTGTATATCCAATCTCTTCATCTTCTATATAATCTTCTTCAATAATATTTTTACATAAAGAAATACATTCATCACATATATATACACCTGGTCCTGCTACAATCTTTTTTACTATATCTTGTGGTTTACCACAAAAAGAACATTTAACATTTTTTTCACTTTGCTTTTTAGCCATCTACTTTTCACCCTTCAATCTTAGTGGCAGACACGAGACATACCACTACATATTTTAATTATTACATTCTTTTATCCATAATTCCATCAATTAATCCATATTTTAAAGCTTCTTCAGCTGTCATATAATTATCTCTTTCTGTGTCTTTCATAATTGTTTCTAAGCTTTGACCTGTTCTATCGCTTAATAATTTATTTAATTTTTCTCTTGTCTTTACCATATGGTCTGCATGTATTTTTATTTCTGTTGCTTGACCAGATATTCCATGTCCTCCTATTAATGGTTGGTGAATTAATATTTCAGCATTTGGTGTAGCAAATCTTTTTCCTTTTTCACCTGATGCTAAAAGTACTGCTCCCATACTTGCAGCCATACCAATACATATTGTAGAAACTGGACATTTTATATAGTTCATTGTATCTACTATTCCCATTCCATCTGTTATAGATCCTCCTGGTGAATTAATATATAAACTTATTTCTTTATCTGGATCTTCTGATTCTAAAAATAAAAGTTGCGCAATTACTAAACTTGCAGTAGTAGGATTAACATCTTCTCCTAAAAAAATAATTCTATCTTTTAAAAGTCTAGAGAATATATCATATGATCTTTCTCCTTTATTTGTTTGTTCAATTACATATGGAACTAAACTATTTTGTAACATAACTGTTTCCTCCTTATTTTTTATTTATATTTATTTTATAGGGATTGCCCATAGTATGCAACCTATGTAGCTGCAATCACTACATAAATCTATGCACCTAATAATCACAAAAGTCAGAGGTATCAAAACTAAAATCAATTTACATTTAATAATTTATACCTCCGACTTATACTACTTATTTTATTTTTGCATTTTCTACAATAAATTCTACTACTTTTTCATTTTTTAATGATTCTTTTATGTAGTTTACGAATCCTTCGTTTTCTTTTAGTTGTTCCTCTTTTTGTCCATACATTTCAGCCATTTGTTTTATTTTTTCTTGAACCTTTTCATCATCTGCTTCAATGCTTTCTGCTTTTATTATTGCTTCTAATACTAATCTACTTTTTACAGAAATTCTTGCTTGTTCTTCATATTCTTTTCTAAATTCAGCTTCTGTTTTTCCAATCATTTGTAAATAATTGTCTAATTTCATTCCTTGGTATGAAAGTCTTTGTTCAATTTCTTTTGTCATATTATCTATTTCTGTTTCAATCATTCCTGATGGAATATCAATAGTAACATTATCGCATACAGCTTTTACTGCTGAATCTTCTGTTTCATATTTTGCTTTATTTTTGTTCTCTTCTTCTATTTTTTCTTTGATACTATTTTTTAGTTCATCTAATGTATCAAATTCGCTAACATCTTTTGCAAATTCATCATTAAGTTCTGGTAATTCTTTCTTTTTAATTTCATGTAATTTTACTTTAAATGTTGCATCTTTTCCTTTTAATTCTTCTGAAAAATATTCTTCTGGAAATTTTACATTAATATCTCTTTCTTCATCAATTTTCATTCCAATAATTTGATCTTCAAATCCTGGTATGAAAGTATTGCTTCCTATTGTTAATTCATGGTTTTCTGCTTTTCCACCTTCAAAAGCCACACCATCAACAAAACCTTCAAAATCTATTACTGTAATATCTCCACTTTCTACAGCTCTATCTTCTACTGAAATTAATCTTGCATTTTTTTCTTGCATATGTCCAAGTTCATGTTCAATATCGTGGTCAGTTACATTATACTCAACTTTTTTTAGTTCTATACCTTTATATTTCCCAAGTTTTACTTCTGGTTTAGTTTGAACAACAGCTGTAAATATTAAGTCTTGTCCTTTTCCTATTTGTTTAACATCTATATCAGGATGACTTACAGCTTCTATATTGTTTTCTTTTAATTCTTTTTCATATACTTCTGGAACTACTTCATTGAAAGCATCTTCATAGAAGATTTCATCTCCATAATATTTTTCAACAATATTCATTGGAGCTTTACCCTTTCTAAATCCTGGTATATTAAAATATTTTGCACTTTTTAAATATACTTTTTTAATTGCTTCATCAAATTTAGCAGCTTCAATTGTAAATTCTAATTTTACTTCATTTTTGTTTTCTGTGTTTTCTACTTTTATACTCATTAAAATCTCAAATCCTTCCTTGTTTTTTAAATTGGCTTTTATATTATACCACTTTTTTCTAATATTGCAACCCCTATTTGTAAGGATTTTAACAAAAATTATTAATGTTTATACCATACTATAGAATACCACAAAAAAGAGGATGTCATTTTAATTTTTATTCCCTTTTTTTGCTTATTTTATTATATTTTAATCAATATATGTTATTTTAACTAATCCATTTCCAATTCTTCCAACAGTTTCTCTTAGTCCACTAGCAGATGGCATTAATTTTGTTCCATCAATTGTTGTAGATTGACTAAATATTTTTCCAGAATAGTGATTTGCCTGGTTCGTATGTATGATATTATCTTCTGTTGTTTCTATATCAATTGCATTACAGTTTTCATTTCCCGATACAAATGATGAACCTCCTCCTGCATGTTCAACTGTAAATCCTCCATAATATCCTCCTCCAGCTCCAGCTACCCCGTTACCTCCGCTTCCTCCTCCAACTCCGCTTTGTCCTATTCCAAATTTATATCCTGTTGTTTGAGTTGCTGGTAATACACCACTTGTAGAAAGTCCTATCCATCCACCCCCGTGATGAATCATTATCATTCCACATGCTGCCTGCTCCCCCAGCTGCTACCATTATTCTACTTTTAAGTGAACTAAAACTATCCCATTTTCCACTTTCAAGTCTTATATCTGTTGCTCCTCCGGCCTCCACCGCTTGCTTCATCATCACCATAATCCCATGTTCCTAAACCGCCTCCATTGTAGCCTCCTTCTGAATTTTGTCCAACAACTGCATCTGCACCTTTTCCACCTATATGTATATAAAGTTCATCTTTATTGTTTAAATGAATAATTCCAGATGTATATCCTCCATTTCCACCATTTCCTGCTACGCTACCATCAGCTCTTGCTTTTCCTCCCGAAGCTCCCCAGCATTCAATTTTATAATTTCCTGATTTTGGTGCTATAAATTTTTGTTCATTTCCGGTATAATAATATAGATATTCAGTATCAATAGCATTTTCTTCTTTACCTAAAAATGTAATTTTAGCATATCCGTTTCCATCATTGATATTGTATTTGTATTTTTTTAAATCTTCAACTATCATTTCTTGTTCTCCATCTATTGTTTTCGAATTTATAAATATTTTTCCAGAATAGTGGTTTGCTTGGTTTGTGTGTATAATATCACTCTCTGTTGACTCTTTAGAAATTGCATTACAATTTTCATTTCCTGACACAAACGATGAGCCTCCTGATGCTTGTTCAACTGCAAATCCTCCATAATATCCTCCTCCTGCACCAGCTATACCATTACTTCCACTTCCCCCACCCACTCCGCTTTGTCCTATTCCAAACTTATATCCTGTTGTTTGTGTTGCTGGCAAAACCTCACTACTTGGAGTATGCCCTCTCCATCCACCTCCGTGATGCCCCATTTATATCCCACACACCACCGCGCTCCTCCAGCTGCTACCATTATTCTACTTTTAAGTGAACTAAAACTATCCCATTTTCCACTTTCAAGTCTTATATCTGTTGCTCCTCCGGCCTCCACCGCTTGCTTCATCATCACTATAATCCCATGTTCCTAAACCGCCCCCATTATATCCTCCTAATGAGTCTTGTCCAACAACTGCATCCGCACCTTTTCCACCTACATATATATATAGTTTTTCATTTTTCTGTAAATAAATTGCCCCTTGTGTATATCCACCTATTCCGTCCATTCCCACTTACATTTCCATTTGCTATTGCTTTTCCTCCATCTGCTCCAAAGCATTCAATTCTATACCATCCTGATTTCTTCACTTCAAATTCTTGAAAATCACCAGTATATGTAAATTCGTACATTTCATTTGGTATGCTATCTTCGATTCCACCGCTTCCTAAATCTTGTAAAATTTGTGGAATACTTCTATCTATTTCAAATTGCCATCTATCTACCGTTACTACATCGCCTTCCACTTGCATATTATTTTCTTTTAATTTGTTATCTATATATCCATTTTCGTTATATTCTGTTTTTGTTATTTTATCTGCTTGTAATTCTACTAATACTGCCTCTAGTTTTTCTCGTTCTCCTGCTTGTTCATATTTTTTTCTTGCTTCTTGTACTGTTTTAAATAGTCCATTTTCTCCTAATGTAAAACTTATTGTTACCCCTACTAAGATTAATAGAATTATTATGGTCCTAATATTCTGTTATGACTATTTTTTTATTTAGCCAACATTTTCTAATTTATTATCTTCATTTTTCATATTTAAAATATTGAATCTATAATATATCGTTATTTCTTTACTTTCTGATATTTCTATCTTATCTACTAAAGATACAAGCATTGTTCTTGTTATTTCTTTCATATTAACAAAATCGCTTACAAGTTTATTTATATCTACCGAACTATCTTCTTTTTCTTCCATTTCTCTTAACTGCTTTATTCTTTCTTCTGCTTGTTTTCTGTTTTCTATTTGTTTTGAATAAAGTCTTGTAAAATCTTCATCTTCAAATAGTTCATTGTATTTATCTTCATATAGCTTGTCTATTCGCTTGTTTATATCTTTAACTTTCTTTTCTAAAATAAGAATTTCATTTTTTACATTAAACCTATCTTTGATTATCTTGTCTTTTGATGTATTGGCTATTTTAGTGTATTTTTCTTCATTTAAGAACTCTCTACATCTATTTTTTATTTGCTCAATTACAAAGTCTGTTACTTTTTCTAAATTGTTGCTATGTGGTGTGCATAATCCTAAATGTGTATTTGTTGCATAGGTATTACACCTTAAATAAAATGTTGTTTTGTTTGGGTGTTTTTGTGGTACTAAACTTAATTTTTTGCCACATTCCTTACAACATACTAATCCTTTTAGTAGCCAATCATAAGACTTTGTTCTTACTCCTGTTCTGCTTTTTATCATATCTTGTACTATATTAAAAGTTTCTTCATCAATTATTGGTGTGTGCATATTTTTTACAATTATTCTATCTTCTTTTGGCATTATCATTGTTTTCTTGCTTTTATAGTTTATCTTTTTTGTGTTTCCATTTGATACCCAACCCAAGTAAGTTACATTTTGCAATATTCTCTTTACTGTGTTTCTGTTCCAACCTCTCTTTATTCCATCTTTTCTTGTATGTGCGTTTCCTACTATTTCTGATGGTACTAGAGTTCTTTCATCTGTTAGTATTTTTCCTATTTCTGTTGGTGTCATTCCGTTTCGTGCTAACATAAATATTCTTCTAACGATTGGTGCTATATCTTGGTCTATTACATAATGGTTATAGTCTAATGGATCTTTTTTATAGCCATAAGTTGGATATGTTGTCATTACTTTGCCTTCTTTTGCTCTTGTTTTCTTTCCATTTCTTACTTTTCTTGATGTATCTCGTAAAAACCATTCATTGAAAAATGCTTTGAATTGTACCATTTCTTCTGATGTTTCAATATGCCCTGTGTCTATGTCATCTGTTACTGCTATAAATCTTACACCTTTTTCAATAAAAAATTCTTCTAAATAGTACGATATTTTGCTTGATAATCTTCCAAACCTAGATAAGTCTTTTACTATTATTAAATTGATTTTCTTATTTTCAATGTCCTTTATCATTCTATTAAAGTCTGGTCTGTCGAATGTTGCTCCAGAAACTCCGTCATCTGTGTAGTCATCATATACTTGTATATTGTTGTCTTTACAAAAGTTTCTTAAAAATAGTTTTTGTGTGCTGATACTTCCACTTTCTTGTTCATCTTCATTTGTTACTATTACTTCGCCATTACCAACTTCAATATTTTCATTGGATAATCTTTCATATAATCCTGCAATATATTTTTCAGGATTTGCTATTGTTATCATTTAAACCTCTCTTTCTAATAACAATAGGTTTCCTCCTATCCAATTTATAACTGAATTATATAATTTTTATTAGAGAAAATCAACTCTATTTGTTGATTTTCTCAATTAAAAATGAAATAAATACTTCTTGTAGCTTTTCTTCTAGTGTTTTTGATTTTTCATCAAATACTTCTTTTACCTTATATTCATTTTTCATATTGTATTACCACCTACCTTTTATCAATAGGCAATACGAAATTCAGTTATATTCTTGTTTTCGTTTCCTATTGTTATTCTTCATAATCTACATACTTTTTGAATCTTCTTTCTAAAATCATTCTCGATTTCTCCCTTCTAAAATTAACGCAAAAAAATAGCCTCCCCCTTTGTGAAGCTAGTATTTATTGCTATTTAATTAAACATTTGCTTTTATACAATTT
>CAOJFV010000016.1 GCA_948434985.1 uncultured Clostridium sp.
CTTTCCAGAAAGAGAATATTCTAGTTTTATATATGAAAAAAACAACCTACAAACTCTATAGTTCGCAAGTTGTTATAATTTGGTGCCTCGAACGGGAATCGAACCAGTGACACAGGGATTTTCAGTCCCTTGCTCTACCAACTGAGCTATCGAGGCATAAATAAAAAAATGGCGACCTGGAACGGGCTCGAACCGTCGACCTCTAGCGTGACAGGCTAGCGTTCTAACCAACTGAACTACCAGGCCGTATAAAGAAATGGTGGTCGCTATAGGGCTCGAACCTATGACCCCCTGCTTGTAAGGCAGATGCTCTCCCAGCTGAGCTAAGCGACCTTGTTCTTTTCGACATTGCTTAGTATACTAAATTTTAAGTTGTATGTCAATAGTATTTTTAAATTTTTTACTAATTTTTTTAATTTTTTATTATTTCTTATTTTTTAATAACAATTATATAAGATACTATTGCGTATTTTATTTTTGCAATGTACTAAAATTTCTATCTCTATATTTTTTTTCATAAAAAAAGGGTATAAACTATGACAATATCATAATTTATATCCTTTTTTAACTTTTCTTATGTCTCATTTTGCACAACTGAATTAGGAGTTGTATTAATATTTTCTATATCATTTCGAAAATTTATTTGTGTATTTATCAGTTCTAATTTTTCTGTGTACAAACTTTGAATTCTTTTTATTATTGCTTGCGATAAGCTAGCAATATATTGTGGTGTAAAATTATTTATTGTTGCTGAATTTTCTTTTGTTAGCTCCTCTATTTCTATATCATTTGCTTCTACCTTTGTAGAATTTATTTTAGCAGTAATATATGTATTGTCAGATATATTAATATTTATTGTAGTATTATTTTGAATGCTATCTTCTACTGCTGTTTTACTTTGTGTTGAAACTTTTATTGTTTCGTTTCCTGTTTTTAAAGTTATTATTGCAACCATAGTATTTTGATTATTTTGATTTTGTTTTGCTATTTCAACTTTTTTTACTTTTAAACCTGTATCTAATTGATTAACTTGAATTATACTATTTTCAGCACTAATTAGATTATTGTCTACATCTTGTAAAAGCTCATTTCCATTTTCAAATGAAATAACTACTCTTGAAGAAGTATCATTCTTTTCTGGATCTATATAGATTATATCATTTCCACCAGAAATTTCTGTTCTTACAAGTTTTCCATCACTTGCATATACTGTTATTTTTATAGTTTCTCCATTTACAGTTTGAATATTATTTAATTTATCAATTTCATTTTGTAATATATCTTTTAAATCATTTAATGTTATAGTATTTTCATTATCTAATATTTTTATTTTATCTATAATTATATTTAAAGTTACATCATCATTTTTAAGTTCATCTAAAACACTACTTAAAACGCTAATAACTTCATCTTGTGTAAGCTCTAAAGAATATGCTGTAGTATTAATATTTTTATTGTTTACTGTTATATTAACATCTTTTTGGCTTTTATATTTATCTTTTGAAATTCGCTCATTTATAATTCCTAAATATTTTTGTAATAAAGCTTTTTGTTGCTCTTCAGTAATAGAAAATAGTTCTTCGAAATTAATTGGTTGCAATTTATTTGGAACTATAGATGTATCTTGTATTCCAAGTTTTGTAGCGAATTCTTTTAAGTTATTATTGTCTAATGCTAAATACTTGTTTACAACTTCATCTGATTTTAGTGCATATAAATCATTATTTCTTATATATTTTAAAGTAAATAAATCTGTTGTTAGATATTTTAGCGTAGTTTCACTTGATTTTCTATTATTTTCGGGATCAACTATCCCTAAATATTTAATACTAAAATTTCCTGCTGGTATTGATTGATTTGCAATTTGAGTGTCATTAGATTCCACATTAAATGTCATTTCTGCTTCTTCTTTATATTTACTTTTAGTTACATTTTCCGCTAATGTAGATTCATCGCTAACTACAAATTCTTTTATTACCTCACCATTTTTAGCTAAATATTTAAAAAATAATTGTTGTTCTCCTTTAAATAAATCTGTTGTAAAATATAAATATGCACCACCAATAGCTATTATGGCAATCACTAAAATTATAATTATACCTATAATTAATTTACTTTTACTTTTTTTCATAATTCTTTCTCCTTTTATTTTATAATTCTTTGTTTTACAGCTTCATATACTACTATTCCAGTTGATACCGAAGCATTTAATGATGTTATTTTTCCCTTCATTGGAATTTTTACTAAAAAATCGCAGTTTTCTTTAACTAGTCTACTCATTCCATAACCTTCACTACCAATAACAATTGCAAGTGGTCCTGTTAAATCTTGATTATAATAGTACTTATTAGTATCTATATCTGTACCACATATCCATATGTCCTCTTTTTTTAACGTATTTATCGCATCATTTATATTATTTACCCTTGCAATTTTCATATGCTCTACTGCTCCTGCTGAAACTTTTGCTACTGTACTATTAACAGATGCTGCTCTCCTTTTAGGAATTATGATTCCATGAACTCCTGCAGTTTCTGCTGTTCTTATAATTGAACCTAAATTATGTGGATCTTCTATTCCATCTAGTATTAGTATAAATGGATCTTCTCCTCTTTCTTTTGCTAAATCTATCATATCGTAAATATCACAATAATCAAATGGTGGAACAACTGCAATTACTCCTTGCGAATTCTCTGTTTGTGACATAGTGTTAAATTTAACTTTATCAATTTCTGTAATAACTATTTTTCTTTCTTTTGCAATTGCAATTATTTTATTAATTGATCCTTGCTTATCTCCTTTTTCAATAAATATTTTGTTAATATCTTTTCTTGATTCTAATAATTCAAGAACTGCATTTCTTCCTTCAACTTGGTCTTCATATGTATTTATGTTTCTTTTAGAAAAATTATTCTTATTCAATTTATTTTCCCCTTTAATAATTTTTATATTGATTTTTATCTGCTCTTGAATCTAGTTTTCTATCAAATTCTTCGTTATTGTAAAACCAATCTGTTTTCTTATCTACTGGATTCGCCATCCTACTTTTATCTATTAATAAATTAAAAAATACTGCTATTGGTAATACTATTCCAACAAATGATGCAAATGCTCTTGTATAATCTACTAGTGTTGTAGTCCCTGACATAATTCCTGTTACTATATTATATAAATCTACTCCAAAATAAGCTCCATATGCTATTATATATATAATAGCACCAATTAATTTTCTTTTTATAACTAGTACTACACAAGGTATACATACAAATAATAAAATAATTTCTATGTTCATATTCATTGGAACAAATCCTATATCTATCCCCATACTATCTGTGAATGCCACTACAATTCTAAAAACCCAAAACATAACCATAAATATTGCTAACAAATAACTTGCCATACTTTTCATTAGTATATCTCCTCCTATCTTTAACCATTTACATTTTAACATAACTTATTATTCTTAGCAATAGAAGTTTTTAATTGTTTAAATAAAGGTTATATTTATTATTTTGGGATGAAAAGCCTTGCTTGTTACAGCTCATTTGGAAGGTTATAATTTAGAATATATAAAATAAATAATATAACCTTTTCTTAATTTTATTTAATAGAAATAAAAAAGTAGATGTAAATTTAAAACTCACACCTACCTTTTATATATAGAATTTTTTATGTTAAACTTACTAATTTGAAGCCCATCTAAATACTTTTATATCTTTATATTTGTTTAGAACTTCTCTATACTTTTGATATTCATCCTCCCATAAAAGATTAGGAACTTTATCAAAAGCTTTAAATACTTTTTCTGCTTCCATTAAGAATATTATTTGCTCTTGTGGTGATAACTCACCTACTTTTTTAGTAAATAAGTATAAATCATCTAATATTTCATTTGCTTTAATAAAAGTCCAAAAATCTTTTACATTCATTCCTGCTAATTTGATTTGCATTACAGCAAATGCTACAAGTGAAAATACAATAAATACTAATATATATATAATTGTTGCTATATTCATTACAACCACCTTCTTTTGAATTTTCTATACGTTTTTCATTTGCATATTTTCATTATAACACATTATTACAAATAATGCAAATTTTGTAATATTTTTGTAATTATATTGTTAATGTTTTAGTTACTATTCAGCCTATATTATAAAGTATCGTGAATGAAGATATATATTTTATTCATCTTTTTTCAATTTTTGTGATATAATAATCCTTGTTACATAAATATAATTAGGAGATGACTTTTTATATGAATAGATATGACAGTGTAAAAAAAGCAGGTATTTTAGGTATACTTGGTAACATATTTTTGTTAATAATAAAAGCCGTTGTTGCATTTTTAAGCCATAGCCAAGCAATGATTGCAGATACTGCAAATTCAGCAGGAGATATTTTTGCTTCTTTAATGACTTTTATTGGTAATAAGATATCTAGTGAACCTTATGATAAAACTCATAATTTTGGACATGGAAAGGCAGAATATATCTTCTCTTTGTTCATTAGTATTTCTATGATATTTGTTGCAGTAAAACTTTTATATGACTCTGTTTTATCTTTAATTTACAGAGAAACTTTTACATTTTCTTGGTTTTTAGTTATAGTTTGCATTTTAACTATTATTATCAAGTTTTTTCTATATTTATATACTAAAACAATGTCAAAAAAATACAATAATATTTTGCTAGAAGCAAATATGAAAGATCATAGAAATGACTGTATTGTAACATTATGTACTCTCATTTCAGTTTTTTGTGGCTTATTTGGCTTTTACTTGTTTGATGGAATTGTTGGTATTGGAATATCAATATGGATTGCATATACAGGTGTTAGTATTTTAGTAGAAAGTTGTAATATTTTGATGGATATTTCTATCGATATAGATACCGAAAAAATGATTTCAGATTTAGCTCATAGCTATAAAAATATAAAAAAGATTGATCCCTTATCTTCTGCTCCTGTTGGATACCAATATATAGTTGTTCTTACTATTTATGTTGATGGATCTATGTCTACATTTGACAGCCACAATCTAGCTGATTCTTTAGAAAAAGATATCACTAAACTTGATAAAATATATAGAACAATTATACATGTTAACCCAATTTAATTGTTTACACTATTATTGAATTATGTTATACTTAATATATTATTTTTTATATGGAGGTCTACCTATGAACGCTTATGAAGAAGCAAAAACTCTATTTTACCAAAGAAGAAATTCTTCTAATGCCGGCAGTGAAGCTGACTCGTATGATTGTCGTAATGATGATTCGATTTACGACAATGATGACGTAAATTGCTTTTACAGCTGATCTTTTATCTTTTAAAATTTCATAGGACTCTAAAAAGCAGGATTGCCTTCTCGGCTTTCCTGCTTATCTTTTTATATTAATTTGCCTTTTGTTTTTGTTCTTTAACTATAATCTTATCATCTTTTGCAATTACTTTTGCTTTATCACCTGATTTTAGATTTCCATCTAGTATTTCTTCTGCAAGTTTATCTTCTAATTCATTTTGTATTGTTCTTCTTAATGGACGTGCACCAAATGCTTTATCTACGCCAATTTTAGCGATTAACTCTTTTACAGATTTATCAATTTTAATTTCCATATTATTTTGTTTTAGTCTTTCGATTACTTCTTTTAGCATAATATCAATAATACTTTCAATTTCTGTGTCACTTAATTTATGGAATACTATAATTTCATCTATACGGTTAATGAATTCTGGTCTAAATTGTTTTTTTAATTCTTGTAATACTTGTTTTTTAGTTTCTTCATATTTTCTTTGTTCATCTTTCTCTGTATCACCTGTTCCTCTTGTAAATCCTAATGTTTTTGTGTCTGTAATTAATCTTGCTCCTACATTGGATGTCATAATTATAACCGCATTTTTAAAGTTTACTGTTCTTCCATTTGCATCTGTTAGACGACCATCTTCTAATATTTGTAATAGCATATTCATAACATCTGGATGTGCTTTTTCAATTTCATCAAATAGAATTACACAATATGGTTTTCTACGTACTTTTTCTGTAAGTTGTCCTCCATCATCAAACCCAACATATCCTGGAGGTGCACCTATTAATTTTGATACAGAATGTGGCTCCATATATTCAGACATATCTATTCTTATCATAGCATTTTCATCTCCAAATAATGCCTCTGCAAGTGCTTTTGATAGTTCTGTTTTTCCAACACCTGTTGGTCCAAGGAATATAAATGAACCTATTGGACGTTTTGGATCTTTTAGACCAACTCTTCCTCTTTTTATTGCTTTTGCTACAGCTGTTACTGCTTCACTTTGTCCTACAACTCTTTCGTGTAATACTTTCTCTAAATTTTTTAATTTTTCATTTTCATCCCCGAGTTAATTTCTTTACAGGTATTTTAGTCCAATTTGCAATAACTTCTGCTATATCTTCGTCAGTTATTTCAGTTACACTTCTTGTATTTTTATTGTTCCACTTTTCTTGTTCTTTTTCCAATTTTTCTCTTAAATTTCTCTCTTCATCTCTAAGAGAAGCTGCTTTTTCAAATTGTTGAACACGTATTGCTTCTTCTTTTTCATTTTTCGCTTGCTCAATTTTTTCTGTTAATTCTTTTAGGCTATCTGGTTCTGTAAATACTCTCATTCTTACACGAGATGCTGCTTCATCAATTAAATCTATTGCTTTATCTGGTAAAAACCTATCATTTATATATCTTACAGATAATGTTACTGCTGATTCTATAGCTTCATCTGTAATTTTCACATTATGGTGTGCCTCATATTTATCTCTAATTCCTTTAAGTATTTTTATAGTATCCTCACTTGTTGGTTCAAGTACTGTTACAGGGCTAAATCTTCTTTCTAATGCTGCATCTTTTTCAATATATTTTCTATATTCATTTAAAGTAGTTGCACCAATTAATCTAATTTCTCCTCTTGCTAAAAGTGGTTTTAAAATATTTGCAGCATCTATTGCACCTTCTGCCGAACCTGCTCCTACTATTGTATGAATTTCATCTATAAACAAGATAATGTCTCCTGCTTTTTTTACCTCATTTAAGCATTTTTTTATTCTTTCTTCAAAGTCACCTCTATATTTTGCACCTGCTACCATACTAGATATATCGATCGAAACTACTCTTTTATTTTTAAGCATTTCAGGAACATCTTCTGCAATTATTTTTTGTGCTAATCCTTCTATTACAGCTGTTTTTCCAACACCTGGTTCACCTATTAAGCATGGGTTATTTTTAGTTCTTCTTGAAAGAATTTGTATAACTCTTTCTATTTCTTCTTTTCTACCAACAATTGGATCTAATTTTCCTTCTATTGCTTGCTTTGTTAAATCTGTACTAAACTGATTTAAAGTAGTAGTTTGATTATAGCTTCCTATTCTTTTTGTAGCCTCTTGTTTACTTTTCTGATTGTTAGGTGTTTCATCTTCATTAATCACTTTTACAATTTCGTTATATAACTTTTGAGGATCTACTCCTAAATCAAGCATAATTCTAACTGCTATGCTATCCCCTTCTCTCATTATTCCAATTAAAATATGTTCTGTTCCAATATAATCAGATCCTAGTTTTCTTGCCTCACGAAATGCATTCTCTATAACTCTTTTGGTTCTTGGTGTAAATCCAGCAGTTTCATTTATCCCATTATCTTCTTTTCCTATCAGTTCCAATATATCATCATAAACTGCATTAGCAGTAACATTTTGATTTTCTAATACTTTAGAAGCAACACCATTTCCAACTTTCGCAAGTCCATATAAAATATGTTCTGTTCCTATATAATTATGTCCTAATTCTATTGCAGTATCATTTGCAATTTCAATTGCTTTTTCAGCACTATTTGTAAATTTATATGTCATTTAAACCCCTCCTTATTTTTCCACTATAATTTGTTTAATAACCTCTGCTCTTTTTATATCACGCTTGTAAGCATCTATTTTTTCTCCTAAGTATTTTTGTAAGTTTGCTGGTTTTGTATATAGTTCAAGTTTATTTATCTTTAAATCATCTAGTTCCTTTATTATACCCATATCAACACCTAGTTTAACATTTGATAATAAATTTATTACTTCTTCAGAAGATATCTTTTTGCAATTTGTTAAAATTCCATATGCTCTATATATTTCATCTTCTAGCTCTATGCTTTCTTTAGCTAAAATTTTTCTTGCTAATCTTTCTTGTTCAATAATCTTTTCTACTATTTGTTTTAAATTTTTAATAATTTCTTTTTCGCTTATTCCAAGTGATTGTTTATTAGAAACTTGATACATATTTCCATATACTTTAGTTCCTTCCCCATATACACCTCTTATATTCATTCCAAAATTACTAATAACTTCTAATATTTTTTGTATATTTCCAGTTTTAGTTAATGCAGGCAAATGCACCATTACAGATGCTCTTAAACCTGTTCCTACATTTGTTGGACACGCTGTTAAATATCCATATTTTTCACTATATGCATAGTTTAAATTTTTTTCTAAAGTTTCATCTATTTCAATTCCAAGGTTCATTAAGTTGTCTATGTCAAAACCTTCACCTAATATTTGAATTCTTAAATGGTCTTCTTCATTAATCATAACAGAAATATTTTCATCATCATTAATTAACATCGCACCACTTATTTCTTCCCTTAGAGCAAAATTAGGACTTATAATGTGTTTTTCTACTAAACTCATTTTAGTTATATCATCTATATCTTTAAGTTTTAAAAATTTTAAACCATATCCTAAACTTGGTGTTACCTCTTTAATTTTATTTTCTATTTTTTCCAAATCTTCCTTTTTGACTCTGTTCATAAATGGAAAATCGCTTAAATTTCTTGCAAATCTTATTCTTGTACTTATAACAACATCCGATTCTTTTCCACTCTGTAAATACCAATTCGACATATCTTATTCCTCCAATCTTTTTATTTCATCTCTTAATTTTGCTGCATCTTCATATCTTTCTTCTTGTACTGCTTGTTTTAAATCTTTCTTCAATTTTTCTAATTGGCTATCCTGTATAGACTCTATTGCATCTTTTGCTACATTTTCACTATTAACTTTTCTCTTTTCGTTCTTGCCTTCAATCAAGTTTATTCCTCTACCTACATGCCTATTTCCTCCATGTATGTTTTTAAGTATTGGATCTATCTTATTTGAAAAAATTTCATAACAGTTTTCACATCCAAATTTACCAGTATTGATAAAATCCTCATATGTCATTCCACATTTATCACATACTAATTTTTCTTGCTCCATAAAACTTGGCAAAAATTCTTTTTCCTCTTCGAAAAAATCGCTTAAAAAACTTGAAAAATTAATTGGCATACTAAAATCCATATTACCTACTCCCAGTTTTTTACTACACTTTTCACAAAGTGCCATTTCCTTTTTTACTCCATTTATTATTTGTGTATATCTTACATTTGCTTCGTTCTCTCCACAATTTTGACACAACATAAAAATCACTCCTCTACTAAATTTAATAACATATTTTTAAAAATATTTGCTCTCAATCTATCCCTTATATCTGCTTGAATAGTTAATACATTATCACTTGTTGCAACTTTTAATAGTTTTGCTTCTGTTTCGTTAATAATTCCATAAGATAAAAAATTGCTTATATAAATATCTACTTCTCCTGCTGTAATCTTGTCATCTAAACTTGCAATAATGTGCATTAGGTAATTACTTTTTGTAATATTTACCTTTTTTATTCTAATATGTCCCCCGTCCGCCACGTTTACTTTCTACATAGTAACCTTGTGACGGCTTAAATCTTGTTTGTATTACATAGTTTATTTGTGATGGTACGCAATTAAATTGCTCTGCCAATTCATTTCTTTGTATTTCTATATAATCATCTTCGTCTTTAAGTAGCTCTTTTATAAAATCTTCTATTACATCTGACATTCTCATTTTATCCACTTCCGTTTCTTGACTTTGACTTTCTTTGACCTATAACTATATTATAATAGAATTATTTTTTATTTCAACCAAAACTTATTATATTATATTCTTATTTTAATTCGTTTATTCTTATTATTTATATAAAATTTTTCCATTCTTTATTTTTCTATGTTTTTCGTGATTTTTCTTTGTTTTTCATTTTTAACTCTTCCCTTTTATTAGAATAATCGCTTAATATAAATAACTTATTTTACTTTAAAAATTCATTTTATATTTATGGAATAATCTTTCATATTAATGGATATAATTTAATAACAAAAGAAATTTAGGAGGTACGAGCTATGAACTTAGAAAGATTGCATAATATGTTAAATACAAAAGAAAAGATTGATGTTTATTATGATGAAAGACCTGTATGGATACAAGAAGTACATGATGATATTGCAAAAGTAAGTTTTATCGATAATTTTGAAGAAAAGGATGTTTATATAGAAGATTTATATGAGAATGATTTATATAATTAAAGATTGAGGAGCGCCCATAAAAGACGCTCCTTATCATTGGTTATCATCCAACCCATACTATCAAGGTGGATTTTTCGTGGATTTCCTTAGGAAAAACAGTATCATATTCAATTGGAACACCATACTGTTTCTGGGTTTTCCTTTTGGCATTGATAAGGTTTTCACCTATGTGTATCTTCTCCACGAATTCGTTAAATGCTTCATTGTAGATACTTCTGTTCTCATCATTTCTGATTTTTCCTTGTATCCACTGAGGAATTCCTTCAATTAGTCTTGGTGCCCGTGTTGCATATTCGTTCGACATTTAACTTCTCCCTTCATACTGAAAGATTTTATTATATATACATTATATCATATTCGTTTACCAAAATCAAATTACTAAAATTCGACTTTTTCTGTAATATAGTTTTCTAGTTCATCAATCTTAATACGTATTTGTTCCATTGTGTCTCTATCTCTTACAGTTACAGTATTATCTTCTAATGTATCAAAGTCTATTGTTACGCAATATGGTGTTCCTATTTCATCTTCTCTTCTATATCTTTTTCCTATACTTCCTGCTTCATCATAATCACACATAAATTTCTTAGATAGTTTTTCATAAACTTCTTCTGCTTTTTCGCTTAGCTTTTTAGATAATGGAAGTACTGCTACTTTATATGGTGCAAGTGCAGGATGTAAATGTAATACTGTACGAGTATCTCCCTCTCCTACTATCTCTTCATCATATGCGTTACACATCATAGCTAAAAAGATTCTATCTACTCCAACTGCTGGTTCAATACAATATGGTACATATCTTTCATTTGTTTCTAAATCTAAATATGTTAAATCCTCTTTAGATGCTTCCATATGTCTTGATAAATCATAATCTGTTCTATCTGCAATTCCCCATAGTTCTCCCCAACCAAATGGGAATAAAAATTCTATATCTGTTGTTCCCTTACTATAAAAAGATAATTCTTCTTTCGAATGTTCTCTTAATCTTAAATTTTCTTCTTTTATTCCTAGGTTTGTTAACCAATCTTTACAGAATTTTTTCCAATATTCATACCATTCCAAATCTGTTCCTGGTTTGCAGAAAAATTCTAATTCCATTTGTTCAAATTCTCTTGTTCTAAAAATAAAGTTTCCTGGTGTAATTTCATTTCTAAAAGATCTTCCCATTTGACCAATTCCCATAGGCATTTTTCTTCTTGTTGTTCTAAGTACATTTTTAAAATCTACAAACATTCCTTGTGCTGTTTCTGGTCTTAAGTAAACTTCAGATTTTGCATCTTCTGTTACTCCCATATAGCTTTTAAACATTAAATTAAATTGTCTTATTTCTGTGAAATCCATTTTTCCACAACTTGGACACACAATATTATTTTCTTTTATATAATTAACTAATTGTTCATTTGTCCAACCATCTAATCCTGCCATTTCTTTTCCATTTTTAAATGCCCATTCTTCAATTAGTTTATCTGCTCTATGTCTAGTTTTACATGCCTTACAATCAATTAATGGATCTGAAAATCCTCCAACATGACCAGTTGTTACCCATACTTGCGGATTCATTATAATTGCAGCATCAATTCCCACATTATATCTATTTTGTGTTATAAATTTTTTCCACCAAGCATCTTTAATATTCTTTTTTAATTCTGCTCCTAATGGTCCATAATCCCATGAATTTGCAAGTCCTCCATAAATTTCTGAACCTGGATAAACAAATCCTCTTGCTTTACATAGATTTACGATTTTCTCCATTGATTCTACCATAAAAATACCTCCTTTTTATTTATTGCTAGAATAATCAAAAAAACTTTCATTCCTAGCAATTATAGCTAGGGACGAAAGTTTTAACTTACGCGGTTCCACCCTAATTGGTATTTTTTATACCCACCTTAATTTTATTTGCTCCAAAGCTCCCCATATACTCTTTATTGTTAGATTGCACCAACCTCTAACTCTCTATAAATAAACTAGTATATTTTTTCTTTTTCAACGCAATTTATTTTTTTATATTATATACAGATTTATTAAATATGTCAATTATTTTTTCTTCTCTTTTTCTTTATTTTTTTGTAATATATTTTCATATCCTACTACTGTATACATTAAAGCAGCAATATATACTAATATTGCAAGCAACATTGTATATATTCCAATTGGAATCCTCGCAATTGCTATAACACTTAAAAGTAATGCTTGTGATAGTACTAGTCTTAAAACAAGAGTTGTTATTACCTTTATTAATCCTAAGTTTAAATATCTAACTCCAACATATGCAAGTATTACTATTGTTACTATTACCATTGGAATTATGTATGGCCTAACAATGTCTTTTCCTCTTATATGTCCTACTGTTTCTGTATAAACAATTTCTTCACTTTCTTCTATTTCATACTTTTCCTTCAATTTTGCTTCTAATGAATCTATTTGTTCATCAGTTGCAGACTTTACATTTATTGCAACAGAATCTCTAAAAACTTCTATTTCTTGATATATTATTTCTTGTTTTCCAAGTGCCTCTTCTGTAAGTTTTTTTATATCCTCTAAATTATATTCTTTTCCAAGATATATATTAATTTTTGTGTGTTCACTGTACATTAGTGTAAAATTTAATCTAAATACAAATATTGATATTATTCCTAATACAATGATTAATGCCATTAAGATATATAATACTTTTTTATTTTTCATTATTTCTTTCATATTATCTAACTTTCCTTCCTTGTAAATTATCACATATTTTATTTATCCTCTAATAATATATTTATAGTAATATAATTATAGATAAACATTGCGATTAATCCCCAGAATAATAACATTCCTAAACTTGCTACTGGAACCCATTTCATAAATGTAAATACAATACCTATTAGTAATACTGGGAATAGTATAGATGTATATCTTATATATGTTTGTTTTACAAGTTCTTTTTTGTTCATACCTTTGCTTATTCCTTTTAAAGCATATTTTACGAACATATAGTTTGCAAATAATAATGTTATAAATCCACATATAGAATCTATTGATATCATTACATTAGTATATCTTAAAACTATTAATAGTAATGCAATGTATCCAATATATGAAATACTTAAAAGAATTCCATTTACTTTATATTTTATACATAAATATACTAGTGCTACAAGTGATATTATAACTATAGAATATATACATATTTTTAACATATCTTGATTAACTGATGTAGATAAATTGTTATTGTTTGAAACATCATATTTAACTGGCATTTTACCAGAGTTTATTAATGCCGCTATACTTGATGCTTGTTCTAAATAACTTTGTATAATAGATGCATCTGTAGATGCACTTCCTACTGATAATTGTAATAATCCTGTCTCATTCTCTTCATCAAAGTATGTTTCTATAAGTTGTTCACTATCTAAATTTATTGTAACTTTTTTTGTTGTACTGTTTCCCTCTTCATCTTTTGTTTCAATATAATTTTTAGAAATTTCTTGTAATTTTTTCTTTCCTTCTTTATTAAATTCAATACTTAAATATACAGTTGTTCCTAATTCATTAGTTCCATAAACAGCTTTTGCAGATTTTACATCTTCATTACTAATTAATATTTCTTTAGTTTCGCTATCCTTTATAGTAAACTCTCCTAAGTATTCTAAATTATAAATTACTGTATCTGTATTTTTAGTTTCATATAGTTCTACTACAATTTCTCCATTTTCATTATTAAGTCTAACTGTGTAATCATTTACACCATATGAAGATATACGTTTCTCTATTATTTCTTTACATAGTTTATAATTTTCTTCATTTAATGCTTCTTTTTGATTTATTGGTTCATCCTTTTTACTATATCCTTCTTTTAAATTACCTTCTTCATCTAATCCATCTTCACTAACATTTCCATTGCTATCAAAAACTAACTCTTCTGTTGAGGTATCTACTACTAGCTTTGCAGTCCTTGATCCTTCTAAATCCTTTGATAATTGATAATCAGGTAATAAATTCACTCTACTATTTCCGTTTTTTACAAATATTCCAACAAAAGAAATTAAGCTAATTGCTACTATTACTAAAATAGCTAGTATTTTTACTAGTACATTTTTCTTCATTTTTATTTCTCCCTTTCTATACATCATAATTTTTATTTGAACAAATCGGAAAGCTAATAAATTGGTAGTATACTATTTTAAACTATAAATTTTAATTAGTAATAAATCGTAAATAGTAAAGCTTTCCGATTTGTTCATATGCGAAATTTTCGTTAGAAAATTTCTGTACAATTGTTTTTAATATAATAGGAAAGGATGACTTTCCTATTATATTAAGTTATAATAATTTTGTATTGTTTATTACTAATTCAAACCATACATTTAAATATTTGGCTGCATATTTACTCATCATTGTTCTATCCATAAATATTTCAAAATAGTCTAACACTGGACAAATTTCAGTATCTATATTAATACTTAAAATTACTTTTCTGTTTTCTTTATCTAGTTCTAATTTTGTATTTGTAACTGCATAATTTACTCTATCGTGTTTTCCAAATGTTGCAATATTAGTATTTACAACTCTATCTCTATGCACATCTGATTTATCTGCTAAAATTAATGCTGCTGAAATATCACTTACGGCTGTACCTGTTTGCTCATCATGATTTCCAATTGCCATCATAATTTCCGTTCTATCTTTATGAGGCATTCCCATATCTTTTAAAATATTGTAAGCAAGTATTGCACCAGATTGTGCATGATCTACACGGTTTACACAGTTTCCAATGTCATGTAAATATCCTGCTATTTTTGCAAGCTCAATTCTATCTTCGTCATACCCAAAAGTTCTTAATATTTCTCCTGCTCTATGAGAAACAATACTTATATGCCTAACACTATGTTCAGTAAATCCTAATACATTTAATTGTTTTTGTGTTCCTTCAATTAACGCCTGTACTTCTTCATTTTTCTTAACATCTTCTAATGTAATCATAAAAACCTCCATTTCTAAGTTTTTATTATTAATATATGAACTTTTAATTCTTTTTATACGATAGTTGTATTCTATAATAAAAAAGAATACTTTTCAAGTATTCTTTTTATATTTATATTGATTTCTTGCAGATGCACTTTTTACTTATTTTATAAATTCATTTGGATCTAAGCATTCCCCATCTTTTGTTATTTCAAAATGTAGATGTGGTTCATCTAATATTTCAAATGTTGCCGTGTTTCCAACTGTTCCTATGCTTTGCCCTTGTTTTACTTCTTCTCCTACTTCTACAAATTCACTAGTTAATAAATTTGAATATAATGTTTCATATCCATTTTGATGTTCTATTATAATTGATAATCCATATCTTGGATCATTTTTAATAGATTTAATTTTCCCATCAGCTGATGCTTTTACAACACTTGTTTTATCTGCTTTTATATCAATTCCTAAATGAGTGGTCCATTCTTCTAATGTTGCTGAATATACTAAATTATCTTTAGCATATTGTTTAGAAATTTCTCCTTCTACAGGTTTTGTAAATTTAACTTCAGTAGTTGTCTTGTTTTCAGCTACTTGTGCATTTGTATTTTCTACGTTTGTTTTGTTTTCTTTTTCTACTGTATTTGCATTTACTGTATTAGTATTCACATTGTTATTTACTGAATTTGTATTAGTTTTAGTAGTGTTAGTAATAGAATTTGTGCTTATTTTATTTTCTACCGCATTATCCACAGTATTTCTAGTTTCACTTTTAGATTCTTCTACACTTTTCCCCATTTGTGAACTGGCTGTTTGCGACTGACTTTCTGCTTGTTGTAAAATCTCTGCAATTTTACCTGCACTTATATCACTTTGCTCCTCCATTTTATTTCCATATAAAACAAATGTAATTACAAATGCAATAATTCCAATTCCTAATATGCTCCCACCAATATATAAAATATTCTTCGCATTACTTTCTGATTTTTCATGTTTTCTTGTTTCTCTTCTCATATTAACTCCTCCTAAATTTTGTATTTAGTTAAAGTATTTCCTAAATTAGAAGATTTATACAAAAAAATTACATATCAATAATTTCAACCCCCACATAAAAATGCTTTATAATTTCTTCGTAGTTTTTTCCTTGTTTAGCGAGAGCATCTGCACCAGTTTGACTCATCCCAACTCCATGTCCATATCCAATTACACTAAATTTTATATTATTTCCTTCAATTTGAAATGTAAAATTTGTAGAACGCAGTCCAAGAATTGTTCTTGCTTCAACTCCTGCAAGTTCAATATTTCCAACATTCAAAGTTTTTACTCTTCCACTATCTGTTTTTTCTTTTATAGATATAGAATCCTCTGAAGAAAAATCTATTACTAACTCTGAATGTTTCTCTTTTATTTTATTTACAAATTCTTCTTTAGATAAATTAACTTCTGAATTATACTGGCTATATTCTTCTTCCCCTGCTGTTTCTACTACCTGTAAATATGGGTATCCGCTTCCTCCCCAAACATTAATGGGAACCTCTGTAACTCCTCCACTATTAGAATGAAAAAAAGCATTTATAGCTTTTCCTTCATATGTTATGATTTTTCCTTTAGTAGTATTGACTACACTCTCAATTCTATCCCAGTTACTCTCTCTTACTGCTTCATCCCATCTAGCAAGTCTATCTTCTTTTGAAATCCACGCTTGGCAACAACTCGCACTATCACATATATCAGCTTCTCCATGTTTTTTTTCATTATTTGTAATTTTATAAATTGTATAAGTTCTTGCAACAACAGCCTGAGCTTTAAGTGCCTCTTCATTAAAATCAGCTGGCATTTCTGCAGAAACCACATGATATAAATATTCATCAAGTGGCACTTCACTAATTTCATTTGTAGCAGTATGTAGCAATTTTACAGTACTATATTTCTTATAATCATAATTATTTTCTACAACCTGCTCTAATACACTGTTTTCAGTTGGTGCATTTGTTTCTTTTATTTCAAATCTTTTAGTAAATAAAATTGGTATTAAAAATATAATTTGAATTAATATAATTAAATATAAAAATAGTTTTCTCATAGTTTTACCCTACTTTCTCTAATAAAGGTTATATAATTTATTTTATACATTCCAAATTATAACCTTCTCACTGAAGCTGTATTAGGCAAAGTCTTAACAGTTCATCATACAGTCCTCATATGGTTAAATTCTCCATTTCTAAAATAAATATATAACCTTTATTATAAAAATATATACTAATTAATAATTATGATGTTAATTTTAGTTTCATAGAATTTAATATTTTCTTCTCAATCCTTGAAACTTGTACTTGTGTAATTCCTAAAACCTTTGCTACTTCACTTTGAGTTTTTTCTTTATAAAATCTTAACAAGATTATTTCTTTTTCTCTTGTATTTAAATTATCAATTAACTGCTTAATTGCAATTTTATTTACTACCCCTGTCTCTTCATCTTTCCCTGTTCCTATCTTATCAATAATTGTTCTTGAATCATCTCCACTTGATGACTCATCATAAATTGATGACACTGGTTTTAGAGAATCCAGTGCATATGTAATTTCTTCTTTCGGAATTCTAAGTGCTTTTGAAATTCCTATTATACTTATTTCCTCACCTGTTTTATTTAAATATTCTTTTTGAAGCTCTAATATTTTTATTGCTAATTCTTTAGTACTTCTACTTACTTTGACTATTCCATCATCACGGATGAAGCGTTTTATTTCTCCTAATATATATGGTACTGCATAGGTTGAAACTTGTACTTCAAAACTTGTATCAAATCTTTTTATTGCTTTAATAAATCCCATACATCCAATTTGGTAAAGATCTTCTATTTCATATCCTCTTCCACCAAATCTTTTAACAATGTTCCAAATTAATCCTTTATTATTTTCTATTAATCGGGTCATTGCTTCTTCTTCTCCGGTCCTGGGCTTTAGCAATAAGTTCTAAATTCTCTTCGTACATAGCTTACTCCCTTTTTCTATATTCTTTTGTAATTACATTCTAAATGTAGTAAATATTTTAGGTTCTAGTGTTTCACCTTTATTATTTTCTTGTTTTTTTATGATTTTTTTCATTGATACCTTTGTACCTAAACCTAAAATTGATTCGACCTCTAAATCGTCCATAAAACTATCCATAATAGTAAATCCCATTCCCGATCTCTCTAAATCTGGTTTTGAGGTGAAAAGTGGCTCTTTAGCCATATTTACATCTTCTATTCCTTTTCCATAATCTTGTATTTCTATTGAAATCGTATTTGCAAATATTTTACAAGTTATAGTAATTAGCCCTTCTCCATCAGCATATCCATGAATTATACAATTTGTAACAGCTTCAGATACTGCTGTTTTTATATCTGCTAGTTCTTCAATTGTAGGATCAAGTTGTGACGCAAAAGCTGCTACACTAATACGTGCAAAAGCCTCATTGTTTGATTTACTTAAGAATTCTAATTTCATTTCATTTTCATATAAACTTTTCATTCTTATTTCTCATTCCTTTTTATTTATTTTTATGCACACTTATTTGAAATTGGTATTATTTTTAATAATCCACACATTTCAAATATTTTTTTAATACTTTGATTTACATTAGTAAGTTCTGCAACTCCACCTAGTCTTCTTATAGATTTATATCTTCCAATTAACATTCCAATCCCTGCTGAATCCATGAAAGTAACTTGATTAAAGTCAAATAAAACTTTTTTAGGCATATATCTTTCAATTTCATTATCCATTTTCCTCCTTATTTTTTCTGCTGTATGATGGTCAATTTCTTCTGTAATTTCAAAAATTAGTAGCTTGTCCTTTTCTTCATATTTAGTATTCAAAACTTTATTCCTCCTAACTTTTTTTCTAATTATAACTCGTTTGGCAATTTTTTCCAATAGCAAAACATAGGAAGTTTTGCCGATTTATAAGAACTTTGCGACATTTTATTACAAAAAGGGACGGGCAAATAAATGCCCATCCCTTTAACAGATTTTAATTTCTTTTAAAATAAAAATTTTAAATTGTTCCATTCATTTTTCTTGCAGATTATAATCAGACTATATTGGCATAGTCCTCATCCCTTACATATTTGTTCAAGTGGGTTAGAACGTAGTCCTAACCCACTTTTTTGTTTCTTTCAACAACAATATCTCCAAATAATTTTTCTTGTGTAGCTATTACTTTATCTCTTCTTGTTAATTCTAATAACCCTGAAAATGCTGTAACTACTTCTTGCTTATTACATTTTGATAATGTGTACATCTTATTAAATACAAATTTAGGTTTTCGTAGAAGTTCTTTAAACATTTCTTTCACTTTACTTGCAACTGTATATGTATCTGTTATTGCAATTTTTCTTATATTTTCTGCATTTTGGTTTAAACGTATTTTATTTTTTTCTATTAAATTATTATATATATTTGGAATAATTTCTTTTGTATATTCCTTTTCTAATTTTTGTTTTGGAAGTTCAATATTTTCTTGCATTTTAAATAATCTATTTGAAAATTCCAAATAATTTTCTTTTAATTTACTAGTAATTTCTTTATATTTTTTATATTCAATGATTCTTGCAATTAATTGTTCTTCTGTTAATTCTTCTTCATCTTCTACTTGTTTTGGTAATAGTCCTTTAGATTTAATATATAATAATGTAGATGCCATTATTAAAAATTCACTTGTTACTTCTAAGTTCATTTCTTCTGCTTGATTAATAAATTCAATATATTGGTCTGCTATTTCACTTATTTTTATATCATAGATATCCATTTTATTTTTATCTATTAAAGCTAATAATAAATCTAATGGTCCTTCAAAATTTTCTATTTTTATAGCATACTTATTGCTTTGTAAAGTTAATACATTTTGCATTTAAAATACTTCCTTTATAGTTTGATGATTATATCCTTTTTTCATAAGATATATTTTTATATCTTCTTTTTCCATTGTTTTTTGTTTCTTTTGTAGTAAACTTATTGCAGATTTAACCTCATACTCTTCTAGCATTTCTTTGTTATTATAAATATAGTCTTCTATATCATTTCTGTCTATTCCTTTTGTTAGTAGCTTGTACTCTATTTCTTTTATAGATAGATCCTTTAAATTTGTAAACTCTCTAACTGCTTTGTCTATATAATCAGTATCATTTAAATATCCTGCATCTTTTACATATGTTATAATATCACATAACATATCTTTTTGTATAGAGTTTTTGAATTTATTTTTTACTTCGTATTCTGTTCTTTTTTTATACATTATATAATTCATTACTTTTGTCTTTTCTTTATCAAATTCTTCTATTGTATACATCAGTCTCCTCCATATTCTTGCAAAAAGAGGGTATTAAAATACCCCCACTAAAACTTTCTATTCTTCGTCGTCTGTAATGCTTTCTTCATCTCCTAAGCTCTTTTCAAATGCTTGCTCAAAATTGTTTCTTATTTTTTGTTCAATCTCTGACATTACTTCTGAATTATCTAATAAGTATTTCTTTACATTTTCTCTACCTTGTCCTATTCTTTCTCCATTGTAACTAAACCATGAACCACTTTTTTCAATTATATCTAAGTTAACACCTATATCTAATATGTTTCCTTCTTTTGATATTCCTTTACCATATACTATATCAAATTCAGCTTCTCTAAATGGTGGGGCAACTTTATTTTTTACTACTTTTACTCTTGCTCTACTTCCAACAACTTCTCCATCTTGTTTTATAGTTTCTGTTTTTCTAATATCCATACGAACAGATGCATAAAATTTTAGTGCTCTACCTCCTGTTGTTGTTTCTGGATTTCCAAACATAACACCAATTTTTTCTCTTAATTGATTTATAAATATTAAAACTGTTTTTGATTTATTTATTGCTCCTGCAAGTTTTCTTAATGCTTGTGACATAAGTCTTGCTTGTAATCCCATATGAGAATCTCCCATATCTCCATCAATTTCTGCTTTTGGTACTAATGCTGCTACAGAGTCTACTACTATAACATCTAATGCTCCACTTCTAATTAAAGCTTCTGTAATTTCAAGTGCTTGTTCTCCTGTGTCAGGTTGTGAAACGATTAAATTATCTATATCTACTCCTAAGTGTTTTGCATATACTGGATCTAGGGCATGTTCTGCATCTATAAATGCTGCTTCTCCACCTAGTTTTTGTGCTTCTGATACTACATGTAATGCAAGTGTTGTTTTACCAGAAGATTCTGGTCCATATATTTCTATAATTCTTCCACGTGGTACTCCTCCAATTCCTAATGCAATATCTAATCCTAATGCACCAGTTGGAATTGCCTCTATATTCATTGCTTGGAATTCTCCAAGTTTCATTACTGATCCCTTTCCAAATTGTTTTTCTATTTGTCCCATTGCTGCTTCTAATGCTTTTCTTTTTTCTGAATTTTCTGTATTCATATAAAACCTCCTATATTTTAAAACGTTTGTTTGTATTTGTATTATCACATTTAAATTTTTATTTGTCAATACTTTTTTTAAAAAAATTTTTATTTTTTATGATAATTTTTTATACTTTAAAATAATTCTTAAAAGCAAGTAAACATGCTCACCTCCCTATTTTATATAACTATCTTAAAACTATATAATTTGGAAATTTGTTTAGATTGTAAAAACTTTACTTTTGATTATAATTTTAATAAACCTCTACATAAATATTATTTTGGAATTAACTAATTTTCCATATGACTAAACTCTAAATTGTATTTTGATAATTTTTATAAAACTTACTTTTATGAAATTAACTTTAAACTGAAGTTATTATATTATGGATAATATAATTTGTAAATACATTGATCATAACTTTTTTATGTTAAATTTTGACTTTAGTATCGATTCGTAGTATAATTAGTATTGTAAATGTCAATAAAGACACGTGCAGAAAGGAAATAAAAGTAATGTTACGGTTAATCATTAAGTTAACTCAAACTTCACAAAATCTTTTTTTGTTTATGGGAGAGGTTCATCGTTTGTGTGATGGACAGAAAAGTTTCATTTTTGGTTTCAAAAATGGCAAAAAGCTATACCTTGAAACTTGTAATGGACTTCAGCGTAAAGCATATATTTGCCCCGAAGATGTAAAAAGTATTGAATCCATCATCTCTACCATAAACTATGCAGTAGCTTTAAAAGCTCGGTTGCATTTATCTTTAAGCTATAATGTTTTGTTCATCGATATTTCTTCAGACGAACAAGATACGATGGTCAAAATCTACACTTTTGCTAATAGTCTTGGAATTAATCTTTCCGAGTAGTGTAACAATTTCTTTTGTTTATATCCCCATATTCTTTTTTGAATATGGGGATTTTTCTTTTTATTGATATTTTTTTTATTTATTAATATACTATTACATATAGGAGTTGATTATATGTTTGAAAATTATATTGATGAACTAAAAGAACAAATTGTTTCTTCTACTTGTGAACTTATTAAGATACCAAGTGTAAATGCAGAATCTGACAATCCTTCTATGCCTTTTGGAAAAGACTGCAGTAGAGCTTTAGAATATGTTTTAGATTTAGCTAATAATTTAGGTTTCAAAACTAAGAATATTGATGGTTATTGTGGATATGTTGAATTTGGTGAAGGTGAAGAATTAATGGGAATTATTGGACATCTGGATGTTGTTCCAGAAGGTGAAAATTGGACTTATCCTCCTTTTTCTGCTACTATTGCCAATGGAAATATTTATGGTCGAGGTAGTATTGATGATAAAGGACCTGTTATCGCAAGCCTTTATGCTATGAAAGCAGTTATGGATAATTGTAAAATAAAAAAACGTGTCAGATTAATTTTAGGATTAAATGAAGAAAGAGATTGGAAATGTATTGAATATTATAAAAATCACGAGGAAATTCCTAACTTTGGATTTAGTCCTGATGCAGATTTTCCTTGTATCTATGCTGAAAAATCTTTGTTAAATGTTCATTTAAAAAGTAATTATGAAACTAATGATAGAATTAAAATTGTTAGTATTGATTATAGTAATAATGCTATGAATGTTGTTCCTAAATTTTGTAGTATTAAACTTAATATAGATAATGATATTAATATAGATGAATGTATTAATAATTTGAGAAAGATAACAGAAAATCATAATTTTAATATTACTGTTAGGAAAGAAACTGATAATTGTATTATTCTAAATTCATTTGGTATAAGTGCTCATAGTGCACACCCTGATTTAGGTGTTAATGCTATCTCTAATATTATTATTTCTTTAGATGAATTATTAGAAATGTATAATATTAACATAGAGTTATTATCTATGTTTCGTCGTTATATTCATACACAATATAATGGTGATGATTTAAATATTAATTACCCAGACGAATCTGGAAAATTGACTTTAAATGTAGCAAGATTTTTCTTAGAAAATAATACTTTAGGTATTAGTATGAATTTAAGAATTCCTGTTCATACAAGTATTGATACAATAAAAAATAATTTTAATAATGTTTTTGAAAAAACTTCTATTATAGTTGATTTCGATGGTGAAAAGAATTCCCTATATATACCTAAAGATAATGATTTAGTTACTACTTTGTGTTCTATATTTAATGAAGTAACTGGTAAGAACGAAGAACCAATAACAATTGGTGGTGCAACATATGCAAGAGCCTTTCCTAATTGTGTTTCTTTTGGTGCTAATATGCCTGGAGATGAAGATATGTGCCATAAGGTTGACGAATTTATTTCTATAGATAATTTGATTTTGGCTACAAAAATATATTCTACTGCAATTTATAATTTGTGTAGTTGATGTAACAAAAAATGACCCAAGCATTTGGGTCATTTTTATTAACATATTTATTATTCTGCTGAACCTTCTTCAACTTCAGCTTCTGGAGCATCATAAGCTTCTAAGATAGCTACTTGAATTTTTTCTCTTGTTTCAGCATTGATTGGATGAGCTATATCTTTGAAATCTCCGTTTGGAGTTTTTCTACTTGGCATAGCAATAAATAATCCATTTTGGCTTTCGATAACTTTGATATCGTGAATTACGAATTCATTATCGAATGTTACAGAA
>CAOJFV010000017.1 GCA_948434985.1 uncultured Clostridium sp.
ATTTCCTATTTTTATTTCCTATATTAGGTGTGACATATCTATTGTAAACCTATAAAAAGCAATTTTTCTTGTTTCTTTATTGGCTTCAATAACTTTAATTCTTACCTTATCACCAAGTTTGTATGTTTTACCAGTTCTTTCACCTACTAATGTTTTTCTTTCATCATCATAATTAAAGTATTCATTTTCTCCTAAATTTTCAAACCTAACTAGCCCTTCAACTGTATTATCTAATTCTACAAATATCCCAAAATTGGTTACGCTACTAACAATGCCCTCATATTCTTCTCCAATTTTATCCATCATATATTCTGCTTTTTTAAGATCTACACTATCTCTTTCAACTTTTTTAGCTATTTTTTCTCTTTCAGAAGATTTATCAGCTACAATTTCTGCAATTTTTTGATATTCACCTTTATCTTTCTCATTTAAATTATATCCATTTTCTAGATACATTGAAATAATTCTGTGTATAAATAAATCTGGATATCTTCTAATTGGTGATGTAAAATGGCAATAAAATTTACTAGATATTCCAAAATGTCCTTTGTTTTCACTTTCATATTTTGCTATTTTTAATGTTCTTAATATTAAAGTAGAAACTATCATTTCTTCTGGTTTTCCTTTTATTTCTTCTAAAATCTTTGCAAACTCTTTTGGATGAATGTTATCTTTGCTACCTCTTATTTTATAACCAAAACTATATAAAAATTTATTTAGTTCTGTTATTTTCTCCATTTCTGGAACTTCATGTACTCTATAAACAAATGGAGCTTCTAACCAATAGAATTTTTCTGCAATGGTTTCATTTGCAGTTAGCATAAATTGTTCTATAATTGTATTTGCAAAGGTTAATTCATATTTTCCGACAGAAATTGCTTTTCCTTGTTCATCTAAAACTATTTTACTTTCTGGTATATCTAAATCTAAACTTCCTGCTACCATCCTTCTTTTTTCTAATATTTTTGCAAGTTCTTCCATTAATTTAAAGTTATCAATATATTTTTCATACTTTTTACAAACTGCCTTATCAGAATTTTCTAATATTTTATTAACATCAGTATAGCTCATTCTTTCTTTAACATTTATAACTGCTTTAAAAATATTTGAACTTATAACTTTTCCAGAAGAGTCTATTTCCATTTCAATAGATAGTGTAAATCTATCTTTTCCTGCATTTAAGCTACAAATTCCATTTGATAAACGCTTTGGTAACATTGGAATAACTCTATCTAGCATATATATACTAGTCCCTCTTGTTAAAGCCTCTTTATCTAACTTAGAATTTTCCTTTACATAGTAACTAACATCTGCAATATATACACCTAGCTTATAGTTTCCATTTGGTAATTTTTCAACTAATACTGCATCATCTAAATCTTTTGCATCTTCTCCATCAATTGTAAAAATATCTTTATCTCTTAAATCTACTCTGTTTGGAATATCCTTTTTTTCTATTTCTTCACGAATCTCATTTGCTTCTTCTAATACAAACTCTGGAAATTCGTATGGTAAATTATATTCTTTTATTAGGCATAGCATGTCCACTCCTGCCTGATTTATATTGCCTATAACCTCTACAATTTCACCTTCTGCATTTTTTCCTCTTTCAGGATACTTAGTTATCTTTACAACAACTTTTTCATTGTCTTTTGCACCATTAAATTTCTTTTTTGAAATAAATATATCTGTACCTATTTTTTTATCATCAGGAATAACAAATCCAAAATTTCTACTGTTTTTAAAAGTTCCGACTACCCTATCAATACCACGCTTTAATATTTTAATAATTTTTCCTTCTTTTGTCTTATTGGTATTTCCATCTTCTACTATTTTTACTAAAACAATATCTCCATTTAATGCATTTTTAGTGTTTTCTATAGATATGTGTATTTCTTCATCACTATCTTTAATTTTTACAAAACCAAATCCTCTTTGGTTCGCACAAAATTCTCCTTCTATATATACTTCATCCATTAAAATATATTTGTTTTTTCTATTTTTTCTAATTTTATAATCCGCTTCTAATTCATCTAAGATTTTTCTTAATTCGTCTGTTTCTTCTTTAGGTACCATTAATACTTGTACCATTTCTTTTAATTTCATTGGTACATATTCTTTATCTTTTATAAATTCTAAAATTTTCTCTTTTCTATCCATTTATTCTCCCTTTTATATAATAATAGGAGCAACTTAAAAATTTTGTTGCCCCTTTTTATTATTTACCTAAAACTAAATTACATACATAATTGATAGTACAATTGTTAATACTGCAAAAGCAATACCTAAAATTATTGTCCATCTTTTTAGTTTTCCTTCTCTAGTTCTTCCCTTGTTCTTTTCATAAAAGTTATTTGAAGATGAGCCAGTCATTGCCCCACTCATTCCTGCATCATCTTTAGATTGCATCATAGCAACAATAATTAATGCAAGACAAACTATAATATAAACTCCAATTACAATATATTTTAAAACTTCCATTTGTCTGTTCCTCCTCTAAAAGTTAAGCAAACACAAAGTTCACCCATACATTTTTTATTTCAATATTGATATTTTAGCACAAACTATAATAAATTGCAAATACTTCTTTAAAATTTCTTTATATTATCAAACAAATAATACTATACACTATTACTTTCAAAATATTCTTTGCAAATATGTCTAAATTTACAAGCTTAATTCCCATACTATTTAACATATCATATTTAGATACAATTCTATCTATATCTTCTTTTCCACACACATTATTTTCTTCTAAATATTCTTTAGCAACATATCGTGCCTTTGTCATTGCATCTGTTTCTAGCATACTTCTAATAAAGTACTGAACCATTCCCATAATTATAAGAATATATAAAAACATTGATGTATTTTTAATAACATTACATAGTGTTAATACTGATATTACTAAAAAATATAACATATAGATATTAGTATAAATAAAATTAAACCATAACATTCTTTTACTTTGAACTGAATGTATACATTCATGTACTATTGTTTGTATTCTTGTATATGAATCTCTTATGTTTGCAATTGTAATTGTGTTATTTATAACTACATATAGGCTTGTTTTAGTATCATTTTCTTCCTTTATCTTTACATTATCATTACATAATTTATTTAATATACTTTTACAAATGTCTATATTTTCAGGAAAATCCTTTGTAAGATTATCTAATTCTTTATCTTCTCCTATTTGTTTTAATTCCTTTATATTTAATTCTAATATAAACCATAGAATTATTACGAAGATTAAACAAATTAGAATTAGAACTATATATTCCATTCATTTTCTCCTCTTTTGTATTTTTCTCTTACTTTATTTAATCAAATCTTGAACTGCATCACCTATTATTTTATTAACGTCAGTTAGTAATACATTAAATTTTAATTCTGCATCAAAATATTTTTTCATAGTTTCATCTTGAATTAACTCCGCATATAGCTTTTTCATTTCTACTGCTTTTTCGTTATCCTGCTCTCCACCTTTAATCGCCATAAGTTGAAGTTCATATCTTGAAGCTTCAAACTTATCTAATTTTTCCTTTAAGTCTGGTTTTTCATTAACTTCTTTTTTTAATTTTTTATAGTTTGCATACTCTTCTGATTGTCTAATTTCATAAGCTAATCTATTCGCTGTATCATAAATATTCATATTTTCCTCCTATGCATATGCTTGTCTTTTTCTGAAAGATAATAAATTCGTAATTTCCGCTTCTGTATTTTTTGCCTTTTTTGCTTTTTTTGCATTTTCTTGTACAATTTGATTTTTCTGACGTTCTGCCATAGTTTGACATATAGCTTTTTGATATATAAAATGTGTATCTTGAGCTATCTTTGCCCAGTTATATTCATTTTTTACCTTAAGTCTAGCTTTTTTTACTACACCATCTGCAAGAGCAGGATTATATAATAGTTCAAGTATTGAATCTGCAAGTGAATTAGCATTTCCTACATAACTTTTCATTCCATCTACTCTATGTTCAATAATTTCATCTAATCCACCAATATCAGAAACAACAACAGGTGTTCCTGAAAGCATTGCTTCTAATGCAACTATTCCAAAAGGTTCGTATGTACTTGGAAATACAGATACATCTGCACATTTATACATTTTGCAAACTTGTTTTTGATCCATATATCCTGTAAAATAAACTTTATTTCCTAGCCCCATAGAATCTACTTGTGCTTTTAATTCATTCATCATTCCACCTTTACCAGCAATAATAAGTTTTGAATCGTGATATCCAGATAGTATTTTAGGCATAGCTGAAATTAAATGTTGCACACCTTTTTCATAAACAAGTCTTCCCATAAACAAAATTATTTTTTCGTTATCTAAAGCATATTGTCTTCTAAATTCATAGTCTTTTTCTACACCATTAAACATATTTATATTTATTCCATTTAGTGCTACATTTATTTTTTCAAATGGTAAACCAAATAGACGTTGTAACTCTCTTTTCATATAATTACTATTTACTATTACTTCTGTTGATTCATATGTAAGCATCCATTCTGTATCGTTTATATATCTTTGTGTTTCATTATGAATTCCTGAATTTCTTCCAGACTCTGTTGCATGTATTGTTGATACTATTGGTATATCATATGAATTTTTTAATGTTTTTGCAGCATAAGCAACTAGCCAATCATGTGCATGAATTACATCAAATACTCCCTCTTTTGCAATTATTTCACTTGCTTTTGCCACCATATTAAAGTTCATTTGCATAACCCAATCAATGAAATTGTTTGGATTAATCATATAATTATCTACTCTATAAACTTTAACTCCTTTATCATCCTCAAAATATGGTGCATTAGTCTCTTTATATGTAACTACTGTAACCTCGTGACCATCTTTTATTAATCTTTTTGATAAATCATTAACAACTCTTGCAATTCCTCCAACAATTCTTGGTGGATATTCCCAAGTAAGCATGAGAATTTTCATAGGTCAAGGCTCCCCTTTCTTTAGTGTTTTCTTTTGTTATTTCATCTTTTTGTATTTTATACAACTTTATGCTAATTGTAAATATATTTTTACAAAATAACCCTTATTTTGTAAAAATGTAATACAACTGTAATATTAGCTTATATTTATTAATTTTCTATGAAAATACACACATATATTTCTTTATATGATATAATGTAAATTAGAGATATTTTTAAGGAGTTGAAACTTGCATTTATGCTAGAGATAAAAGAAAATATTAATTATGAATACTCTAATATGCGTGAATTTGAAAATATTATATATGATTTAGTTAATAACGATACTGTATTAAAAATGAAAGATTATAAACAACATTATGAAACAAGTTGCTTTGAACATTGTAAAATGGTTGCATATTATTGTTATTTAATATGTAAAAAGTATAATTTAGATTACATATCTGCTGCTCGTGCTGGAATGCTACATGATTTGTTTTTATATGATTGGAGACTAAGACAGAATGGTAGAAAGGGTTTACATGCTTTTACTCACCCAAAAACAGCTTTAGAAAATTCAAAAAAATTATTTACTTTAAATGAAAAAGAATGTGATATAATTTTAAAACACATGTGGCCTGTCACTTTCTTCAGTTTTCCTAAATATAAGGAAAGTTTTATTATAACACTTGTTGATAAATATTGTGCAATACAAGAATCAATCAAAGCATATAAGTCTAGAAAAAAAATACAGGCTGCGTATAGATATGCTTATGTGTTTTTAAGTATGTTTATTTTACTTAGATGATTTTTATAAGAAATGAGGTATTTATTATGGTAAAAGTTTTAATTAATGGTTGTAATGGTAGAATGGGACAAGTTCTAGCTAAAGAAATTGATCGTTTTCCTAATTTATTATTAATTGGAGGTTTTGATATAACTGATAACGGATCAAACACTTTCCCTGTTTATACTAATATAAATGATATTAAAGAAAAACCTGATGTTATAGTAGATTTTAGTGTTCCTATAGCAACTCTTAATATATTAAAATATGCAGTTAATTCAAAAATAGCTATGGTAATCGCTACTACTGGATTTGACTCAGAACAATTAGAAGAAATTGAAGAAGCTTCAAAAGTCATTCCTATTTTTAAATCTTCTAATATGTCTTATGATATTAATTTAATGAAAAAAGTTGTTGCTGAAGTAGCTAAGGCTTTAAAAGGAACTGATATAGAAATTGTAGAAACACATCATAATAGAAAAATTGATGCCCCTAGCGGTACTGCTATCACTCTTGCAGATAGTATAAATTCAGCTTTGGGTAACAATATGGAATATGTATTCAATCGTCATGATATACACGAAAAAAGAAAACCAAATGAAATTGGATTTTCTTCTATTCGTGGTGGTAATATTGTTGGTGAACATTCTGTTCAGTTTTATGGAGCACACGAAACTTTTGAAATAAAGCATACTTCTTATTCAAGAGATGTATTTGCTGAAGGTGCTTTAAAAGCGTGCGAATTTATTGTAAATAAATCCCCACGTTTATATGGAATGGATGATATGGTGTAGCTATAATATATTGTCCAAGCTAAACATTTCCTTTTCATGAATATGATCTAAAATGTAAATACAGTTATCTATCGCCTCTATACTTTCTAAGTACTCTTCTACTTCTATATAACTTTTGGCAGATGTAAGTGCTGTTTTTACTTTTTCAAGTTCATCATGTTCTATATAATATGCCATTATATCATCTAACTCTTCCCATTTATCATAAGCCATATTAATATCACTTGTAATTTTATCTTTATTTGGTTCTTCTTCTAAAGCACTATTTCTTACTATAGTTAATTTTTCTGTAACTATTTCTACAGTATTATCTGTATTTTTTTGTGTAACATAATTTAATCCAAAAATTAATGCTACTATTATTATACTTATTATTAACTCTTTATGCATAAGACACTAGTTCCCTTCCTTCTTCTGGCAAAATATTTGTCCTTTCCCATCAAATGTTACAATTAATGCTTCTTCTGGTCTCATATTAAATTTCTCAACTTGTTTTTTTAGCCATACATAGTTTTTTCCTATTGCTTTTAGGTTATCATCCATCACTTTTCCATCAACTACTAAATCATATGGTATTCCCTCATAATCAGGCATAATATTAAAATCTTCTGGTATAGTTGTTCTTTTATTTGGTTTTTGAATTACTGTTACTTGTCCACTTGTTTCTAAAATTGCATATTCTACATCTCCTATGTTGAATACAGAATTATCTCTTAGTCTTTCTTCTAATTCATTAATTGTAAATCTTTCTTTTATAAGTGCCTTTTCATCAATTTTTCCCCTATAAATTAAAATTCTTGGCTTACCGCAAATTAATTCTCTTGCTCTTATACTTTTTAAATTAATAACAGAAATTATTAAATGCATAACTAATAACCCTAAAATTGGAATTATTCCCCTTGTTATAGGAATTCCAGTTTCTGTCATTGGAATTGATGCAAGGTCTGCTATCATTATAGAAATTGCAAGTTCAAATGGTTGAAGTTGACCTATTTCTCTTTTTCCCATCAACCTCATAACTATTAAAACTAATATGTATAATATAATTGCTCTTACAAATGTAATTATCATATTTTTCTCCTCTAAAAATTACTTTTACTATATTTTTTACAATTTTAAATTTATTATACTTATAATTCCCGAATAATTTTATTTTTTTTGTAAATAATAATTTTGTGAACTTTAAAAAAACATAAATGTATAAACTTTTTATAGGAGGTTTTATTATGGATAACGAAAAAAGTAATGTTCAAAGTTCAAGCGCAATGGGTACTATAGGTCAAATAGTGTGGAGATTTGTTGCAGCTGCTGTTGTTCTTGCTATTACAGCTTTCTTTACACCTGGGTTTACAATTAACAATATATGGTCACTAGCTCTTGCAGCTGTTGTCTTAACAATAATAGATTATTTAATTGTTAGATTTACAGGTTTACAAGCAAGTCCTTTTGGAAAAGGTTTTGTTGGATTCGTATTATCAGCAGTTGTATTATATGTAACTCAATTCTTTGTTGCAGGTTATGCAATATCTTGGATGGCAGCAATAATAGGAGCACTTGTTTATGGTGTAGTTGATTACTTTATCCCTGGTGATAATAAGCTATAGTACAAAAATAGAGTAGAAAATGACATATCTTCTACTCTATTTTTTAATTAATTCTTCACTATTTCTTGTTCCAACCTTCTTTATTTACTTGTCTCTCTCTTGCTATTGCAAGTGAATCATCTGGAACGTCATCTGTTATAGTTGATCCTGCTGCTACAAATGTATTTTTACCTAAAGTTACTGGTGCTACAAGATTTGTATTTGAACCAATAAATGAATGTTCTCCTATTATTGTTTTACTTTTATTAAATCCATCATAGTTACATGTTATTGTTCCACATCCGATATTTGTTTTTGCTCCTATTTCGCAATCTCCCATATACGATAAGTGTGGAACTTTTGCTCCTTCTCCTATTATAGCTTTTTTTATTTCAACAAAACTTCCAATTTTAACTTTATCGCTAAGTCTACAACCTTCTCTTATATATGCATTTGGTCCTATTTCGCAATCTTCACCTATTACTACTCCCGATTTTATTGTTGTATTTGGATGTATTATTGTATCTATTCCTATCTCTACATCATCATATATATATGTGTTATTTATATCTTCTATTGTAACCCCATTTTTCATATGCTCTGTATTTATTCTAAGTTGTAATGCTTTTGTTAATATTTGTAAATCCATTCTATCATTTATACCTAATACTTCAGCATTATCAGATACCACTATAGATCCTGTTTTTAGTCCTTTATCATACATTATCTTTATAACATCTGTTAAATAATATTCTTTTTGTACATTATCATTGTTTAAACATTTTAGTGCTTCTAGTAAATCTTGTATATCAAAACAATACATTCCAAGGTTTACTTCTTTTATTTGTAACTGTTCTTCATTACAATCTTTATGTTCTACTATTTCTTTTATCATTCCATTAGAATCATGCATTATTTTTCCATAAGGAATCATTTTATCGTGTACCATTGTTAAAATTGTAGCGCTTTCTCCTCTTTTATTAGACTCCTCTACTAAATTTCTTAAAGTTTCAGGTCTCATAATAGGATGGTCCCCATTTAAAATAAGTACTTTCCCACTTTTTCCTTCTAATAATTTTGCTGCTTTCATAACAGCATGACCTGTTCCTAATTGTTCATCTTGAATAGCATATTTAACACTATCTCCTAGCACTTCTTGTATTTGTTCTTTTTGATATCCTACTACTGTAATAACTTCGTCTATTCCTGCTCTTTTTGCATTTTCAATCGCTCTTCTTATTATTTCTTTTCCATATATTTTATGTACTAATTTTGATTTCTTTGATTTCATTCTAGTTCCTTTTCCTGCTGCCATAACAATTGCTACTATCTCTTGCATAATAACATTGTCTCCTTTCCTATGCTATAATGATACTTATACATTTTAGCACAAAATAATATATATTGCAAATAAATTTCCCTATATATTATGTAAAAAAGTAAATAGTTGTTAACGTGTTTGTTTTTTTCAACTTTATTTCAATAATATAATTTTTTGTATTCCTTTATTTTAAATATTTTTTACAAAAATAGGAATAATCCTTTGTTTTATAAATATACATTAGTAAAGTTAATTTTGTACAAACATTTTTCAAGGGGGTAAATTATAGATGGAAAATTTAGACTTATATGAGGACATAGCAAAACGTACAGATGGTGATATTTACATAGGAGTTGTTGGTCCTGTTAGAACTGGTAAATCTACATTTATCAAAAAATTTATGGATTTATTAGTTATTCCTAATATTGACAATGAATTTAAAAAAGAAAGAGCAAGAGATGAATTGCCACAAAGTGCAGGCGGAAGAACTATTATGACTACAGAGCCAAAATTTGTTCCAAATGAAGCTATTGAAATTACTATTGGTGAAAATCTAAAATTAAAAACAAGACTTGTTGATTGTGTTGGCTATCTTGTAAACAATGCAATTGGCTACTTAGAAGATGATGTTCCTAGAATGGTTAAAACACCTTGGTCAAGTGAAGAAATTCCTTTTGAACAAGCAGCTGAAATTGGAACAAAGAAAGTAATTCAAGAACATTCTACTATTGGAATTTTAGTTACAACAGATGGTTCTATTACAGATATTCCAAGAGAAGATTATATATCTGCTGAGGAAAGAGTGGTTCTTGAATTAAAAGCTCTAAATAAACCTTTTATTATTGTTTTAAATTCAAGCGAACCATATTCAGAATATACAAAAGAACTTGCAAGAAAACTAGAAGATAAATATCAAACTTCTGTTATTCCAACAGACTGCTCAAATTTAAACACAGACGATTTAAATGATATATTTGCAAGAATTTTATATGAATTTCCAATTGAACAAATAAATATCAATTTTCCAAAATGGGTTGACGGACTAGATGATAGCCATTGGCTAAAAAGTAATTTATACACTGAAATAAAGGATGCCTTTTCTGAAGTTAAAGTGCTAAAACAAATTGATAATGGTATTAGTAAAATTCAAAAAACAGAGATAATAGAAAAGACATCATTAACAGAAATAACTTTAGGCAATGGTAATGTTAATATTGGTATCGATTTAAAAGAAGAATTATTCTATAAGGTTTTAACTGAAATTTCTGGCGTAGATATTTGTAATGAAGGTGACTTATTCTCCATTATTACAAATCTTGCAAAAACAAAAAAAGAATATGACAAAATTGCATATGCACTAGAAGAAGTAAAACAAAAAGGTTATGGAATTGTTACACCATCTATGGAAGAATTAATTTTAGATGAACCAGAAATGGTAAAACAAGGTTCTCGTTTTGGTGTAAAACTAAAAGCAAAAGCACCAAGTATTCATATGATTCGTGCAGATATTGAAACTGAAGTTTCCCCTATTGTTGGAAGCGAAAAGCAATCTGAAGAATTAGTAAACTATCTACTTTCAGAATTTGAAAGTGACCCACAAAAAATTTGGGAATCAAATATTTTTGGAAAAAGCTTGCATGAACTTGTAAATGAAGGTCTACAAAACAAATTATGTAGAATGCCAGAAGATGCACAAGGAAAACTTCAAGAGACATTAGAACGTATAGTAAACGAAGGCAGTGGCGGATTAATTTGTATTATATTATAAAATATGTTTCCACCCACATAATATGTGGGTGGCTTTTTTGTCACCAATGAATATATGAATTTTTAACATTCCATTGACAATTTTTTTCAGGTTCACGCATATTTATTCCTTTTTTGGAAATTACTATTTTAAAACAAAATTTTTATGGAGTAAATTATATGGATAATACTAAAAAGAAAAACCTTTTTCAATTTTTAAATAGCATATTTGAGTATAAAGAAACAACTGAGTATAACTTCTCTGTTCCAGAAAATGATGATGAAGAAAAGGATAAATCAATTTCCTATGAACAAGAAATAAAAGAGCAGGAATTACCTGATGAACCTAAAAATATTTTTCCTTCACTTAGTGTTAATTTAGAATATATAAAGGTTCGCTATAACACTCTTATAAATAGTGATATATTAATACGAGAATTTACCTTAACTGCTAGAAATAAACAATATAACGCCTTTTTACTTTATATTGATGGTATGGTAGATACCACTTTAATAAATGACTATGTTTTAACTCCATTAATGTTAAAAAATAGAGCAAATAGTTTTGATGGTGACGAAGAAAAAATAGTTTCTGGAGCTATTACAAATAATGTAAGTATTAGAAAAGTAAAAAAATTTAATCTTTTAGACTATATTATGAGTAGTCTAATTCCTCAAAATAGTGTAAAACAAGTACAAGAATTTGATAAGTTAATTGACGGAATAAATTCAGGAAATTGCGCTTTATTTATAGATACATTAGATAGTGCTTTTGATATAGACGTAAAAGGTTTTAAACAAAGAGGTGTCGATAAACCAGCAAATGAAATTGTCGTAAGAGGTTCACAAGAAGCATTTACAGAAAACATAAGAACAAACACCTCTTTAATTAGACGTTTAGTTAATAATGAAAAACTAATTATAGAAAATATTGAAATTGGTACTTTAAGTAAGACAAAATGTACAGTTTGTTATATGAAGAATATTGCAAATAATGACCTTGTAAGTGAAGTAAAATTTAGATTAAATAATGTAAATATAGATTATCTTATTTCTTCTCGGTCAATTAGAACAGTTAATTGAAGATAATGGAAAATATAGCTTGCCTCAAGTTTTATCAACTGAAAGACCAGACAAAGCTACAAATTACCTACTCGAAGGAAGGGTTTGTGTAATAGTTAATGGAAGCCCATATGTTTTAATTGCACCTGGTACTTTAGTAGATTTTATTTCTTCTCCAGAAGACTTAAACTTAAAATATCAATTTTCAAATATGGTTAAAATTGTACGTATTATAGGTTTTTTAATTGCACTACTTCTACCCCGGTCTTTATATTGCAATAACAAATTTCCATCAAGAATTAATACCTACAGAACTATTATTTGCAATAGTAGCCTCTCGTGAATCTGTACCATTTCCTGTATTTTTTGAAATTATAATGATGGAATTTTCTTTCGAACTGATACGTGAAGCAGGTTTACGTGTACCCACTCCAATTGGTCCTACAATAGGTATCGTTGGTGCTTTAGTACTTGGTCAAGCAGCAGTAGAAGCAAATATAGTTAGTCCTATTTTAATTATAATAGTTGCAATAACTGGTATTTCTTCTTTTACCATACCTGATTACTCTCTTAGCTTTCATTGTAGACTTTTAAGGTTCGTATATATAATTTTAGGTTATTTACTAGGATTTTTAGGAATTTCTATTGGTTTATTCGTACATTTTTTAATAATGTCTAGTTTAAAATCATTTGGATATCCATATTTGCAACCTTATATACCAGTAACTCGTGATTATAAAGGTCTGCTTCTATCCCCTGCATGGAAAAGAGAGCATAGATCGGATTTCTTAAATACGAAAAGACCAAAGAAACAGCCAATAATAAGTATGGAATGGAGATACCAAAATAAACAATAATAAATAAGGAGGATATATTATATGAATTATTCTAAAATAAGCAATATACAAGCAATAGCACTAATTACAGTTATTATGCTAAATCATCTTATATTAAATATGCCAAAAAGTTTACTAGATTCTTGCCGGTCCTTCAACTCCTCTTAATGTAATTTATATTACATTATTAATGTTTATATTTTTATATATAATATTAAAGCTATTTAAAAATTTTTCAAATAGTGATATTGTCGATGTTGCTGAATATTTAGGTGGTAAATTCTTAAAGATCATAATAGGTATACTATTTATTGCATACTTCATTATTATCTCTGCAACTCAACTTAGAAATTTTTGTGAAATTTTGCAATTAGTATATTTTCCACAAGTACCTATTAGTTTATTAATAACAGTATTTTTAGCAATAGCTGTTATAGCAAATAGGTTTGGAAATTTATCTATTACAAGAATTAATTTAATTGTTGTCCCCTTAGTTATGATTAATTTACTTGTAGCGTTTTTTTGTATTTCTGCCAGATTTGTACCTGAAAGAATATTTCCTATATTTGGTTATGGTATAAATGAAACCTTTTTTTCTGGTGCTACTAATTTATTTGCTTTTACTGGTCTATCTTATATATACTTTTTACAACCATTATTAAAAAATTCCCAAAAATTCCAAAAAATTTCTTTTATTGGTATGGGAATCTCAGCAATATATCTTTTCTTAAGTATTACAACCCTCCTATTTTCATTTGCTGATGTTTTATCAATAAATGAAATTTCACCTATATATCTATTAGTACGAGGAGCTGATTGGGGAAGGTTTATTCAACGACCCGATTCTGTTTTCTTCCTTGGTTGGATTTTATGTATGATGTCTTATATAAGTATTACCATAATGTTAGTTATAGCAATCTTTAAAAAGTTAGGAAATCTAAACTCTAAATCCACTTTAGCATATCCTACAAGTGCACTAATTTTTATTATAGCAATTTTGCCTAAAGGAATTGCAGAAATAAGATTTATTGAAAATTATGTTTTTAAATATTTTACACTTATTCTTTTATTTGTTATAAGTTTTGTAGTATTAATATTTGCAAATATAAAACATAAGAAATTGAAATCACCTAATAAGGAGGAGTTGCTTAATGAAATTCAGTAAAGTTTTTAAATGTATAGCTCTATTCCTCATTTTAAGTGTATCTTTATTTTCGCTTTCAGGTTGTCACTCTAATTTAAATATTGATAACTTAGCATATACTGTCGCAATTGGTTTAGATGTTGGAGAAAACAATAAAATAAAAGTTAGTTTTCAGCTTTCTGTTCCTGGTAGCGAATCTTCTGGATCTGGTTCTTCACAATCAGATAGCTCTATAGTAAATACTATAGAATGTAGTTCAATCGATGCTGGAATAAATATATTAAACACGTATTTAAGCAAAGAAGTTAATCTTTCTCATTGTAAAGTAATAGTCTTTTCTGAAGAATTTGCATATCTTGGTGTTGGAGAAGCCCTTTATTCTTTAATGAATAATATTCAAATACGTCCTGACTGTAATGTAATAATTAGTAGATGTACAGCAGAATATTTTTTGAATAATTCAAAGCCTATACTTGAAAAATTATCTGCAAAATATTATGAAATTGCTCCAAGTTCAAGTGAATATACAGGCTATACTGATAATGTTACTCTTAGTGAGTTTTTCTCTGAATATACAGACTCTCTTTCTGAATGTTATGGAATATTAGGACGGAGTAAATAGTCCTGAAACTCATTCAAAAGATGAAAGCAAATTTCCAACTGAAAAAGATTCTGATATTAAAGCAAATGAAACTCTTATAACTAGCAAAACTAATATAGAAAATGTAGGACTTGCTGTCTTTCATGGAGATAAACTTGTTGGAGAATTAAGTGGAATAGAAACGATTTGCCATCAAATTATTTCTAATAAACTAGATACTTGTACAATAAATATTCCTAGCCCTTTTGAAGAAGGTAAAACTATAAGTTTACGTTTGCGTTTTGCAAATAAAACACGTAATGATGTTAAAATAACAGAAAATCGGACCATACATTACCTCAAAAATATCTTTAGAAGCACAAATTTTAACAATGAATGATAGCTCAAATTATTTAGATTTTAATAATGTAAGTAAACTTGAAGAAGCTGTCACTGTATATATGAAAAGTCAAATAAATTCATATTTATATAAAATTTCAAAAGAATTTAATAGTGATATTGATGGATTTGGAAAATATGCTGTAAGACATTTTGCAACTTGGGAGACCTGGGAAAACTACAATTGGTTAAATAATTTTAATACTTCTTTTTTTGATGTAGATGTACAAACTAATGTAAAATCTGGATATATATTGATGGAAACTTAATTTATAGAGAGGAAAGATTAGAGTGAAAATCATTATAATTATATTAAGTTTATATGTGTTTTTAAAAACATTATATTATGGTATATATGAAATTAAACAAAATAATAAAACTCCTGGCATTTCAATAATTGTTCTTTCTGTAATATTATTAATTGCTTTGGTTTTTGTTAGTTTGTTTTGTGTTTAGAAATTATTAATCTGCTTCCATCCTAACAAAAATATAATTTAATTAAATAAGAAAGTGTTATATTTATTTTAGAAATAGAGGATTTAACCCATATGAGAACCGCCGAGGGCTGTTAAATGTAATAAGCATTGTTACAGCTCCAGTAGGAAGGTTATAATCCGAAATGTATAAAATAAATTATATAACACTTTCTTAAAAACACTAATATTTCTTTAAATACTATTTATAACATTTACTTGATTTATAATTTTATTATCATTTATCTTATTTTGTTCTTCTTGTTTCTTCTTCTCTTGTTGTAATACTTCTAATTTATTTATTAATTCTTGCAATCTCTTTAAATCTTTTCCTATCATTTCCCAATCGCTATTATTGGCAGAATTTTCTAAATTGCCATTAGCTTTTATTATTGCTTCAACTAAATCATCTATTGTATCTGTATTTTCTACCTCTATACTCACAGCAGATTGTGAAAGCAGTTTTCTTATTGCTCCTTGTAATGTATCATCTATTGCCACTTTTGTTCCTCCTGCAACTACTACCTTTTTTAATATTGGGGTACTTTTTCCTTCATTTAATGTTTCTTGATATATTGATTCTATGTAAAGAATAGTATTATTTATTGGAACTGCCGTCATATTTTTTATTATTTTAGTTCCGACTCACATTTAAAGTTCCAAGTTCTTTAGAAATTGTTTCATCTTGGTTTAATAATGTATCTAGTTGCATTGGTCCAAGTACTGTACTATCTTGTGGAAATTTGTAAAGTTTTAATTTAGTATTTCCATTTTCATCATATCCACCAACTAAGTAAGCTCTTAAATTTTGCTTATCCAGCCCAGTATACTGTAATACAAGTCCAAGTTCATATCTATCTTCATCTACTGCTTTTAACATTGTATAATATGGTTCTTGCTTTATTCCTTTTGAAGAAGCACTTGTAGATACTTTTGCAACCTCCCATATATCATCTGCTCTATATAATACATCTGTACTAACATTATGGTACATTTCTAACATTTTAGCTTGTACCTCATATAAAAACTTAGGATATACAAAATGTTCCTGAATATCTTGTGGTATTACCTCATCTAATCTCATAAATAAATCTGGATATATATTTCTATATGCCATTATAATAGGATCTGATTTATCTGTTATGTAAAAGTTCATTGTTCCATCATATGCGTCTACTAATACTTTTACTGAATTTCTAATATAATTTATTTCTTCTTTTATTCCATGATGTTCTATTGTTGTATGTTGAGAATAAGGATATTGGTTTGTTACAGTATATGCATCTAATACCCACACAAGCCTTCCTTCATCAGTTATTACAAGATATGGTTCTTCATCATAAATTAAATATGGCATAACTTGTTTTGCTCTTGTAATAATATTTCTATTAATTAGTATTTTACTATCCTCAGTTAAATTACTTGAAAATGCTAGGTTTAAATCCCCTTCTTTTAAAGCTATTATTATTCTATCTATGAAATTTAATTTAAGTCCTGCATTTCCATTATATGAATATTCTGCATTTTGTGAAGTTGATGTTGGATAATCAAATTCAGCTTTATTCCCTGTTTTTGTTACAATTGTATTGTTTGTTTCTAATCCAAAATAAATTCTTGGTTCTACTATTTTTATAGCTTGATTATCACTTACAAAATCTTTTTGTATGTATTTTACATTTCCTGCTTCATCTGTATCAGTACTTGAAGTAATGACTGCTCCAAATCCATGTGTATATTCATATGTTTTATTGTTATATGTTCTATTTCCACTACTTACAATTTCTCTTGGAGATATATACACAACCTCTTCTTTTCCGTTTATATTATATTTTCCTATAGTTGCATTTCTGTATGAATAATATCCTGTACTTGTTTGTGTAACACCTATTGTTTTTAGAGTTATATCCTCACTGATAATTGTAGCTTTATCTATTAGTTTTGAATGATTCTCAATTTCTTCTAAGCTATTATCTTCATTTGATATATCTATCTCATCAATTTTTATTCCATAGGCTGTTTTTGTATTTTCAATATTATATGATAAATATTGTTTTTCTTTGTCTAGTTCATTGGTATTTATATAAATAATATTAAATCCAACCATTACAACGAATAGTATCACCATATATACTGGTACTATTAATATTGATGCAACAACCTTTTTAGAACTTTTTTCTTTAGCTCCTTTAATAGCTCTATATGCAGATAGTATAATTACTAAAGCAAGTAATCTATATCCCCAAAATTTTATTGTAACATCTGTTATTCCTGCTCCATAAATTGTAGTAGAATTACTATCTTTTAGTATTAAAAATTTATCATTTAACATTCCTTGTGTTGAAACTAACATATATGCAGCAATTCCAAATGCAATAGACATTACTATCCATATTATTTGTTTAAAAAATCTACTTTTCTTTAATGTTTGTACATTAATCCCATCAAAATATATATTAAATATTGTAATATAATATATTCCCATATATATTGCTAGTCCTACTATTACCAAAATAAAATACAAAATTAACATTTTAAATAATGGTAATTCAAAAATATAGAAACCAATATCTGCTCCAAATACTGGGTCGTTTATTCCAAACCACGCTTTATTTATGAATAATGTAATTTGCTCTTTTAAGAAATATGAAGCAATTATGCTAACTATCATTGCTAATATAAATGCAACTGATTTATTAGGTAATTTTGGCATTACCTTTTTTTCTTCCTCAAAAAAAACTTTTAATCCCTTTTTTATACTGTTATTCGCAATTGATATAACAATAAATAAAATCACAAAATTAACTGCTATTGTTATATATTGATATTTTAAATTTTGTTTAAATACTTGTTTAAAGTTTTCTCCTATTTCTATTGTTTCTAAATAATTTCCTCTATATGAAACAAATGCAAATATTGCTATTAGTATAATAAAAGCTAAAACGATTATTACTCTTGCTCGCATTTTATTTGTTTTAGTATCTTTATCATTTTTAATTTCTTGTTTTACTTCTTCCTGCATATCCTTCCTCCTTTATAATATTGCTTTTATAAAGTCCTCACTATTAAATATTTCCATATCATCTATTTGTTCACCAACACCAATAAATTTAACTGGTATTTTGTTTTCATCTACAATTCCAAGTACTACTCCACCTTTTGCAGTTCCATCTAGTTTTGTAAGTATTAAACCTGTAATATTTGTAGTCTCTTTAAAGGCTTTTACTTGTGATATAGCATTTTGTCCTGTTGTTGCATCAAGTACAAGCAAAACTTCTTTTGAACTTTCAGGTAATTCTTTATCAATTACTCTATTTATTTTTTCTAATTCATCCATTAAATATTTTTTATTATGAAGTCTTCCTGCTGTATCGCAAATTAATACATCTGCATTTTTTTCTTTTACAATTTTAATTGCATCATATACTACACTTGCTGGGTCTACACCTTCTTCTTTTTTTACAATATCACAACCTGCACGATTTACCCATATATCTAATTGTTCAACAGCTGCTGCTCTAAATGTATCTGCTGCTGCAATTACAATTTGCTTTCCATCTTTTTTAAGTCTATTTGCAATTTTACCTATAGAAGTTGTTTTTCCAACGCCATTTACTCCAACAACTAGAATAACTGATGGTTTAGTTTTAAGTTTTAAGCTATTATCAACACTATCTAAAACTGTCATCATTTCTTCTCTTAGAGCTTTCTTTACTTCTTCTGCTTCTTTTATGTTTTCTTTTTTTATTCTGTTACGTAATTTTGAAATAATATTAACTGATGTTTCAAGCCCCATATCAGACATAATAAGTATTTCTTCTAATTCTTCTAATAATTCTTCATCAACTTTTCTAAAAGCACTAAATGCACTATTTATCTTTTCATCAAATGAGTCTTTAGTTTTTCCTAAACCTGCTTTTAATTTATCAAAAAATCCCATTATAAACCTCTCTATAATTGTATTATTATAACAATTTATTTTTTATAAATATATTGGAAATTATACCATAGAAATAGAAAACTGGCAACTAATTAAAGTAGCCTTTCTATATAGTCTTTTAATTGAGATAAATGGTATTTATACCTTAAATCTCGCACATAAAAGTAATCGTGTTCATTAAATAATAAAAATAACTTATCTTTAATGATCACTCTATGTGGTTCTACATATGCTAAGTTTGTATGCTCTATAATTCTTAGGACAACCTTCAAATATCATTTTGTGTTCAAGTTTTATAGCATTCAAACTGCAAGCCCATTCAATTTTAGAGAGCAATTCTCTTTTAATCTTGTTTTTCTTCTTTACAATGCTAATCATACCACACCATCCCTTCTTTTTCAAGATAAAGGCGACAAAAAAATCAACCTTTACAGTTGATTTTTCAATACTTTCGTCTGGTGCGACGATTTTACTTGGGTGGAGCGGATGGCGTAGTTATCTACAACTTTCTTCTCTCTTAACGATTGATACAAATATCAATCAATTTATTAAAGTATATCATACTTTTCATAAATTGCAATAAAATTTTTATAAAAACTTTTAAGAAACTATGATTATATTCATTATTGCTTTTTTAAACTTTTTTTATTTTCCTTTTCAAGTTGTTTTAAACTCTTTTTAGGTGTTGGCAAATCTTCTGGCATAGTTCCACCATTTTTGGCAATAACTTCTCTTATATTTTTTCCAATATTATAATGAGTTTCATTTGCTTCTTTTTCTGTTTGTATATTGTCTTTCTTTAACTTTTGCTCAGTTTGTGAAATTCTAAATAAATTAGCAATTAGTTCATCACTTCCCATATTATCTAAAATATCTTCTCTATATCTTAATCCTTTTCGTTTTGCAATATCATCAGCTGTTTCTCCATTATACAAACCTTTATAACCTGAATTATGAAATTTATCAAAATTTTTAACTCCAGAATTTTTAGCAGTTTGATTAAGTGAATAATTTCCTTTTTTAGTTAAATTTCTTTGATAAAATCTTTTTTCATCTTCTGTTAGAGAACTATATTCTTTTTCAGTTATTTCCTGTTTTCTTGTTTGTACTGCAAAGTATGTTTGTGCTAAAGCGATTACTTTCTTTCTGCTATCTCCATTTTGTGCTACTAAATAACAAGCATAACGAGTTAATTTATAATCCTTTTGTTCTCTTTGTGCATCAGAACCTATTTGTACCATTTTACCGACATCGGCAAAATGGTCAAAAACTGATATATCACTATTTTCACAAGATTTCATAGCTTTAAAAATGACTTTTTTAAAATTACTCCATTTGCTATAATTGAGACAAGTCATAAGTTCTCTAGCATACCAAAATTCAATTCCGTTTTCATCAATATGTTTAATATCTTCAAAAGCTTTATTATTATAATTTTCATTTATATCTAGTTTATTCACAGTAAATCATCTCCATTATTTGATATGTATTATTTTATTACACTTTCACATAAATTGCAATACTTTATCGAAAATTTGTTTTGTTGATTTTATACTAAAAAGCAAAAGAGAAGCAATATTTGCTCCTCCTTTGCAATAAATTCATTTAATTTTATGCCTTAACTTTCTGCCTTAGACATTATTTCTCTTTAAAAACAATTTCATAAAGATGTGGTAATACTGTAGGATCCCTGAAGAAAATCTTCGCAAGGATTTTCCAAACATCGATTTCTTCTCCATCTGGAGTAAAATAGTGAACAACAGGATCCACAGAGTTATAACCTGCAC
>CAOJFV010000018.1 GCA_948434985.1 uncultured Clostridium sp.
TTATTTTCAAAAAATGTGAACGAAAATGAAGAAGAAATTGAAATAAAATTGAACAAAGAAAAACAAAAATTGATTCGATTAGTTGCTGTAAAAAGTGAGAAAACTTTTTCAAAATCAAAGAAAGAAAATTATAAAATTGGAGCAGTAATTAGTAATCAGAAATAAAAAAATTAGAGGGAAAATTCAAACCAAATATAATTTTTGTACTCCTATATATTTCCTAACAAGCACTGAATTTTTCCTCCCTAGTCAAAATTCGAATTTTGGGAATAAGTCCCAAGCCCTTTATAAAACAAATAGAAAAGTTGTGTAAATATGTTGTTAAAAATAATAGTTGATTTTTAATAAGTCCAAGACTAAGTTCTACTTTTGTGAGATATAATTTACTTTTAAACTTAAACATGGTTATAAATCTTCAGGATAAATCTTGGTAAAATATTGCAAAAAATTATGTTGAGTGGTATAATAGATAATAGAAGTAAATAAGGAGGAAAGTTATGGGAATTAGAATTAATATAACTGGAACAAAGATAGATGGAGAAGCAAAAGTTTTAAATAATCTAAATGTAAACAAGGGAAACGTTAATGTAGATATGCAAAATACTAAAATTGGTGGTAAATCACAAATATTCAATAATATGGATGTAAGAGAAGGAAATGTTAACGTAGAAATGAATAATGATAAGTTTACAGGCACATCAAAGATTCTTAATGATACTAATATAGAAAATGGTACATTAAATGTGGAGTTAAATGATGTTACTATAGATAATGACGTAAAGTTTATGAATGGAAGAACATTTACTTCAACAGGAAAGCAAGAACAACATTACAATCATTCTAATAGTAAACAACCTTCTAAAGTTACAGATACACAAATTCAGGAGAAAAATAGAGAAATCAGGATGACAACACAAGAAAATCAAACAGTAGAGAAATCGTTTATAAAAAAAGTATTTGATTTCATTAAAAGAATGGTAAAAGGTAAGAAAAATATTAATTCAAATATACAAACATCTGCTAAAACAAGTTCGACAAGAGAAATGCACAGAAAATATGAACAAGAATTATCTAGAAACGGAGAATTAAAAGGTATTAACATAGATTTTTCACAAATAGCAAAGAATGATGAACAAATAGATCAAACCATACAAAAAGGAAATGAAAGATCTTAAAAATCTTAATAGAATAAGCAAGTATGTTTTATTGTTTAAGTCCATAAGAGCTGTTAGCGATTAGAATAGTTAGTTGACAGCTTTTTAAATTATGCTAGACTAATTTCAACAGTTGATGAGTCAATTATTTTTTTGAGCAAATTGTGGGAGGAACACTATGAAAAATAGGCATATTTTTCGCAAATAACCTCCTAAATCGCTCCAACGACGTTTCTGTTCGAACTAATAGAACCGATAAAAATATCATTCTGAAAAGGATGGTATTTTTTGTTGCAAAAAAAGTTATTGCCTCGCAGAGCCCCCATATTATGTGCCGTTGGACATAACATATAGGGGAGAACGATTTAGTTAAGTACACTAAATAAATTGGCGGTTACATAATTTTCTAGCGAAAGAATGTAACCCACTATGACACTTTCAAAACTGCGTTTTAGAAAGGTGTCAGTGGGCTAATATATTAATTCTTTTTATTTCAAAATTTATTTAGCAAAATTCATTGACATATGTATCTAAAAACTATATAATCAAACAAAAGTTTCATAAAACAAGGAGAAATTATGAAAAATTAAATGTTTTAGATACTAAAATAACATATTTTAATATAGATAATGAAGATTACATATCATTGACAGATATGCTAAAGTCAAAAGATGGAGAGTTTTTCATTTCAGATTGGTTAAGAAATAGAAATACAATAGAATTTCTAGGAATCTGGGAAGAATTGCATAATCCAAATTTTAATTATGGCGAATTCGCCATAATTAAAAGTCAGGCAGGATTAAATAGTTATAAAATAAGTGTTAAAGAATGGGTAAATAAAACGAATAGTATTGGAATTATTGCTAAAGCAGGAAGATATGGTGGAACTTATGCACACAAAGACATTGCTTTTGAATTTGGAATGTGGATTAGCCCAAAATTCAAATTGCTTTTAATAAAAGAATTTGAAAGATTAAAAGCAGAGGAACAAAAACAATTAGGTTGGGATGCAAAAAGGGAACTTTCAAAAATTAATTATAAAATTCATACAGATGCAATAAAGAAAAATTTAATTCCAAAAGAACTCACTAAATACGAAACAAGCATTGTTTATGCAGAAGAAGCAGATGTGCTAAATATGGCTTTATTTGGGATGACAGCGAAACAATGGAGAGACACAAATCCATATAAACAAGGAAACATAAGAGACTATGCTACAATAAATGAATTGATTTGTTTAGCTAATTTAGAAAATATAAATTCAATTTATATAAATGAAAGAATAGAACAGTCTGAAAGACTAATTAGACTAAATAAAATAGCAATTGCTCAAATGGAAATATTAACAAAAACCAATAAGAACATACTTAAAGAAAATAATTAAGTTTTTATTTTAATCTTAATAAATATCTTGAAAAAATATGATTAAATGATATAATTTAAATTATCAAAAAGAAAGGATGATAATGTAATGAAAATAGGAATAGTAGGACTTCCAAATGTAGGAAAAAGTACAATGTTTAATGCAATTACAAAAGCAGGTGCAGAATGTGCAAACTATCCATTTTGTACAATAGAGCCAAATGTAGGGGTAGTACCAGTTCCAGATGAAAGATTAGATCAACTTACTAAAATGTATAATCCAGAAAAAACAACACATGCTGTTATAGAGTTTGTTGATATTGCAGGACTTGTTAAAGGAGCAAGTAAAGGAGAAGGTTTAGGAAATAAGTTTTTATCACATATTCGTGAAGTTGATAGTATTGTAGAAGTTGTAAGATGTTTTGAAGATCCTAATGTAGTTCATGTTGATGGAAATGTTGATCCACTAAGAGATATTGAAACAATTAATTTAGAACTTATTTTTGCAGATATAGAAACAGTAGATAAAAGATTAGATAGAGCAAGAAAACAATTAAAAGCAGATAAAAAGGCTCAAATTGAAATTGATTTATTTGAAAAAATCAAAAAAACATTAGAAGAAGGAAAATCAGCAAGAACATTAGAACTAACAGAAGATGAAAAAGAATTACTAAAAGATACATATTTATTAACATTAAAACCAATACTATACATTGCTAATGTTTCAGAGGAAGGGCTTGAAAATGCAGAAAATAATGAAAATGTTTTAAAAGTAAAAGAATATGCAAAAAATGAAAATGCTAAAGTTATTCCACTTTGTGTTAAAATAGAAGAAGAATTATCAGGATTAGAAGATGATGATAAAAAAGAAATGTTAGAAGCATTAGGACTTGAAGAATCAGGTTTAGATAAAGTTATAAAAGCAAGTTATGATTTATTAGGTTTAATGAGTTTCTTAACAGTAGGAGAACCAGAAGTACGTGCTTGGACAATAAAAAAAGGTACAAAAGCACCTGCTGCTGCAGGAAAGATTCACTCAGATATTGAAAGAGGATTTATTCGTGCGGAAGTTGTATCATATGATGATTTAATGCGTGAAGGTTCAATGAATGCAGTAAAAGAAAAGGGACTATTACGTTCAGAAGGAAAAGAATATATTATGCAAGATGGAGATATTGTTCTATTCCGTTTCAATGTATAATAAATTATTATGTATGTATTTTGTATGGTGGTATATACATTATAATATATAGAGTATTCAAAGGAGGAAATTTTAATGGAAAAAGAAGAATTATTTAATAAAAAAGAAGCTGGTTGGAAAAACATTTCTAGCGAAAGTAAAGAAAGAATTTTTAAGTTCTCAGATGAATATATTTACTTTTTAAATAAAGTAAAAACAGAAAGAGAAGCGGTTAAATTTGTTAAAAAAATGCTAGATGAAAATGGGTTTTGTGATATTAATGCAAAAGAACAATTAGTAGCAGGAGATAAAGTATACTATATAAACAGAGATAAAAGTATGTATATAGCTGTAATTGGAAAAGAACCATTAGAAAATGGATTAAAAGTATTAGGTGCACATATAGATTCACCAAGATTAGACTTAAAACCAAATCCTTTATATGAAGATAATGGATTTGCATATTTAAAGACACACTATTATGGTGGAATAAAAAAATATCAATGGACAACAATTCCACTTAGTATTCACGGAGTAATTGTAAAATCTAATGGAGAGAAAATAGAAGTTTCAATTGGTGAAGAAGAAAGTGACCCAATATTTACAATTACAGATTTATTACCACATCTAGCACAAGATCAAATGGAAAAGAAATTAAAAGATGGTATTAACGGAGAAGATTTAAACTTGCTAATAGGAAGTATGCCAGCAGATGATAAAGATATAAGCGAAAAAATTAAATTAAATATATTAACATTATTAAATGAAAAATATGGAATAAAAGAAATAGATTTTGTAAGCTCTGAATTAGAAATAGTTCCAGCTTTTCGTGCAAGAAGTTTAGGATTTGATAGAAGTATGGTTGCAGCATATGGACAAGATGACCGTGTTTGTGCATACACATCTGTACGTGCAATGTTAGACGTTAAAGAACCTGAAAAAACAGCAGTATGTATTTTATCAGATAAAGAAGAAATAGGAAGTATGGGAAATACTGGTATGGAATCACATGTGTTTGATTATTTTATATCAGAGTTATTAAATAAAACAAATCAAAATACACCAAATGCATTAGAAAAAGTATTCTGTAATTCTTGTATGTTATCAGCTGATGTTGATGCTGGATTAGACCCAATATATGCATCTGTTTCAGAAAAAAATAATGCAGCTATGATAGGCTGTGGAATAGGTCTTAATAAATATACAGGAGCAAGAGGAAAATCTGGTGCATCTGATGCAAATGCTGAATATGTTGCAAGAGTAAGAAAAATATTTGAAGATGCAAATATTCCTTATCAAGTATCAGAACTTGGAAGAGTAGATGTTGGCGGAGGAGGAACTATTGCATATATACTTGCTAATAAAGGAATGGATGTAATAGATTGCGGAGTTCCAGTATTATCAATGCATGCGCCATATGAAGTAACATCTAAATTTGATGTATATTGTGCATATAAAGGATACAGTGAATTTGTAAAATAGAAAATAGAGGCGGATATTAATCCGTCTTTTGTATTTTTTATTTATAATTTGCTTAGGCATAGTAGAACAAGAATAATGGAAAAATTATGTAAAACTATTGTAATTTTACATAAAAAGTGGTAAAATATCATTGTTGCAGAGATATTGCAACATAACATTGCCCCGAAGTTGAAACTAGTAGTTATTGACAATTAACAGAATGAAAGGAAATAGGTAGAACTATGAATGCAAAAGGAATTAGCATTGATGTCCAGCTGTTGTACGATTTTGCCGAGAGAGGTGAAATGGTAGATCTGGACAAATTTGAGGAGGTTGGACGGGAGTTCTTTACCAAAATCAAAATAAGGGACATTACCAAACGGCTGGCAGGTTATACAGATGAAAATGGCAAGGCGAATGTAATGCCAGCTCGTGAGCTTTCACAGGATATGCTTGCGTGGGCTGCGTTCTTGCATTGCTTTTTCGAGCAGAAACCTCTTACAAAGGATAGGCTAAAAGAGAGGTATGGTTTAGAGAATACAATTGCTGTAACTCTGAACTACGTGCCCATTATGCAGAAATATGCGGAGATGGGCGAAAAGGATATGGAAATTCTTGATCTGGAAGACATTATGAAGCAGGCAATTCCTGCAATCCGCAGGTACAAAGGACTGGATTAAGAGAAAACAGAAACTATAAAAGGGGCACAAAGAAAGCAGGTGTAATACCTGCTCTCTTTGTATCTATTATATAAAAAAAGCAACACCAAATAGTGTTGTTTCTTTATTAATTATTTTCTTCGTTTTTACCTGCCATAACTTTTTTTCCATCATAGTATCCACAGTTTGAACAAGCTGTATGTTGCATAACTGGTTCGTGACAATGTGGGCATTCTGCAAAGTTTGGATTTTCTAATTTCCAAGTAGATCTTTTTAATCCTGTTCTTGCTTTAGACCATCTTCTTTTTGGTTGTGCCATTTTAATTCCCTCCTTGTATCTCGTTTGATATGTATATATCTTGATTATTTTTAACTATTTTTAAGTCACCTAAAAAGTATACTAATTTTTTTTAATTTTGTCAATAGATGACTTTAGTATTTGTTAAAATTTATTGAAAAAATTATTACCTCTATGATATAATTAATAAAAACATATTACGTTTTGCGATATGTTGAAGTTTTAAAGTGAAAATTAAATTTATTAGAATTAAACATACTATGGAGGAAGAATTTTATGGAAAGAATAGAAAGATTAGATAAAATAAATTATTACCTTGATATTGCAGAAACAGTTGCTAAACGTGGAACTTGTTTAAGAAAAAACTTTGGTTGTATTATTGTAAAAAATGATGAGATTATTTCTACAGGATATACTGGTGCACCACGTGGAAGGATAAATTGTATAGATTTAGGCTATTGTACAAAAAAAGAAAAGTTTCCAGATGTTCATCATGGTGGATATGATGCTTGTAGAAGTGTTCATGCTGAACAAAATGCAATGCTTAGTGCTTCAAGAAAAGATATGATAGGAGCTACAATGTATTTAGTAGGAGTAAGAGTAGATACTGGTGCATATGAACCAGGTGCAAATTCATGTCAAACTTGTAGAAAGCTAATCATCAATGCAGGAATAAAAGAACTAATTGTAAGAGGAGAAAAAAGGGGAGAATATTTAGCTGTTGATGTAGACGAATGGGTAAAAAATGATGATTTATTACAAGGAAAGAATACTTATTAGTACTAATGAATAAAACTAAATAAATATCTTATGAGAGCTAATAAGATATTTAAACTGTAACTAAAAAGGATACATATAGAATATGAAAAATAAATTAAAGAGTTTTATTAAAAATAAGAAAACAATAAGTTATCTAATTATAACTTTTGTTACTATATATGCTTGTATACCATTATTTTCAAAATATATGGATGTATCTACTGATGATGGAATACAACACATATGTAGGCTAATAGGAACTTTTTCTTCTTTAAAAGAAGGAAATTTGTTCCCTGTTATTATGTCAGAATTCTGTAATGAATTTGGATATTCTTGGAATATATTTTATAGTCCATTAACTGCCTATTTACCATTGATTTTTAGAATATTTACAAATTCATTTGTAGTTTGTTTAAAATTATTTATATTTTCTACAATACTATTAAGTGGAATATATATGTATAAATTAGTATTTAGAATATCTAAAAGCTATAAAGCAGGTGTGATATCAGCTATTTTATATATTAGTGCACCATATCATTTAACAGATATATATAATAGAGTTGCAATTGCAGAAATGGCTACATTTACATTTTTACCTATTATATTCATAGGAATGTATGATTTATTTAAAGAGAATAAAAAGTCATACTATTTAGCTATTGGAGCAATAGGATTAACTTTAACTCACAATGTTTTAACAATATATACAGCAATCTTTTGCTTAATCTATATGATGATAAATTATAAAAAAATAAATAAAAATATAGTTAAAACAGTTCTAATAAATGTTTTAGTAATTTTATTATGTACTAGTTTTTATTGGATACCTTTATTAGAACATTACTTTGGAACTGCATATGAAGTGTTTATTCCTGAAAGAATGTATAATACAAATACATTAATAGAATCTAAGTTATCAGCAATAGACCTATTGTTTGGAAGAAAATGGGGAATAAACTTATATTTAGGATTACCAACTTTATTAGGAATTATATTCACATTTATTTATAGAAAAAAACTTAATAATCAAGTTAAGCTATATGTAGCAATGTTTTTAGGCTTTGGTATAGCAAGTTTGATTATGACACTTTCAATATTTCCATTTGAATATTTACCAAGTTTTTTAAGAATGCTTCAATTTGTATGGAGAATGCTAATATTTGCAAGTTTCTTTTTAAGTATAATATCAGGAATTACAATAAATATGTTTATTGATAAAAACAATAAAAAGAAAGCACTGTTTTCAATAATATTTGTGATATATATATTTGTTGTAGTAAATTCAACCAAGCAAATGACTAAAGTACCATTTAATGAGGCAAAGTATTTAGAAGCAATACCAGTTAGTTCTAAAACTTTGAAAGTTCATGCTGGATGTGCAACTTTTGAATATCTACCTCAAAAAGCATACAGTAATTTAGATTATATAAAAACTAGAAATAACAATGCTATTATAATTTCAGGCGAAGCAGACATTATAAATGAAAACAAAAATGGAACGAAAATGACATTTGAAGTAAATAATATAAAAGATAATCTAAAAATTGAACTTCCATATATATATTACTTAGGGTATAATGCAACATTAACAGATGAACAAGGCAATGTTTCAAAAATTCAAATAAAAGAATCAGATAATGGATTTTGTATGATAGAAATTAAAGATATAGAAAGCGGAAGTATAAATATATCTTATGAAGGAACCACATTAATGAAAGTCTCTTATGTATCAACTCTAGCAGGCATTATTGTATTAATATGGCTTATTTGCAAAAACAGACATAATGTGGTAAGATGAGAATGTAACATTAATTTGCAGACCTAATAAGGAGGAGGACACAATGAAATTTGAACGGTTAGTAGTAGAAAAAATTAAAGTGGTTTGTTGCAATGGAATTGAGATGGTTTTGGAGCCCGATACGATGGGCAAAAAGGACTATGATACAAGATGCCCTTTGGGATGGAACCTCGTTGTTAATGAGGAGGCATCTGTTACAGTAACAGAGATTTATGATGTTGCTAAAGGCATTCTTGAACAGAACAAAAAAACAATCGAAATAATTTTTGTTGAAGTTCTTGGAGAAAAGATGTCAATTAAACTGGAGACAACAAAAGAGGAATTTTTAACCAGCCTTATAGGTGATGTTCAGTGTCTATCTAAGATTACACAGAAATGACACAGGGCGGCACGGTATGTGAACTTTACATACCGTGTTTTTTTTATTAAATTTTCTATACAATAATTGACTATATCTTATAAATAGTATAGAATAGCTAATATAAAAGAGGTGAAAAATATGTCTAAACCAACTGTGGCTATTGTTGGAAGACCAAATGTTGGAAAATCTACATTTTTTAATTATATAATAGGCGAACGTTTATCAATAGTAGAAGATAAGCCAGGAGTAACAAGAGATAGAGTATATGCAGAATGTAACTGGCGTGGAAGAGATTTTACTGTTATAGATACTGGACGGAATTGAAACTGAAACAAGTGATTTTATTACAGCTGAAATTGCAAATCAAGCAAGTATTGCAATTAATTTAGCTGATGTTATAGTGTTTTTGACAGATATAACAAAAGGTGTAACTGAGGTAGATAAAGATATTGCACTAATGCTTAAAAAAAGTGGAAAACCTATTGTGCTAGTTTGCAATAAGGCTGATAATTACGGACAAACATCAAATGATATATATGAATTTTATAATTTGGGATTAGGTGATCCATATCCATTATCTGCAACAAATGCAATTGGAATTGGAGATATTTTAGATGCAATTTTTGATAATTTTCCAGAAGATAATGAAGAGGTAGAAGATGATGAAAAAATAAAAGTTGCACTTATTGGAAAACCAAATGTAGGAAAATCATCTTTAATAAATAAAATATTAGGAGAAGAAAGAGTAATCGTTAGTGATGTAGCAGGAACAACAAGAGATGCAATTGATTCTTACTTCGAAAACGAATTTGGTAAATATGTATTTATAGATACAGCAGGAATAAGAAGAAAAAGTAAAGTTAATGAATCTATTGAAAAATTTAGTGTAATGAGAACTTTACTTGCGATAGAAAGAGCAGATGTATGCTTAATGATGATTGATGCAACTGAGGGTGTAACAGATCAAGATGCAAAAATTGCAGGAGAAGCACATGAAGCTGGAAAAGGTATTATCTTAGTAGTAAATAAATGGGACGAAATTGAAAAAGATACATATACAATAGAAACATTTAAAAAAGATGTTTATAATAAACTATCATATTTAACATATGCGCCAATCATATTCATATCAGCAAAAACAGGACAAAGAGTAAATAAGTTATATGAAATGATTAATCAGGTGGCAAGTCAAAATGCTTTAAGAGTATCAACAAGTATGTTAAATCAAGTTTTAAATGAAGCAATAGCAATAGTACAACCACCAACAGATAAAGGTAAAAGACTAAAAATATATTATATGACACAAGGTTCTACAAAGCCACCAACATTTGTTGTGTTTGTAAATAACAAAGAACTATTCCATTTTTCATATGAAAGATATTTAATAAATTGTTTAAGAAAAGAATTTGGGTTAATTGGTACACCAATTAGAATGATAGTAAGAGAAAAAGGAGAGAAAGTTGTATGAATGAATTAAAAATAAAAGGAATTTATAAACATTTTAAAGGAGATTATTATATTGTAGAAGATGTGGCAATACATAGTGAAACAAAGGAAAAATATGTTGTTTATAGAGGATTATATGGAAATACTGAATTGTACATAAGACCATATGATATGTTTTTAAGTGAAGTGGATCACGAAAAATATCCAAATGTAGAACAAAAATATAGATTTCAGTTACAAAATATAGAATCAAAAAATAAATAGGAGGAATTATTATGGCAGCATATATTATAATGGCAATAATTGCATATGCAATTGGAAGTATTAGTTTTTCAGTTATTTTTAGTAAAAAAATAGCAGGATTTGATGTAAGAGAAAAGGGAAGCGGAAATGCTGGGTCAACTAATGTATTAAGAACAGTTGGAAAAAAAGCAGCTGCTTTAACACTAGTTTGTGATATATTAAAAGGAATAGTTGCAATTTTAATAGTAGTAATAGTAGGTAATATAGTAAGTGATATAGATAGAGCTCTACTTGTACAAATTGCTTCAATTGCAGTAGTAGTAGGACATACTTTTCCAGTATTCTTTGGGTTTAAAGGTGGAAAAGGTGTTGCAACATCACTTGGAGTACTTTTATTAATTAACTGGCAAATAGGACTAATATGTTTAGTGTTTGCATTAGTAATCATAGTACTTACAAGAATGGTATCAGCAGGATCTGTACTTGCAGCTGTTTTATTCCCTGTATTAACATTATTTGTAGGACAAGAATACTATATAGTTTCAGGAAATTATTTTATATTTAGTGTAATTATGGCATTAATTGTAGCATTTAATCATAGAACTAATATTAGTAGAATTCTTAATGGGACAGAAAATAAATTATCATTTAAGAAAAAATAATTAAAGAATAAAATAAACGTATGGGGTCGCATCATATGCGACCCAAAATAAATGTTAATTATATAATTAGGAGGAATAAATATTGAAAACAATTGCTGTTATCGGAAGTGGAAGTTGGGGAGTAGCGCTTGCTATTCATTTAGCAAAGAAAGGAAACAGAGTTAATATTTGGTCGTTTGATCAAACTGAGGCTGATTTAATTAATAATGATAAAAAATGTAAATTCTTACCAGAGGTAGATTTACCAGAAAATATATATTGTTATACAAATTTTGAAGATACTTTAAAGGATTCATCTGTTATTTTACACGTAACACCATCTAAATTTGTAAGAAATATAATCAAACAATATAAAGACTTAGTAAATGATCAACCAATAGTAATGTGTGCAAAAGGTTTTGAAATAGAAACTCTATACACATTAGATGAAATAATAAAAGAAGAATTACCAGGTAAGAGATATGTTGTACTATCTGGACCAAGCCATGCAGAAGAAGTATCACGTGGAATTCCAACAGCAATGGTAGTAGCATCAGAATATGAAGACCTTAATAGAGACATACAAGAATTATTTATGAATGAGAATATGAGAATATATACTTCAAATGATGTAAAAGGTGTTGAATTAGGTGGAGCATTAAAAAATATAATTGCATTTTGTGCTGGAGTAGCAACAGAATTAGGCTTAGGAGATAATTCTTATGCAGCATTAATCACAAGAGGTTTAACAGAAATTAATCGTTTAGGAGTAAAATTAGGTGCGTGTAAAGATACATTTTATGGATTAACAGGACTTGGAGATTTAATCGTTACATGTTTAAGTGAGCATAGTAGAAATAGAAAAGCTGGAAGATTAATTGGAGCAGGAAAAACAATAGAAGAAACAAGAAAAGAAGTAGGAATGACAATAGAAAGTATTGATAACATTGAAGTTGCATATGAACTTTCAAAAATACACAATGTTGAAATGCCAATTGTAAATGCTGTTTATGATGTTCTATATAACGGATTAGAGCCTAAAAAAGCAGTTGCAATGCTTATGACTCGTGACAAAAAAAGTGAATAAATTAAAAAAAATTACCAATAATAAAAAATGAAATATAACTAACTGTTATATATATGAAAGGAATGTTAGTAAAATGGATTTTTTTGATAAATTAGGTAAAAAAGCGAGCGAAACTTATAAGTATACTACAGAAAAGACATCAAAACTTGCGAAAGAAGCTAAGCTAAAAATGGCTATTAATGAAAATAAGTCTAAGATAGAAGAGCTATATGAAGAAATAGGAAAAAAGGTTTATATGTTTCATATAACTAATAAAGATAATGTAGATATGGATTTAGAATCTGCTTTAGAGGAATATTGTATTCAAATAGATGAAATATGTGATGCTATAGAAGATGAAAGAAAAGAGCTTTTAACTTTAAAAGATAAAAAACAATGTCCTAATTGTTTTGATGAAATAGAATTGGATTGTAATTATTGTCCAAATTGTGGATATGAACAAGTAACTTTTGATGAAGAAAGTTCTGTCGACAATAGTGAGAACGTTAAAAAAACTGAAGAACAAAAAGAATCAGAAGAAGAACTATAAATGTAAAGATAAATGGAGGAGCAATGAAAGCAGTAGTTCAAAGAGTTAGTGAAGCAAATGTTAAAGTAGAAGGAAAAACAGTAGGGAGTATAGATAAAGGGTTTGTAGTACTATTGGGAGTTAGTAATGACGATAATAGAGAAAAAGCAGACTATCTTATAAAGAAAATAACTTCTTTAAGAATATTTAGAGATGAAGCGGATAAAATGAACTTATCTTTAAAAGATGTAAATGGGGAAATACTTGTTATTTCTCAATTTACTCTATTTGCGGATTGTTCTAGAGGGAATAGACCAAGCTTTACTAATGCTGGAAATCCAGAACTTGCAAATGAATTATATGAATACTTTATAGAAGAGTGCAAAAAATTAGGATTTAAAACAGAACATGGAATCTTTGGAGCAGATATGAAAGTAAGTTTAACAAATGATGGTCCAGTAACAATTGTTTTAGAAAAATAAGAAATTGAATTAATTAAAGTAGAAAATAGTAAAGTTATATATTTATTTTGAAAGTATAATACATAGAATTTTCATAAACAGATACTTTTGGGTAGTATAAGAAATAAATATATAACTTTACATAAATTATATTCAAATTATAATCAATAAGGATACCTCTCATACAAATATCTAATTATCTCATCAACATTATAATCAGTTACATTTATAAAAGTCCCTTCGTCCAAACTAATCCACATATTAATTTTATATTTATCGTTATTATCAATAAAAGCACCGATAATATCAGCAATTTCAACAGAATTATTATATTTATTTTCCCATTTAAAATCATTTTTTATATCTATATCATTATTATAAAAACTATTTAAAAATTTTGAAATTTCACCTTTTTTATCACTATATAAATTTACAATTGTATACATAATGTTCTCCTTTTATTACATATTATTTGTCTTTATTTTTTATATATACATAAGAATAAAAGGTAAATTTTGTGGGCATAATAGTAGCAATATTTTAAGAGAGGAGAAAATTTGATTTTATTAAAAAATTGAATTATAGATTCTATGATTAATAAATTTATTAAAATAATGCTATATTTAGGAATATTTAGTATATTAATATTATCTCTAACAGGCTGTAATAAAGTTGACGATAGTAAAGTTTTAGAAGAAAAAATAAGCGCAGAATTATCATATCTTGATACTAAACTTGTAGCAATGTTAAATAAAATAAATGGTATTTCTTATGAAAATTATGCTATTAAAGCAGATGAAATAACTACTGAATCTCAAAGTGGAGGAGGTTCTGGTGAGTCACAAAGTTCAAGTGGTAGTTCAAGCAACGAAGAAGGAGGACAATCAAATTCTTCAAGTGAAGGAACATCATCACAAAATAGTTCAAGCGAAAGTGGTAGTGGGAAAGATAGTAAGAGTAGTGTAAAATATAGTATGGAGGGAAACGAAATTTTATTAAAGAATAGAACTCCAGATTGGAACACAGTAAAAGCAGAAATAGAAAAATTATATTGTTCTTGGTCAACTATAATGTTGGATTTATATAAAGTTAATATTAATAATCAAGATATATTAAGTTTTAATACAGATTTAGATGATGCGACTCGGGAGTATAAAAAATGAAGATAAAGAAGCAAGCTTAGCTAATCTTGCGAAACTATATGCATATATACCTAAATATTCAAGTAATAGTTCTAAAAATGCTAAGACAAATGCGTTATATGCAACAAAATCAAACATATTAAATGCTTATTCTGCTATAGAGCAAAATAATTATAACTTAGTTAAAGCAGAGCTTGTAAATGCAGAACAATCTTTTATGCCTATTATAAATAATATAAGTTCAAATAATAACCAAGCAAGTATAAATAAATCATATATTTTAATAAAGGAATTACAAAGAGTAAACCAAAATGAAGATAAAGACATATTTTATATAAAGTATAAAAATTTAATGCAAGAGTTAAATAATATAGAATAAAGCAGATATGAATAAAAGGAGGGTTATTCCTCCTTTTTATTCATATACCCGAATCAATTCAGTTATAACTTGTTTATCATGCTCGCCTAGCTGATAAAATCCTATAATATTTGGATCGACTTTATAATCGTCTGTTAATTCTAAATAATCTTGTAAAACATAAGTAGAAGTAATGTGATAAATGTTACATAGCTTAACTAATGTATCAACACTACCTTTAGTTTTATCTCTTTCAATATCAGAAATATATCTAGAGGCTAAGTCTAACATTTCGGCAACTTCTTCTTGAGTATAACCTAAAGATTTTCTTGTTTTTCTAAGAAGATTCCCAATTTTAATTTGAGATTTTTTATTTTCCAATTTCATAACAACCACCTTATATATAACATAACAAATTATAAAAAATAATTGAATGTTTGTATTTACTATATATTGTGGATATAAGACGGAATTTTATACAAATTCTATGGTATATTAATATGAATTATAGGTAAAAGTTATATGACTTATTTTATAAATTCCAGAATATGTATTTTCCACTGGTACTGTAACAATGCTAAGCATTGTTACAGTACTCAGAGGTACCTATATGAGTCAATTTTTTTCATTTCTAAAATAAATATATAACCTTTGTCTTAAATTAATAAAGCAAAGGACTGCAAAAAATGTGCAATCCTTTTAAAAAACGAATATTTTATCTTTCAAAATCATTATTTTTTTCATCTAAATCTATAATATTATTACCATCTAAGGCTAAATTCATTTCACTAATTTTATCTGTTAATTCTTGTAGTTTAGCTAAATCTTTTTGAGAAGGAGTAGATGTATTTGACACTGCTAGTAATTTATCTAAAAATTCGTTAACAATTTTAGGGTTATTTTTATTATATTTGTGACCAGTAAAATATCTATAAATACTATGACTATTTATATCGACTGTTTCATTTACTTGAACAGAGTTTATTTTATCAAATTCATCTTTAGACGGAAAATTAACAGTAGCTCCATTTCTACCACCATTTGGTAAAACAATATTTGTTAAAGTAGAGGTAGCTTCATTAAGGACAGTTTTTCTATCAAGAATAGTATTTTCATAAGCATTTTCTTGAGCAGTTTTAGAAATGTGATTAGATATGTTTGCACCAATTGCAAGTGCACCAATAAGTGTTGTAACTGCTAAACCTCCAACAACAGTTGATTTTCTAACTTTTTTTGCTAAATCCTTTTGGCGAGAAGTTAAACGATATTCTTTTTTTTGCAAGATATAATGTTTTAAAACCTTTTGTATCTAATTCTGGTTTTGATTTTTGAGTTCTATTATTAAATCTATGTTGCATATCTATAATGTTACCCATAAAAATACCTCCGATTTACTTACATAAACACAGTATAACACTAATATTAAAAAAAATCAAAAAATATATGAAAAATGTTTGACATTTTTTTTATTATAATAGATAATAAAGATATTAAATTACTAAAAGATAAATTTTTTTAATAACTAAGGAGGAAATAAATAGTATGTATATGTTCAATAGGATTACAGTAAATCCACAATTACCTAAAAGAATTAATCGTTTAACTGAAATAGCAAATAATTTATGGTGGTCTTGGAATAGTGAATATTTACGTTTATTAAAAGATATTGATATCGATTTATGGGAGTCTGTTCGGAAAAAATCCTGTTAAATTTTTAAAACAAGTATCACAAGAAAAATTAGAAGCAGCTACTAAAAATGAGGGGCTTTTAAAAAATTATGATAAAGTAGTAGTGGACTTTGATGGATACATAAATAGCAAAAATACTTGGTTCTCTAAAAAATATCCTAATAATAAAAATGATTTAATTGCATACTTTTCTGCTGAATATGGATTAGATGAAACTTTACCTATATATTCTGGTGGACTTGGAATTCTTTCAGGCGACCATTTAAAATCTGCAAGTGATTTAGGGTTACCTTTTGTTGCTGTAGGCTTATTATATAAAAATGGATATTTTAGTCAAAAAATTAATGGATGGGGAGACCAAGAAAATATATATCAAAATATAGATTTATATAATTTACCAATTTTACCAGTAAAAAGTGATACAAATGAAGAGTTAATTATTGATATAAAATTAGGTGCTAAAAAGTTATATTTAAAAGTATGGCAAATAAATGTTGGTAGAGTAAAACTATATTTACTTGATTCAGATATAGAGCAAAATCAAGAACAAGAATTTAAAGAGATTACACTACGATTATATGGTGGAAACCAAGAAATGAGAATAAGACAAGAGATAGTTCTTGGAATGGCTGGTGCACATTTATTAAAACTACTAGGACTAAAACCAACTGTATACCATATGAATGAAGGACATTCTTCTTTCTTAATTTTAGAAATAATAAAAGATATAATGGAAGAAAAACAAGTTTCTTTTGAAATAGCAAGAGAAATAGCTACTGCAAAAACAGTATTTACAACACATACACCAGTGCCAGCAGGAAACGATATTTTTCCATTAGATTTAGTAGAAAAATACTTTAAAAATTTCTGGCCAAAATTAGGACTTGATAGAGATGCGTTTATGAAGCTAGGAATGAAACCTTGTAACGAATTAGAAAATGGATTTAATATGGGAATTCTTGCACTAAAAGTAGCCGGTAAAAAGAATGGTGTAAGTAAACTTCATGGTGAAGTGTCACGTGAATTATTTGGAGATGTATGGCCAAATATTTCAGCAGATGAATCTCCAATCACACATATTACTAATGGTATACATACCTGCTCATGGCTTGCACCAAACTTAAAAGAATTATACAATAAATACTTAACACCATATTGGCAAGATGCAATATATGATGATGCAACTTGGGAAAAAATTGCAGATATTCCAAACACAGAATTATGGAAGGCACATATTGATAGAAAAATAAAATTATTACAACTTGTAAAAGAAAATGTAACAAATAGATTAAAAGCTTCAGGAGTAGGGTACGAGGAAATAAAGGATATTGTATCAAAATTAGATCCAAATGCTTTAACAATAGGATTTGCAAGAAGATTTGCTACATATAAAAGAGCAACATTGATATTTAGAGATTTAGAAAGAATTACACAAATTCTAAATGATCAAGATAAACCAGTTCAAATTATATTTGCGGGAAAAGCTCATCCAGCAGATAAAGAAGGACAAGACTTAATAAAATATATACATGAAATATCTATGAAACCACAATTTAAAGGAAAGATATTTATACTAGAAAATTATAATATCCAAACAGCAAGATATTTAGTAAGTGGTGTAGATGTATGGTTAAACAATCCAAGACGTCCAATGGAAGCATCTGGAACTAGTGGACAAAAGGCATCTGTAAATGGAACTATAAACTTTAGTATCTCTGATGGATGGTGGGCAGAAGGATATAATAGTAAAAATGGATGGCTAATAGGAACAGATGAACAATATACATCATATGATGCTCAAGACACAGCTGATAGCGAAAGTATTTATCATACTTTAGAAAATAAAATAGTACCAATGTATTATGATAAAGATGAAAATGGAATTTCTAGAAGATGGACGGATTATATGAAAAATTCTATAATCTCAACAGGTGGAAGATATAGTACTTCTAGAATGGTAGTAGACTATGTTGATAAATTATATATGCCACTTTGTGAATTATCTAATAAATACTTTAATAATTTAGACGAAGTAACGTCATATAGTGCTTGGAAAAATGAACTAAGAAACAATTGGAATGATATAAAAATATACCAAATGAGTAACTTAGAAAATATTACAATGGATGCAGGAAATAATATAGATGTTTCTTGTGCAGTAGAACTTCCAAATATAGATAAAGATAGTGTAGAAGTTCAAGTGTACTACGGAAAAATACTTGATAATGGAGTAGTAAAAAGTATGGAAATCATACCAATGAAATTCCAAGAGGAAGTAGCAGATAAAAATAATACTTATCTATACAATGCAAAAATAGAATTAACTACTGGTGGAAATTATGGATATACCTTTAGAGTAATGCCAAAAAATAAAATGTTATTAGATCCTGCAAACTTAGATTTAGTAAAATGGATAACGAATAATTAATAAAATATGAAAGAATTATATCTATACATATAAAAGCATTAGATAAATTTGTAGAAGATTTTGATAATAAAATATAGAAAAAGCTAAAAAAATGCAAAAAATATTACTTTTTTGCATTTTTGGTATTGAATATATTATTTTATTTGTGGTATAATACTTTGGTGTTGATAAAACAAATAAGAAAGAGGGAAGTTTAAATGAAAAAAGATTTAAAAAAGACTAAAATCGTTGGAACAATAGGACCAGCTAGTGAACATATGTTAGAAGATTTATTTAAAGCTGGATTAAATGTATGTAGAGTTAACTATTCTCATGGTAGTTGGGATGAACAATCTGAAAAAACAGAGAACATTATCCGTATAAGAAAAGAAATGGATTTACCAATAGCTTTATTATTAGATATGAAAGGTCCTGAAATAAGAACAGGAATGTTATATACAGGAAAAAATACAAAAATCGAATTAAAAGATGGACAAAAATTTACATTAGTAAATGAAGATATTACAGGAGACGAAGAAAAAGTTTCTGTAACATATAAAGAATTATATAAAGACGTTGAAAAAGGAACAAAAATATTAATAGATGATGGTGCAATTGAATTAAAAGTTGACGAAGTTGTAGGAAAAGATATAGTTTGTACAGTAGTTCATGGAAATGGATTAGGAAGTAGAAAAACAATGAATTTACCTGGAACAGTTATAAGATTACCAGGACTTGCTGAAAAAGATATAGCTGACCTTAAAACTGCTTGTGAACATGATTATGATTTTGTTGCAATATCATTTGCAAGAAACTTAGATGATATTAAACAAGTAAGAAAAGTATTAGACGAAAACGGTGGAAAAGATATTCAAATAGTAACAAAAATAGAAAACGTAGAAGGATTATCAAACTTAGATGATATATTAAACGAAGCAGATGCTCAAATGATTGCTCGTGGAGATATGGCAACAGAAACAGACTTTACAGAACCACCAGTAGTACAAAAAAGAATAATAAAAACATCTAATAGAATATGCAAACCAGCTATAACAGCTACACAAATGTTAGAATCAATGACACATCAACCATTACCAACAAGAGCTGAAGCAAGTGACGTTGCAAATGCTATTTATGATAGAACAAGTGCAATAATGTTATCAGGAGAATGTGCTCAAGGTGATTATCCATTGGAGTGTGTTCAAACAATGGCTAAAATTGCTGCTAGAGTAGAACCAGAAATTAATTATTGGAAAAAATTTGATGAAAATAAGAATGTAGAACTAAATGATTTGGGTTCTAATATTGCTTACTCAACTTGTATTATGGCAAAAAATATAAATGCTGATGCAATTGTATGTTATACACATTCTGGAGATACAGCAAGAAAATTTTCAGGTATGGGAGCTGGATGTCCAATACTTGCTATAACAGATAATAGAAGAACTTTTAACCAATTAGCACTTGCTTGGAATGTAGAGCCAGTATATGTTGAAACACAATCAACGGTAGAAGAAACAGTTGCAAAAGGAATTGAAAAATTAAAAGCAAAAGGAATTTTAGAAAGTGGAGATTTAGTTGTAATTTCAGGAGGACATAAATTAATAAATAATATTAAAGAAAGCAAAATAGTAAGTGGAGTTGCAAGAATTTAAGCTTTATAGTAGTATCAAAAACGAACTTTTATAAAAAAGTTCGTTTTTGATAGGTAAGTTATACCATAGTTCCCTAATACGAACTGTAATCACTTTTTACTAAAAATTTGAATAATATATTGCAATGTTAAAAAAAGTATGCTAAGATTATATTTATAAATAGGGGTATAGTGTCAATGGTTAGCACGATGGTCTCCAAAACCACAAGTCTGAG
>CAOJFV010000019.1 GCA_948434985.1 uncultured Clostridium sp.
TTACTTTTCCATATCTAATTTTTGTAATATCAAATTCTGCTCCAATTCCTGCTCCTACTGCTACTATAACTGGATTTAATTTATCATTTCCATAAATTTTGTCTGCTCTTGCTTTTTCTACGTTAAGCATTTTTCCCCATAGTGGTAATATTGCTTGGAACCTTCTATCTCTACCTTGTTTTGCACTTCCCCCAGCAGAATCTCCCTCTACTATATATACTTCACATTCTTCTGCAACTTTACTGCTACAATCTGCTAATTTTCCTGGAAGAGTTGATGTCTCTAATGCTGATTTTCTTCTAACAAGTTCTCTTGCTTTTCTCGCAGCTTCTCTTGCACGGCTAGCACTAACACATTTTTCAAGTATTGCTTTTGCTACACTTGGATTTTCTTCTAAAAAGTTAGATAAAGCTTCATTTACCATACTTTGAACAACACCTGTTACTTCACTATTTCCTAATTTTGTTTTAGTTTGTCCTTCAAATTGTGGTTCTTTTACTTTTACAGAAACTACTGCTGTTAAACCTTCTCTTATATCTTCTCCCTGTAAGTTAGAATCTTTTTCTTTTAATATGTTATGCGCTCTTGCATAATCATTGAATACTTTTGTTAAAGCTCTTTTAAATCCCTCTAAGTGTGTTCCACCTTCAATTGTGTTAATGTTATTAACAAATGTGTATATGTTTTCATTATAGGCTGTTGTATATTGAATTGATATTTCAACAGGAACATCTCCTTGTTTTTCTATATAAATTGGTGCTGTATGTAATTTTTCTTTATTTTTGTTTAAATATTCAACAAATGAAATTAGCCCACCTTCATAACAAAAATCTGATTTTTTAACTTCTTCTCCTCTTGTATCTTCAATTACTATCCTTAATCCTTTTGTTAAAAATGCCATTTCTCTAAATCTATTTTCTAATATTTCAAATTCATATTCTAGAGTTTCAAATATAGTATTATCTGCTAAAAATCTAACCTTTGTTCCTGTTTTTTTAGAATCTCCTACTCTTATTAAGTTTTTTATAGTTTTTCCTCTTTCAAAAGCCATTTCAAAAATTCCGCCATCTCTCTCGATTGTTACTTCTGTCCATTCTGATAGTGCATTAACAACGGATGAACCAACTCCATGAAGACCTCCTGATACTTTATATCCACTATCACCACCAAATTTTCCACCAGCGTGTAATACAGTATAAACAGTTTCTGCTGCAGATATTTTTGTTTTTGGATGTATATCAACAGGTATTCCTCTACCATCATCTTGTACTGAAATTATATTACCTGGTTCTATTGTTACATAAATATTTTTACAGTATCCAGCAAGTGCTTCATCTACTGCATTGTCTACTATTTCATATACTAAGTGATGTAATCCTCTAGCAGAAACACTTCCTATATACATACCAGGTCTTTTTCTAACAGCTTCTAATCCTTCTAATACTTGAATTTGATCTGCATTATATTCGTGTTCAAATTTTTCCATTTATTTTCCTCCTATCTAGAATGCCCATTTATATTATAACTTTAATTTAAAAAAAATCAAGAATAAAATTTTATAAATTATATTATAATCTTTTTCTCATATAAATTTTTATTATGCTTCTAATATATCACATTTTTTCTTATTGTCTTTGTAAAATATTTGAAAGTTCACTACCTTCTCTATAATCTGCAATACAACAAAAATCTACTATTTCTTCTTCATTTAATGCATTGTATATTTCATTATTATAGTCATAAAAAATATCATTTCTATCCGATTGATAAACAAAAATTGTCATAACATCTCCAATTCCATAAATACCATTTTGGTTTTGTTTAATTGGTGTTCCATATATATCACAAAAATATTTTGCAATTTTTAAATTTTCTAAAAATTCTTTTAACCCCCCAGAAACTATATAATTTTTTTCTAATGATTTTTCAATGAATACAACCAATCCTGGATTATATTTTATATATTTTTCTCCCTCCATAAGTTCTTTAAATGAAATCGTTTCATTATTATCAATAAATAAATCATTAAAAAATCAAAAATATTTATTGCATTATAATTTTCGCGCATTTTATTCACCTTTTAATCTTTATTAAATGAAGCTTCTTTTTCCTAAAGTATTAGAAGATATATTAGATATATATCCTTTTATGCTACCTTTTTCTTTAGTAATAACAATTGACTTAGGTTTATTCTCGCTTATATCGAATATGTTTTTTTTATCTATATTTTCTAAAAATTTATTGAATATGTTATTCTCTTTTAAAGAAGCATAATCAAGTATAAATAATATTTCATTATTCTTTAAAACAATATCATTTCCAATATGAAGATACATTTTTATCCTCCTTTATTCACAGTTTCCGTTGTTTATGTGGTAAGTTTTGCACATTTTTTCAGGAATTGTGAATTCATCTGTACAAGTTATTAATATTTGTGTATTACTTATACTTTTTAAAAGATTTTCTCTTCTTTTTCCGTCTAACTCAGACATAAAATCATCTAATAATAAAATTGGATATTCTCCTATTTCTTCATAAACAATTTCAAGTTCAGAAAGTTTTAGTGAAAGAATTACAGTTCTATTTTGCCCTTGTGAACCATAAATATTTACTTGTTTTCCATTTATAAAGATATATAAATCATCTCTATGAACACCTTTCCCAGTATATCCTTTCTGTATATCTGTATCCCAAGAATCTTTTAGTCCTTTTAAATATTTTTCTTTATCTACGCAATCTGTTATATATTTGATTTTTATTTCTTCTTTATTTTCTGTTATATCATTATGAATTTTAATTATTCTATTTTTAATTTTTTCTACAAATTCATTTCTATATTCATAAACGTAATTTGCATATTCAGCTAATTTTTCATCCCAAATTTCTAATAATTCTTTAGGTTTTTTTTCTAATTTTATTTGTCTTAAATAATTATTTCTTTGTTCTAATGTTTTTAAATACATATTTAAGCAATATACATACTTTGGTCTTAGCTGACTTATTAAAATATTTAGAAATCTTCTTCTTTTTGCTGGTCCACTTTTGAGTATTTCTATATCATCTGGACTAAACATTACGATATTTATATTACCTAAAATATCACTCAATTTGTTTTGTTTTATATCATTTACAAATACACTTTTTTTATCACCTAGTTCTATTTTTATTTTTCCTGTTCTATCACTTTTCTCACATTCAATTTCTACACTTGAATTTTCCTCACCCATTTTTATTAATTCTTTTTCTTTTTTAGCTCTAAATGATTTTCCAATTGCACACAAAAATATAGCTTCAAGTATATTTGTTTTTCCTTGTGCATTATCTCCAACAAATAAGTTTATTCCTTCTTGTAAATCTATTTTTTGATTAGTATAATTTCTAAAATTATTTAATTTGATAGTTTTTATATACATTTTTTACTCCAAACTAATCTTTTAATCTTATTGGTAAAATCATATATGTGTAATCCCCTTCTTCAATAGGTCTTATAACACATGGTGAAATGTTTGAGCCAAAATCTACGAAAACTTCTTCATCTTCTATGACTTTAAGTGCTTCTAAAAAATATTTTGGATTAAATCCTGCTTCTAAGTTTTTTCCTTCTGTTGATACATATAGTTCTTCCTTGGCATCTCCTGTTTGATTTGTACAAGAAATTGTTACTTTTCCAATGTCTATTAATACTTTAACAGGATATTTCTTTTCTTTTTCTGTAGATGATGCTGATATTAAACTAATTCTTTCAAAACAGTCTTGTAGACTATTTTTATTAATTCTAATTCTTGTTTCCCAATTTTCTGGAATTACATTAGAATAATTTAAAAATTCTCCATCTAGTAATCTTGTTACTATTTTACAATTATCCATTTCAAATAATGCTTGATTCTTCGATACTCCAATTGTTATATTATCAAATGAATCTAATATTATTTTATTTACTTCATTTAATGTTTTTCCTGGAATAACTGCATTAAAATCATTTTTATTATTAGATAAGGTTGTACTATTCCAAGCAAGTCTAAATCCATCAACAGCAACAACATTTAATTTGCTTCCTACTGTTTGAAATAAACATCCTGTAAAGATTGGTCTATTTTCTTCAATACTTACTGCAAAAATTGTTTTTCTAATCATACTTTTCAAAATATTTTGTTCTATACTAATTGAATTCTCTATATTAATTTGTGGTAATTCAGGAAATTCTTCTGGGTTCATTGTAGCAAGTTTGTATAATGAACCTTCACATTCTATTACCAATAAATTACTATCATTTAATGTAATATTAATTTCAGTGTCTGGTAATTTTCTAATAATTTCACTAAACATTATAGCATTAACTACAGTACTTCCTTGTTCTGTAACTTCTGCATCCATAATATATTCTATACCTATTTCTAAATCGTAGGTTGTAAATTTTATTTCATTATCATTAGTTTGAATTAATATTCCTTCTAGTATTGGCATTGTTGTTTTTGATGCTACCGCTTTAATTACGGAATTAAGTGCTTTAAGGATTTTATCCTTCTCACATACGAATTTCATTTTGAACACTCCTTTATATATATATAAATATTTTTAGTAGTAATAGTAATAGGTATTGTGGATTTAGTGGAAAAACCGTATATCCCTATGTATTCCTAGCAAAATTTGTGTGTATTACTTTGTTGATAATTTAGAATAGATATCCACAATATAAATTTTGTAATGTGTATATTTAAGTTTTCAACAGATTATTTACAAAGTTTTAACAGTGTTGTGTGGATAATCAATGTAAGCTTTCCGTAGGAAGAAAAATAATCTTTTTTTCAAACGGAAGTTTTTACAAACATAAATTTTAAAAAAATTTGACAATTGTTTATATATTAATTAGTTTGAATTTAAGATTAAGTTTTTCACACTATCCACAATTAATTTTGTGTTTCCATTTTCTTTAATTTCATTTTCTATTTTTCTACAAGCATGCATTACAGTTGTATGATCTCTTTTTCCAAAACTATCTCCTATTCTTGCAAGTTGCATTTGAGCAATATCACGACATAAATACATTGCAATTTGTCTTGGATATGCTAAATCATTTGAACGTTTTGAACTTTTTAAATCTTTTGGATTTAAGTTAAAGTATTTAGCAACTACTTCTTGTATATATTCTGGTGAAACTATTTTTTCTTTTTGAGAAACTATATCATTAATTGCTTTTTCAGCCATTTCCATTGTTAAAGGACTATGAGTTAAAGATGCTTTTGCAATCATTTTATTAAGAACTCCTTCTAGTTCTCTAATATTTGAATCTATTTTTGTAGCAATATTAGAAAGAATCATATCATCTATAGTAATATTATCAAATTGGGCTTTTTTTCTAAGAATAGCTAGACGTGTTTCATAATCTGGATTTGATATATCCGCTATGAGTCCCCATTCAAAACGAGACTTAAGCCTGTCCTCAAGTAATTTCATTTCTTTTGGTGGTCTATCACTAGAAATGATTATTTGCTTTCCACTCTCGTGTAAAGTATTGAAAGTATGGAAAAATTCTTCTTGAATTCTTTCTTTACCAGCAATAAATTGAATATCATCTATTAATAATACATCTACATTTCTATAAGTATTTCTAAATTCTTCTGTTTTGTTATCTCTTATAGAATTTATTAAATGGTTTGTAAACTTTTCAGATGTTACATATAATACTTTTGAAGAGTTATTCTTTTTTAAAATAGCATTACCAATAGCGTGCATTAAGTGGGTTTTTCCAAGTCCAACTCCCCCATATAAGAATAAAGGATTATATGAAGTTGCAGGTGCTTCGGCAACAGCAAGAGCTGCAGCATGAGCAAAACGATTACTATTTCCAACAACAAATGTATCGAAGGTATATTTTGGATTAAGTGATGAACTTGAATAACCTGAAATTGCATCAACAGGATCATTCGCAACAGGTCCTGCTTGTTTTGAAATATTTTCAGCTACAACAAGTTCAACTTCACATTCAGAATTTGTTATATATTTAAAAGTATTTACGAGTAATTCATAATAACGACTAGTAATAGAATCTTTATGTATATTGGATGTAACAGCTATATAATAAGTATTACCTTCATTACCTATTAATTCAAGAGTTTTAATCCAAGTATCAAAGGCAATTCTGGATATTTCATCTTTTAATAATTCTTTGGCTTTATCCATAAGATCGTTTAGTTCTTTTTGCATTGTTAATTCATTCCTTCCACAGAGGTTTATATTATAATTTCAACACTTACAAAAAATAAAAAGCAAACTTATCCACATACTTATCCACAAATGTGTGTAAATTTCATATAAAATATATGTGTTAAAGTTTTCTTTTGTAAAATAAAAATTATAATTTTTTAGTGTATGCTAATCATATCAAAAAAAATAGGGAATAGTCAATACAAATGTGGAAAAAAATAAAAAAATGTGGATAAATTTTCTAGGAGGCAAGTATGCGTAAGGAAAAGCAGATTGGTTGCTTACAAGGGAGAATAATATTTAATTAATTATAGTATTTTTAACGGTAAATTTAAATTAGAGTAATACAAAATTTGACAAAACATAAATTGACAAATATTATGTAAAATGATATAGTGACAATATAATGTAACTGTAAACAAAGCAACGAGTAGATTGTGGTACAATTCATGGGAAGGAGACAACTATGGATTCAAAAATGTTTAATGCGGGAGTATATGTATTGTCACAGAGTAGAAATGAAATTATCATTTCTACAGAAGATGAGGCGCAAACAATTTTATTTGCGACTTGTATCGCAAATAAAATAACTTTGAAAAAGCAGCAGGTAACTGTACTCATACCGAAGGATGTAAAAAGCTTAGCGAGCCCATTAATTGATGGAATTGAAATGAATGAATTTCATCATATTGAGGCAGATGAGTTTCAAAAACTTTTTGAGCAATCTGAATACGATTGCGAAGAAAGCGGACCGTGCGGTGATGGATACAGAGTATTTGTAGTAAGAGTTTGAGAAGAAAATTAAAATTTCCAGGAAAAGGAGAAACACAGAGTTAACAAATGTTAGCTCCGTGTTTTTGTATAAGGTAAGAAAATAATGCTTTTTACAAAAATTGCTTGATTTTCCTTGACAAAACACTTTCAAATATTATATAATTGTTTTACTTGTTTTGAAAGTAAGAGAGTTATAGATTACTTACGGAATATAGTTTTAGGAGGTGCAAAATGAAAAGAACATTTCAACCAAAAAAGAGACAAGAACAAAAAGAACATGGATTCTTAAAAAGAATGAAAACTAGAGCAGGTAGAAATATATTAAAAGCAAGACGTGCTAAAGGAAGAAAGAAACTAAGTGCTTAAGATATATGTGAGCCACAGTTTGTTGTGGCTCTTTTTGCGATAGGTATTAAGAGTGATAATTATGAAAAAAACATTGAAATTAAAGAAAAATTATGAATTTAAAAGAGTTCTTACAAAAGGAAAGTACTATTCAGGAAAATATTTAGATGTTTTTGTTAAAGAACAAAACGATAAAACTATGAATTACATAGGAATTGCAATAGGTGTAAAAATAGCAAAAGCAGTTAAAAGAAATAGGATAAAAAGACTTATTAGCGAGAACTATAGGCTTATGGAGCAACAATTAAAAACAGGATATAATATAGTTTTTTTATGGAAAAAGAAAGTAGATATAAACAATGCAACTTTTTCTAATATACAAGGTGATATGATAAGTATTTTTGAAAGAATAGGAATATTGTAAATAATGAAGAAACTTTTCATTTTTTTAATTGATTTATATAAGAAATATATTTCACCGATTATTCACAATATGGGGTTTGATTGTAAGTATTATCCAACTTGCTCAGAGTATACAAGACAAGCTATTGAAAAATATGGGGTTATAAAAGGTGGATTTTTAGGAATAAAAAGAATTTTAAAGTGCAATCCTTTTTCGAAAGGGGGATATGACCCTCTGAAATAGGTATATTAAGGAGAATGAATATATGATATCTTTTTTTGCAAATATATTTGGTTATGTTTTAAATTGGTTTTATGAATTTGTTGGTAATTATGGATTAGCAATTATACTATTTTCAGTAGTACTAAAATTAATAATGTTACCAATTTCAATAAAACAACAAAAAACAATGAAAAAATCGGCAAAAATACAAGAAAAAATGAAAGTACTTCAAGATAAATATAAAAATAATCCAGAAAAATTAAATCAAGAAACATTAGAATTATATAAAACTGAAAAAATGAGTCCGTTTAGTGGATGTTTCAGTGCTATTGCTCAAATCTTAATTTTATTTGCAGTATTTTATTTAGTAAGAAGTCCACTTACATATATGAAGAAAGTTGATACAGAATTAATAAATCAATATACGACAGAAATTAGGGAAGCAGAAGATGGTAAAAACACTACATATCCAGAAATTGCAGTAATTAAGCAAAAAGGCGGAGAAGACGAAAGAGTTTATATAAATATGGAATTTTTAGGATTAGACTTAAGTAGTGTTCCAACTCAAAGCTTGAATGATTGGCGAGTATATATAATTCCAGCACTATATGTATTAACATCATTTGTATCAATGAGAATGACTACATCTATGCAAACAAAGAAGAAAGACGAGAAAGGCGAAAATACAGAAAATAACGAATTAGATGCGGTTGCACAAGCAAATAAGAGTATGAGTTATATTATGCCAATAATGTCTGTTTCAATTGCAATAATTGCACCATTAGGACTTGCTTTATATTGGTTAATTAGTAATTTATTAATGATTGTAGAAAGACTTATATTAAATAAATTTCTTAAAATTGAGGAGGAAGCTTAAATGGCAGAAGGTAGAGTTTTTGAAGGAAAGACTACAAATGAGGCAATTGAAAATGGGTTAAAAGCATTAGGGATAAGAAAAGAAGATGCAGAAATAAAAGTTTTAGAAAATGAAGATAAAAGAAGTTTTTTCAGTATATTAGCACCAAGAGTTGTTAAAGTTGAAATTAAAAGCAAAGAAGAAAAAAGACAAGAAAGAGAAAAAAGAGTAAGTGAAGATTTACAAAATATTGATTTTAATAAAGCAATTAAAAATGTTGAAAACTTCTTGAGTGATTGGATCAAAACAATACCAGGAGAGAGTATTGAGTATAATGTAGTACAAAGTGATATTTACGTTAAAGTAGATATAAATGGAGAAGATTTAAATTATTTAATAGGACATAGAGGAGAAACTCTTAATAATTTAAAATCAATTCTTTCTTGTATTGCAAGTAAAGGATCAGAATACAAAGTTAGAGTTGTTCTAAACATTTGTGGATATAAGGAAAAAAGAGAAAAAGCATTAGAAGAATTAGCAGAAAAACTTGAAAAAACAGTTGTAAGAACAAGAAAATCTATTACATTAGAACCAATGACTGCATATGAAAGAAAGATAATACATTCAAAACTACAAAATAGTAATAAAGTTACAACATCAAGTGTTGGTGAAGAACCATATAGAAAAGTAGTGATTTCATTAAAATAGAATATAAAAATCGGAAGTCAAAGTTCGGATTTTAATCAATTTTAAAAATTAGTTTTTAAAAAGATTTTATCTGTATTTTGGCTTTTTTTAATAAAGAAAAAAGGTGGGAAATTATGAGTACAATTGCAGCTATTTCAACTGCACCAGGTATTGGCGGAATTGGAATTGTAAGGATGAGTGGAGAAGATACTTTTAAAGTATTAAACAAAATATTTAAACCTAAAAATCCAGTTAATTTAGATGAAGTAAAGGGATATACAATAAAATATGGATATATTGTAAATAATGATGAAATAATTGATGAAGTACTAGTGTCATTTTTCAGAGCGCCAAATAGTTATACAACTGAAGATTTGTGTGAAATTAGTTCTCATGGAGGAGCATATATAGTAAGAAAAATATTGGAGACATGTCTAGAAAATGGAGCAGAACTTGCAGAACCGGGAGAATTTACAAAGCGTGCATTTTTAAATGGACGTATGGATTTATTACAAGCAGAAGCGGTTATTGATGTTATAAATGCAGTAAGTGATAAGGAAGCAAAAACATCTATTAAACAATTAGAAGGAATACTATCTAAACAAATAAAAGAAATTAGAGATTTACTTATGTCTGTAATGGTTAATATAGAAGTGAGCATTGATTATCCTGAATATGATGTAGAAGAGGTTACAAATAAAGAAGCATATTCTACTTTGGAAGAGGTATATGCAAAACTTGAAAAACTATTAAATAGTTTTGATAATGGTAAAATAATAAAAAATGGAATAAAAGTAGCTATAATTGGAAAACCAAATGCAGGAAAGTCTTCATTATTAAATAGTATATTAAAAGAAGAAAGAGCAATTGTAACAGATATTGAAGGAACTACTAGAGATACAATAGAAGAGCATATAACAGTTTCAGGAATTCCAATACACATTATAGACACAGCGGGAATAAGAAAAGCAGATAATGAAGTAGAAAAAATTGGAATAGAGAAATCTAAAAAAATGGCAGAAGAAGCAGATTTAATTATTGCTATATTTGATGTAAGTAGGCCGTTTGATAAAGAAGATGAAGAAATTTTAAGCTTGCTTCAAGGAAAGAAAAGTATTATTTTATTAAATAAAATAGATTTAGAAATAGATGATGAAATAAAAAATAAAATACAAGGAAAAATAGGAGATATTGAGTTAATTGAAATTTCTGCTAAAGAAAGCATAGGAATTGAAAATATATATGATAGGATTTCTAAAATGTTTGAACTAAATGAAATTAGTCTAGAGGGTGATGCAATAATTACTAATGTAAGACATAAAGAAATTATTTCTAAAGCATTACAATCAACTAAAAATGCAATGAATGCAATGACAGGATATTTACCAATAGATATTATAGGGGTATATATTAAAGAAATTATGGAAGAATTAGGTAAGATAACTGGAGAAAGTGTTTCGGGAGAAATTATAAAAGAGATATTTTCAAAATTTTGTCTTGGAAAATAGAGTGCGAAAATTGATTATAAGACGATTATATGTAAAAAGAGTGTAACTATATATTAAAATATAAAAATTCAAAATAAACACATTTTAATGCGAAATGGAAACAAATATTATTTTTAACATAATAGTGTACTCACTGAAAAAAGTAGTAATATATAGAATTAATATTAACATTAACAAAGTAAGCAATAGAAACAAAACAAGAACCTTTGTTCTTGTTTCACAAGAAACAATGGAGGAATAAAAAATGAGTTATTATGCAGGAGAATATGATATAGCAGTAATTGGAGCAGGACATGCAGGTTGTGAAGCAGCACTTGCAACATCAAGACTTGGAAAGAAAACATTACTATTTTCAATAAGCTTAGAAGCAGTTGCAAATATGCCATGTAACCCACATATAGGAGGAAGTTCTAAAGGACATCTTGTAAGAGAAATTGATGCTCTTGGTGGAGAAATGGGAAAAAATATTGATAAAACATTTATACAAATAAAAATGCTCAATAAATCTAAAGGACCAGCAGTATATTCATTACGTGCACAGGCTGATAGAAAAATGTATCAAATGGAAATGAAGCATACATTAGAAAAACAAGAGAATTTATTCATAAAACAAGCTGAGATTACAAAGATTAATGTAGAAGATGGAAAAGTTGAAAGTATAGAAACTAATATAGGAGCTATATACAAAGTAAAAGCAGTCATACTTGCCACAGGAACGTATTTAAAAGGAAAGATACATATTGGAGAAGTATCTTTTGAAAGCGGCCCAGATGGAGTTTTTCCATCAGTAGAACTTTCTAATTGCTTAAAAGATTTAGGAATAGAGCTATTAAGATTTAAAACGGGGACACCAGCAAGAATCAATAAAAACTCAATTGACTTTTCAAAAATGGAGATACAAAATGGAGATAAAGATATTGAGATGTTTTCTTTTGAAGATGAAGTTATAAAGAAAGAGCAAGAGCCTTGCTATTTAACATATACCAATGAAGAAACACATAAAATAATAAGAGCGAATTTACATAGATCACCTCTATATGCAGGAAAAATAGAAGGAACAGGGCCAAGATATTGTCCCTCAATAGAAGATAAGGTAGTAAGATTTGCAGACAAAGAAAGACATCAAATATTTGTAGAACCAATTGGAGAAAAAACTAATGAAATGTATATACAAGGAATGAGTTCATCATTACCAGAAGATGTTCAAATTGCAATGTATAGAACAATACCAGGACTAGAGTATGCAGAATTTACAAGACCAGCATATGCAATAGAATATGATTGTATTGAACCATCACAATTGAAAATATCATTAGAAAGCAAAACGATAAGTGGAATGTTCTTCGCAGGGCAAATAAATGGTACATCAGGATATGAAGAAGCGGCAGCACAAGGACTTATAGCTGGCATAAATGCTTCAAGAAAATTAGACAAAAAAGAACCAATAGTATTAGGAAGAGACGAAGCATATATAGGAGTTTTGATTGATGATATAGTAACTAAAAGTACTAATGAACCATACAGAATGATGACTTCTAGAGCAGAATACAGATTATTATTAAGACAAGATAATGCTGATTTAAGGTTAACTAAAACGGGACACGAAGTAGGACTTATTTCTAATGAAAGATATGAAAATTTTTGCAAAAAACAAGAAAAAATATATAAAGAAATAGAAAGAGTAAAGAAAAAGGTTATTAAACCTACAGATAAAGTGAATGAAGTATTGCAAAAATATGAATCATCAAAAATAAATACAGGAGTAAAACTTTCAGATTTACTAAAACGTACAGAATTAACTTATGAAGGTTTAAAAGAAATTGATGAAGAAAGACCAATTCTTACAAAACAAGAAGCAGAAGAAGTTCAAATACAAGTAAAATATGAAGGATATATAAATTTACAATTAGCACAAGTAGAAAAAGCAAGGAAACTTGAAAATAAAGCACTTTTTGAAGATATAGAATATTCAAAAATATTAGGTTTAAGGCTAGAAGCAAGGCAAAAACTAGATAAATTTAAGCCAATATCAGTAGGACAAGCATCAAGAATATCTGGAGTGTCTCCAGCAGATATATCAGTGTTACTAATATACTTAGAGCAGGAGAGAAGAAAGAGTAAATAATAAATATTTACAAATCTGAAAGGAAAGAAAGTAATGGAAAAAGAACAATTCTTTAATAAGCTAAAAGAAGATGCTGATAAATTAAGTATAGACATAACAGGAATACAGCTAGAAAAATTTTATACATATATGAATTTACTATTAGAATGGAATGAAAAGATTAATTTAACGGCAATAACAGAACCAGAAGAAATAATAAAAAAGCATTTTATAGATTCTTTAACTATAAAAAAGTATATAAAAGACAATTCATCCATAATAGATGTTGGAACAGGTGCCGGATTTCCAGGAATACCTTTAAATATCATATCAACTGATTGTAAGATTGTTTTATTAGATGCTTTAAACAAAAGATTAAATTTTTTAAATGAAGTAATTAAGCAAAATGATTTAAAAAACATTGAAACAATGCACTTTAGAGCAGAAGAAGCGGGAAAAAATAAATTATATAGAGAAAAATTTGATATTGCAACATCAAGAGCAGTAGCTCCACTTAATATACTTGTAGAATACTTACTACCACTTGCAAAAATAGGTGGAAAATGCATTTGTATGAAGGGTAGCAACATAGAGGAAGAACTAGAAAGTAGTAAAAAAGCAATTAGTATACTTGGAGGAAAAATAGAAAAAGTAGAAGAATTTTGTTTGCCAGGAACTGATATGTTAAGAAATATTATTATTATTACTAAGATTAGTAATACACCAGCAAAATACCCAAGAAAAGCAGGAATACCAAGTAAAGAACCACTCGTGTAAAATGACTAAAATGTTAGTTATATAGCATCTTATTTATATAGCTAACATATTGGAAAGAGGTAATATAAAGATATAGGATAAACTGTAACAAAAACTTTCAAATTATTCTAGAAATTTATTGACATATTAATGATATTTTTATATGATTAATATGTCGATTTTTTTTAAGGAGGGATAACTTTGGGAAAAATAATATCAGTAGCAAATCAAAAAGGTGGAGTTGGAAAGACTACAACTGCAATAACTTTAAGCTCTATGCTTGCACAAAAAAATAAAAAAGTACTATTAATAGATGCTGATCCACAAGGAAATGCTAGTAGTGGAGTTGGAGTAGAAAAAAATATAGAAAAGTCCGTATATGATTTGCTTGTTGAAGATACTTCCATAAATGAAATAATCCAAGAATCTAGTATAAAAAATCTTAAAGTATGCCCATCAAATATAAATTTAGCAGGTGCAGAAGTTGAGCTAGTATCAATGATGTCAAGAGAACAAAGGCTTAAAGAAAAAATAGAAGAAGTAAAAGAAGAATATGATTACATTATTATAGACTGTCCTCCATCATTAGGACTTATTACATTAAATGCATTTACTGCATCAAACAGTGTGTTAATACCAATACAATGTGAATATTACGCACTAGAAGGATTAGGACAACTTATAAATACAATAAATTTAGTAAAAAAACATTTAAATAAGACTTTAGAAGTAGAAGGGGCATTATTAACAATGTATGATATAAGAACAAATCTTTCAAATCAAGTTGTTAATGAAGTAAAGAATTATTTTGGAGACAAAGTTTATAAAACAGTAATACCTAGAAATGTGAAGCTAAGTGAAGCACCAAGTTATGGAATGCCTATAACAATTTATGATCCAAAATCGAAAGGTGCAAAAAGTTACGATAAATTTGTCAAAGAGTTTTTAAAGAACAACGAAACTGTCAAAAAAGCAAAACATATGAAGTAAGCAGAATAAGTAAAAGCTTATAGCATATTATAAAGATGAAGGGAATGATATAAGGATGGCTAAAAAAACAGGATTAGGAAAAGGCTTAGATGCATTGTTTGCAAACAATATAGATGAAGAAATAAGAGATAATGAAGTAATAGAGAAATTAAAAATAACAGAAGTAGAACCAAATAGAAATCAACCAAGAAAAAAATTTGATGAAGAAGCATTAGATGAACTTGCTGAATCAATAAAAAGATATGGTGTTATTCAGCCTATAATAGTAGTAAAAAAAGAAGATTATTACGAAATAGTTGCAGGAGAAAGACGATGGAGAGCATCTAAAAAAGCAGGATTAAAAGAAATTCCTGCAATTGTAAGAGAAGGTGACGAAAGAAAAAACAAAGAAATAGCATTAATAGAAAATGTACAAAGAGAAGATTTAAATGCATATGAAAAAGCATTAGGAATAAAAGAATTAATGGACGAATATGGACTAACACAACAAGAAGTAGCAGAAATTTTAGGGAAAAGTAGAAGTGGGATTGCGAATACTGTAAGGATATTAAATCTTGATGAAAGAGTATTAGAGCTAGTAAAAGAAGGAAAATTACAAGAGGGACATGCTCGTACACTACTTACAATAGAAGATAAAGATAAACAATATAAAATGGCAATAAGAATGATAGAAAATGGAGCAACTACTGTAAGAGATTTTGAAAAAAATGTTAATTATAGAAAAGATGAAAACAAAAAAGATAAAAAATATGAAGCAATACTTGCTGATATTGAAAATTCATTTCAAGGATTTTTTGGGTCAAAGGTTAAACTAGAACCAGGAAAAAGAAAAGGAAAAATAGTAATAGAATATACGTCAAACGAAGATCTAGAAAGAATACTTGAACTTATAAAGTAAATAAAAAATAAGAAGGGGATTACTATGGAAACTATATTAAACTTATTAAAAACAGATATATTTTTAATAATAATGTTTTGCGCATTAATTTTATTATTTTTATTATATTTAATTAATATAATTAAATTAGTAAAATTAAGAAAAAATTATAAATGTTTTATGAGTAAAATTGGAAATGGAAATAATATACAAGAAACAATAGAAAACTATATGAAAAAAATAGAGGAAGTGCAAAAAGAAAATAATGAGTTAAAAAATTACTGCAAACAACTAGATAGTACTTTAGCAACAAGTATACAAAAAGTTGGGTTAGTAAGATATAACGCATTTAAAGATACAGGAAGTGATTTAAGCTTCACATTAGCATTATTAAATGAAAAAAATACGGGTGTAGTTTTAAATGGAATATATTCAAGAGAAATGTCAAATATATATGCAAAACCTGTAGAAGAAGGAATATCAACTTATACTCTATCTGAAGAAGAAAAGCAAGCAATAAAAAAAGCAATAGAAATGTAAAAGTATAAGATATAATATTATTAGAAAAAAACTCTCATTTTAATATGAGGGTTTATTATTATATAAATAAAAATAATAATAAAATTAAAGAGAATAATATAAAATAGGAAAAATAAATTTTGAATAAGATGTCTATTCATAAAAAAATAAAATATAAAGGAAAAAAGGGTAGAGGAAAAACAAAACAAAATAAATTAGTGGAGGAGAGGTTTTAATAAGATAAAATAATATTTTCTAATAAATTTATTTATAAATTAGATGTATATTTATTAAAAAATATCTTTAATATACTATAAATTTGAAAAAATAAATAAAAAAATATCTATAAATTAATCACAAAAAATTATTAAATTACTATTATATAAATTTAATAAAAAATTTGAATTGTGACGAAATACAAGAACACTATTTTTCCAAAACAATAACAATTAAAGAATTTGAAAAAATAATACAAGAAAAAGTAATCATAGTATATTTATATGAAGAAACAGACCAAGAAGTAGCCAATATGTTTGATAAATTAATAAGAGTAAATTAAATGGTTAGCAAACGGTTAGCAAATATTAAAAAATCCAAAAATTTCTATTGACAAGCAAGGTCAAAATGTGCTAATATATATACTGTTACCGAGGAAACTTGGTAACATATGCAGAGGTGGTCGAGTTGGTTTATGGCACCAGTCTTGAAAATTGGCGTAGGTTTATAGCCTACCGTGGGTTCGAATCCCACCCTCTGCGCCATTTTTTATAATATATGTGGAGCAGTACCCAAGTGGTTGAAGGGGGCAGTTTGCTAAACTGCTAGGGTTCGTAAGGGCC
>CAOJFV010000020.1 GCA_948434985.1 uncultured Clostridium sp.
TATTTCAACTATAGTTATTTCTAAGAAAGTGTGACATATGTTTGACAAACCTACAGTAGCTATTTAAAAAAGTAGATAGCTTCTATTGAAAAATGGGTATATTTAATATATGATATATACAAATATTTTAGGAGGAAGAAATTTGAAATCTAATTTTTTGAAATATATTTTTGTAATTATTGTTATTGGAATAATAATATATTCTGCATATATTATTTATGGAAAGAAAGAAAACAATGAAAACAATTATGAAGTAGTAAATATGTATGAAGAAGAGCAAATAATAGATAATATTAGAATTCCGATAGTTAATTTTGATACGATTAATCCGATCCTTAGTAATAATGCGCAAGTTCAAAATATATCAAAATTAATATATGAACCACTTTTAACTATAACTGAAAATTACAAAATAGAATTATGCCTTGCAAAAGAATGGAGTAAAGTAAGTGCTACATCATATGTTATAAAATTAAAAGATAATGTGAAATGGGATAATGGAACTCAATTTACTGCCAAAGATGTACAATTTACAATTGATAGATTAAAAGATTCAAACGTTAAATCTATTTATACTTATAATGTAGAACACGTTACTAGCGTTGAAGTGATAGATAATACTACTGTAAGGATTAATCTTGATAAAGAAGTACCATTTTTTGAATACAACTTAATATTTCCTATAATGTCATATAAATATTATGAAAATGAAGATTTTGTAACTACTTCAAAAAACAGTAATCCTGTGGGAACAGGAAAATTTAAAGTTGTAAATGAGAATGGAACTATTTTGCTAAAATTAAATCAAAGTTGGTGGAATGCTGAGGAAAAAGATTGTAAACTTTCTGAAATTCAAATTGTAAGATATGAGAATATGGGAGAGGTTTATAAAGCGCTAAAAATAGGAAATATAGATGTAATAAATACAGACAGCTTAGATATTCAAAATTATATTGGAACTATAGGATATAACTTAAAAACTTATAGAGGCAGAGAATTAGACTATCTAGCATTTAATTGTAATAATGAAGAATTATCAAATAAGGAAGTAAGAAAAGCTATTTCTTATGCAATTGATAAACAAAATATTATATCAGCAATTTATGGAGATAAATATTATATGGCAAATTTTCCACTTGACTATGGAAACTATTTATATGAAGATGGAAAAGTAGGATATGAGTATAATATAGATAAAGCTAGCTCAATATTAATAGAGAACGGATGGGAGTTTAAAAATAGAACTTGGCAAAAGGTAAAAGATTATAGAACACTAAGACTAAGTTTTAATTTAGTAGTTAATTCTAGTAACGAAAAAAGGGTAGAAGTTGCAGAAAACATAAAAAATAGTTTAGAAACTCTTGGAATAAAGATAAATATAATAAAAGCGAATGATAATACATATAGGAAGTATTTAGAAAATAAAAATTACGATATAATTTTAACAGGAAAATATACAGCACTTAGTCCAGATTTATCTTCTTATTTTGGAGAGGGTAATTTAGCAAATTACAATAATGAAACAGCAAAACGAATATTAACAGAGGTAAATAATATAAGAGAAGAAAAGACATTAAAAGAGAAATACAATAATTTAGTAGATATTTATAAAGAAGATATGCCATATGTGTATTTGTATTGGAATAGAAGCTCGTTAATTTACAGTTCTAAATTAATGGGAGATATAAAACCTAATAGATATAATTTGTTTTATAATATAGATACTTGGTATAGACAATAAAATGTAATTCTACGGCAGGCGAAAGCTTGCTGATTTTTTATAGATAAATTAATAAAATAAATATATAACATTCAGATAGTGTTTTTAATTTTTACAAAAAAATTACAACTTTACAAAAAAAATACTGAAAAAGTGTTGACATACGGCTATAGGCATTATATAATATTTAAGCATATAAAGTTTAGCGTTGAAGCGAAATGTGGCTACATCCTTACGGGTGGAGGGAACTTTCGTGGAGTATGTTTTGGCAAAGACCAGGCGGTAAGTTTTTTTAAAGTAAGCACTTATCCCAAGAAAATTATGCAAAACTTGGGTTTTTATATGGTGATATATGAAACACCAGGGTGCGTTTATAACTTGCCAAGGTACATTTAATTTAAGGAGGGAAAATACTTATGGCAACAACAAACAATATTGTAGGAAGCGAAAAAATCAGAATAAGATTAAAAGCTTATGATCACGTTGTTTTAGAACAGTCTGCTGAAAAAATAGTAGATACTGCTAAAAGAACAGGAGCTAAAGTTTCAGGTCCTATTCCATTACCTACACAAAAAGAAGTTGTAACAATTTTACGTTGTCCTCACAAATACAAAGATTCAAGAGAACAATTTGAAATGAGAACACATAAAAGAGTTATTGATATTCTTTACCCAACACAAAAAACAGTTGACAATCTAATGAAATTAGAATTACCAGCTGGTGTTGAAATAGAAATCAAATTATAATTTAGAAATTTTAAAATTAGGTTAAGGTTAAAACCTACAACAGAAAACCAAGCTGGTTATAATATCAGCCAATAGTTAGGAGGAAAATTTATAATGAAAGCAATCATTGGAAAAAAAGTTGGAATGACACAAATATTTGATGAAAAAGGTGTTGTTATTCCAGTAACAGCAATTCAAGCTGGACCTTGTGTAGTAGCACAAGTAAAAACAGTTGAAACTGATGGATATAATGCAGTTCAATTAGGATATGGAGAAATTAAAGATAAACATATTAACAAACCAGAAGCAGGACACTTTAAAAAAGCAGGAATCGAAAACAAAAAACATTTAAGAGAATTCAGAGTAGATATGGTTGATGTTAAAGTTGGAGATGAAGTAAAAGTTGATGTATTTGCTGCCGGAGAAAAAATAGATGTTCAAGGAACAACTAAAGGAAAAGGTTTCCAAGGTGTTATTAAACGTCATGGACAATCAAGAGGACCTATGGGACATGGTTCTATGTATCATAGAAGACCAGGTTCAATGGGACCAACTTCAACACCAGGAAGAGTATTTAAAGGTAAAAAACTACCAGGACATATGGGAGTTCAAACTGTTACAATACAAAATTTAGATGTTGTAAGTGTAGATTTAGATAAAAATGTATTATTAGTAAAAGGTAGTGTTCCAGGAGCTAAAGGTGCATTACTAAAAATTAGACCATCTGTAAAAGTGGTTAAATAGAGGAAGGAGGATTTAAGATGCCTAAAGTAGATGTATATAATATAGAAGGTAAAAAAGTTAGCGATATTGAATTAAATGAAACTATATTTGGAATTGAACCAAATGAAGATATCGTACATAGTGTATTAGTTAATTATCTTGCTAACCAAAGACAAGGTACACAAAACACAAAAACTAGAACAGAAGTATCTGGTGGTGGTAAAAAACCTTGGAGACAAAAAGGAACAGGTAGAGCAAGACAAGGTAGCATAAGAGCGCCTCATTGGGTAGGTGGTGGTGTTGCATTAGGACCAAAACCACGTAGCTACAAATATAGAGTTAATAAAAAAGAAAGAAGACTTGCAATCAGATCAGTATTAAGTTCTAAAGTTTTAGAAAATGAATTAGTAGTAGTTGATGCAATCGATTTCAAAGAAATAAAAACAAAAAATATGGTAAATGCTTTAACAAACTTAAAAGTTGAAGGAAAAACATTAATCGTATTACCAGAAAAAAATGAAAACGTACAAAAATCAGCAAGAAACATTGAAGGGGTAAAAACAAGTTTAGTAAATACAATAAATGTTTATGATTTATTAAAATATACAAATCTTGTAGTAACTCTTGATACTGTTAAAAAATTAGAGGAGGTGTACGCATAATGAGACCAGAAGATATAATTTTAGAACCTGTTGTTACTGAAAAAAGCAATGACGGATTACAAGCTGGAAAGTATACCTTTAAAGTAAATAAAAAAGCTACAAAAGTTGATATAGCAAACGCTGTTGAAAAACTTTTTAGTGTAAAAGTTGTTAATGTAAACACACTTACTGTTAAAGGAAAAGAAAAAAGAGTAGGAGTACACGTTGGTAAAACATCTGACTGGAAAAAAGCTATTGTTACAATAGATACAAATCCAGAAGAAAAAACATATTTAGCCAAAGGTGGAAAAGTAACTAAGATTTCAAAGAAATATAAAGATTCAATTGAAGAATTTATGGGTGCTTAATGCACGACTGTATCACAATGAATAATTAAAAGTATCGAGAAATAACTCGGATAATAAAAAATATCTGTAAGTAGAGCAGGAAAAAATCTACTAAATAATATAAAGGAGAGAATTAAAAATGGCAATGAAACATTTTAGAGCCTATACACCTTCTAGAAGAAATATGACAGTTTCTACATTTGAAGAAATTACAAAAAAGACACCTGAAAAATCTTTACTTGCTAAAAAGAAAGAAAAAGCAGGAAGAAACTCTTATGGTAGAATAACTGTTAGACATCAAGGTGGAGGTAACAGACAAAAATATAGAATAATTGATTTTAAACGTAATTCAAAAGATGATATGGTAGCTACTGTAATTGGTATCGAATACGATCCAAACAGAAGTGCAAACATAGCATTAATTGAATATGAAGATGGAGAAAAAGCATACATACTAGCTCCAGTAGGATTAACAGATGGAGATAAAGTAGTATCTGGACAAAAAGCAGATATTAAACCAGGTAACTGTATGCCAATCGAAAATATACCAGTTGGTACATTAATTCATAATATCGAATTAAATCCAGGGCAAGGTGGAAAAATGGTAAGAAGTGCAGGACAAAGTGCACAACTTATGGCAAAAGAAGGAAAATATGCTCACGTAAGATTACCATCAGGAGAAATGAGATTAGTTATGACAAGATGTAGAGCAACTATCGGTACAGTTGGAAACACAGACCATGAAAACGTAAAATTAGGTAAAGCAGGAAGAACAAGACATATGGGAATTCGTCCAACAGTTAGAGGTTCTGTAATGAACCCAGTAGATCACCCTCATGGTGGTGGTGAAGGTAGAGCACCAGTAGGACGTCCAGGACCACTTACTCCTTGGGGTAAACCAGCTCTTGGATATAAAACAAGAAAGAAAAATAAACTATCTAATAAATTTATTGTTAAGAGAAGAAAATAAGCTAATAGCTTAAAATAATTTAGATAGTAATTAATTTATAACACTCTTAGAAGAAAAGGAGGAAATATTTAATGTCAAGATCAAGCAAAAAGCCACCATTTATTGCACCTGAATTATTAAAAAGGGTTGAAGCAATGAATGAAACAGGTAAAAAAGAAGTATTAAAAACATGGTCAAGAGCATCTACAATATATCCACAATTAGTTGGACACACAATAGCTGTTCATGACGGTAGAAAACATGTTCCAATTTATATAACAGAAGAAATGATTGGACATAAATTAGGTGAATTTGCACCAACAAGAACATTTAAAGGTCATGCAGGAGAAAAAGCATCAACCGTTAAGAAATAGAAGTTAGGGGTTTAAAAGCCTCAAAAAAGGAGGGAACAAAAAGTGGAAGAAACAGTACAAACTGCACAAGCAACTCTAAAGTATGCTAGAATTTCAGCAAGAAAAGTTAAAATAGTTGCAGATTTAATAAGAGGAAAAAATGTAAATGAAGCATTAGCAATAGTAAAATTCACACCAAAAGCTTCATCTGATATAATTGAAAAATTATTAAAATCAGCAATTGCAAACGCTGAAAATAACCACAATATGGATGGAAAAAATTTGTATATTTCTGAAATATATGCAAACCAAGGTCCTACTCTAAAAAGAATAAGACCAGCAGCAAAAGGTTCAGCTGTTAGAATTAGAAAAAGAACCAGTCATATAACAATCGTATTAAGTGAGAAAAAATAGGAAGGAGGATTTTTAGCATGGGACAAAAAATGCATCCACATGGATTAAGAGTTGGAGTTATTAAAGATTGGAACTCAAAATGGTATGCTGATAAGAAAAACTTTGGTGATTACTTAGTAGAAGACCATAAAATCCGTGAATATGTTAAGAAAAAATTATTTGTTAGTGGAATTTCTAAAATTGAAATAGAAAGAACTGCTAAATTTATTAGAGTAAATGTTTATACAGCTAAACCAGGACTAGTAATAGGAAAAGGTGGACAATTAGCTGAAAGTTTAAAAAATGATTTACAAAAAATGATAGGTAAAGACGTTAATTTAAATATAGTTGAGGTGAAGAATATTGATTTAGATGCACAATTAGTTGCAGAAAATATTTGTGCTCAACTTGAAAGAAGAATTTCATTCAGACGTGCAATGAAACAATCTATGCAAAAAACAATGAAAGCAGGTGCTTTAGGAATTAAAACTTCTGTATCTGGAAGATTAGGTGGAGCTGATATGGCTAGAACTGAATTCTATAAAGAAGGTACTATACCACTTCAAACACTAAGAGCAGATATAGATTATGGATTCTATGAAGCAAATACTACATATGGAAAAATAGGTGTTAAAGTTTGGATATATAAAGGTGAAGTTCTTCCAACTAAAAAAGAGAAAGTGGAAGGAGGAGAGTTCTAATGCCATTAATGCCAAAAAGAACAAAGTTTAGAAAACAACAAAAAGGTAGAAATAGAGGATATGCCACAAGAGGTAATGTTGTATCTGATGGAGAATTTGGTCTTCAAGCAACAGAAGCTGCTTGGATTACAACTAACCAAATAGAAGCTGCCCGTGTTGCAATGACACGTCACATCAAAAGAGGTGGTAAAGTTTGGATTAAAGTATTCCCAGACAAACCAGTAACAACAAAACCAATTGGTACTCGTATGGGTAAAGGTAAAGGTGCTCCTGAATATTGGGTAGCTGTTGTAAAACCAGGAAGAATATTATTCGAAATTGCTGGTGTACCAGAAGAACTTGCAAGAGAAGCTATGAGACTTGCAGCAAATAAACTACCAATTAAAACAAAATTTGTAAAAAGAGAAATTGAAGTAGGTGGTGATAATGATGAAGATAAATAAAATAAATGAAATGTCTTCACCAGAACTTGAAAATGAGTTAAGTGAATTAAAAACTGAATTATTTAAATTAAGATTTAGCTTAGCTACTCATGGATTAGATAACCCAATGAAAATAAAAGAAGTTAAGAAGGATATTGCAAGAATAAAAACAGTTTTAAGACAAAGAGAATTAGCAGATGCTAAAAAATAGACTGTACAAAATATATATTCATTTTTAATAATGAAAAGTTATAAGTGAATGTATGAATAGTACAAAATTCTTCGAATATTGAGAAAGGAGAAAAAGAACATATGGAAGAAAGAAATCTTCGTAAAGTTATGGTTGGAACAGTAGTGTCTAACAAAATGGATAAAACAGTTGTAGTAGCTGTTAAAACAAATGTTAAACATGATGTTTATGGAAAAATCGTAAAAAGAACATATAAATTAAAAGCACACGATGAAGAAAATGCTTGCGGTATTGGTGACGAAGTAAAGGTAATGGAAACACGTCCACTTTCAAAAGATAAAAGATGGAGAGTAGTTGAAATTACAAAAAAAGCAGTAATAAAATAGAAATATTAATAAGTAAAGAAGGAGGAAGAGACTAAAATGGTACAACAACAATCAATATTAAAAGTAGCTGATAACACTGGTGCAAAAGAAATTATGTGCATTAGATGTTTAGGTGGATCATATAGAAAATATGCAGGTATTGGGGATGTTATAGTTGCTTCTGTTAAAAGTGCTACACCAGGTGGCGTTGTAAAAAAAGGAGAAGTAGTTAAAGCTGTAGTAGTAAGAACTAAAAAACCACAAAGACGTGCAGATGGTTCATATGTTAGATTTGATGAAAATGCTGCTGTTATAATTCGTGATGATGGTAATCCAAAAGGAACACGTATATTTGGACCAGTAGCAAGAGAATTAAGAGAAAAAGAATATATGAAAATATTATCACTTGCACCAGAAGTTCTTTAATAAAAGGCTAAAAAGAGCAAGTTAATAAAGTAAGACATTTATGTCGCTTAAAACAAAAACCTTAAAATGCAAAGAAAAAGAAGAGGTGAATAAGTAATGAATATAAAAAAAGGTGATACAGTTAAAGTTTTATCTGGAAACGATAAAGGTAAAACAGGTGAAGTTTTAGAAGTTATACCAAAAACAGAGAAAGTTATAGTAAAAGGTATAAATATTAGAAAAAAACACGTAAAACCTAGAAAACAAGGAGAAGAGGGCGGAATTATTCCAGTAGAATGTGCAATACATTCAAGCAAAGTAAATGTTGTATGCCCAAAATGTGGTAAATCAACAAGAATAGGAATTAGTGAAGAAAAAGATCAAAAAATTCGTGTTTGTAAAAAATGCGGTGCAAAATTAAAATAAGGAAGGAGGATTTAAAAACTTATGGAAAAATTAAGAGAACAATATGAAAAAGAAGTAGTTCCAGCATTAATGAAAAAATTTAATTATAAATCTATTATGCAAGTTCCAAAACTTGATAAAATAGTTATAAATATCGGTTTAGGAGAAACAAAGGATAATCCTAAAGCATTAGAAAATGCAGTTAACGATTTAAAGTTAATAACAGGTCAAAAACCAGTTATTACAAAAGCTAGAAAATCAATAGCAGCATTTAAATTAAGAGAAGGTGCAAACATTGGATGTAAAGTTACTTTAAGAAGTGAAAAAATGTATGAATTCGCATACAAACTATTTAATGTAGCTCTTCCAAGAGTTAGAGATTTTAGAGGAGTATCAGCAAACTCTTTTGACGGTAGAGGAAATTACTCAATGGGTATAAAAGAACAACTAATATTTCCTGAAATCGAATATGATAAAGTAGATAAATTAAGAGGTATGGATATTATATTCGTAACTACAGCTGAGTCTGATGAAGAAGCAAGAGAATTGCTAACTCTTTTAGGAATGCCTTTTAAAAACTAATTTTAAGCGTCGTCTAGCGTCGTTAGCCATCGCTTAAAAATGTCCTGAATGTACAAAGTACATTTGCGGATTTTTAGCTCGGCTGCCTAGTTATACTCGCTTCTAATTAGTTTTGAATACGAAATTAATTGAAGGAAGGAGAATATTATGGCTAAAAAGTCAATGATAATAAAACAACAAAGACCACAAAAATACAAAACAAGAGAATATAACAGATGTAAGATATGTGGTAGACCACATGCTTATATTAGAAAATATGGAATTTGCCGTGTATGCTTTAGAAAAATGGCACATGAAGGAGAAATTCCAGGAGTAAAAAAAGCAAGCTGGTAGAATTTAGACCTACATAAAGTAAATGTAGGGGAAGGTATACAGTCTAAGATAAGAATAGTTAAAGGAGGTAAAGAAAAAGTATGAATATTACTGATCCAATTGCAGATATGTTAACAAGAATAAGAAATGCTAATACTTCAAAACATAAAACTGTTGATGTTCCAGCTTCAAATGTAAAAAAAGCAATCGCTGAAATACTATTTAAAGAAGGATACATCAAAGCTTTTGAAGAAATAGCGGGTGAAAATCAAGGAATTATAAGAATTAGTATTAAATATGATGAAAAAGGAAACCGCGTAATAGCAGGACTTAAAAGAATTAGTAAACCAGGTTTAAGAGTTTATGCAAATAAAGAAGAATTACCAAAAGTTTTAAATGGTTTAGGAATTGCTTTAATATCTACATCAAAAGGAATAATGACAGATAAAGAAGCAAGAGAACAAGGTATAGGTGGAGAAGTTTTAGCTTATGTATGGTAATCCACAGTTATACCAAGGTAAGAAATTTAAAGTGAAGAATGAAGAGTATAAAAATTCTTCGAATTTTGAAAGAGGTGAAAATTTAAATGTCAAGAATAGGAAATAGCCCAATTACTGTGCCATCTGATGTAGAAGTTAAAATAGATGGAAAAGTCATAACAGTAAAAGGACCTAAAGGAACTCTTGAAAGAGAAATACATAAAAATATAGATGTAGCTATGGAAAACAATGTTATTAAAATTACAAGACCAGATGATGAACCATTTAATAGAAGTTTACATGGTTTAACAAGATCTTTAATTAATAATATGATTCATGGTGTAAAAGAAGAATATACTAGAGAATTACAAATTAATGGTGTTGGATATAGAGCACAAAAACAAGGCAATAAATTAGTAATGAACTTAGGATATTCACATCCAGTAGAAATGGAACAACCAACTGGAATTACATTTGATGTTCCAAACCAAAATACTATTATAGTAAGAGGAATTGATAAAGAATTAGTTGGTCAAACAGCAGCTGTTGTTAGAACAAAGAGACCACCTGAAGTATATAGAGGTAAAGGTATTAAATATGCTGAAGAAGTTATTAGACGTAAGGAAGGTAAAGCTGGTAAAAAATAAAATTTAAATTATAAACTTCGTTTTGCGTTGTTAAAATTTAGACAAAAAATCCTAGACGTACCATTGTATGCCTCCAGTATTTTTGCTAAATTTTGCCTAGCAATACTCGTTTCTAATCTAAATTTACAGTAATTAAATTTTATGAAAGGAGAAGAAAATGGTAGGAAAAACAGATAGAAAATTTGAAAGAACAAGAAGACATATTCGTGTTCGTAGAAAACTAAGTGGAACTAAAGAAACTCCAAGATTATGTGTATATAGAAGTAATGCAAATATATATGCACAAGTTATTGATGATGTAGCAAAAGTAACACTTGTAAGTGCTTCTACATTAGATAAAGAAGTTAAAGAAAAACATTCAAATAAGGTTGCTGCAAAAGAAGTTGGAGCATTAATTGCGAAACGTGCTTTAGAAAAAGATATCAAAACAGTAGTGTTTGATAGAGGTGGATATATTTACCATGGTATAGTAAAAGAATTAGCAGAAGCTGCACGTGAGGCAGGACTAAAATTCTAAAAAATGAAATTTTTTAGAATTAAGTGAAGAGTTAATAGTGAATAATTTACTAGAAACTCTATGAAAAATAAAATATAGAATAATTAAAAGTGAAGAACTAAAAAAATATTATTCACTATTAACTCTTCACTGTTAATTATTAATTATAATCATTAATGAAGGAGGGAAATAACCTAGATGGAAGAAAATAATACACGTGAATTAAAAGAAAAAGTTGTAGCTATAAACAGAGTTGCAAAAGTTGTAAAAGGTGGTAGAACTTTTCGTTTTAGTGCTGTTGTAGTAGTTGGAGACGAAGCTGGACACGTTGGTGTTGGAAATGGAAAAGCAGCAGAAGTTCCAGATGCAATTAAAAAAGCAATTGAAGATGCTAAGAAAAACTTAGTTACAGTTCCTGTTGTAGGAACAACAATTCCTCATGAATACGTTGGAAAATTTGGTAGTGCAAATGTTATGTTAAAACCAGCTGCAGTTGGTACTGGAGTTATAGCAGGTGGTAGTGTTAGACCTGTTCTAGAACTTGCTGGATATAAAGACATTAGAACAAAAGTTATTGGAACAAACAATCCAAGAAATGTTGTTTATGCTACAATTAATGGATTATCAAATATGAAAACAATTGAAGAAATAGCTAAAAAAAGAGGAAAAAAAGTAGAAGACATACTATAAAATGTGTAGTGGTTACATAATATGCAATCATTACAATAGTAGAATGATGAGATAATTAATTTAAGGAGGTGCACTAAATGAAATTAGACGAATTAAGTCCAGCAGTTGAAAAACAAATTAGAAGAAGAGTTGGTCGTGGAGTTGGTTCAGGACTTGGAAAAACTTCTGGAAAAGGACATAAAGGACAAAAAGCAAGAAGCGGTGGAGGAGTAAGAAGAGGATTTGAAGGTGGTCAAACACCATTATATAGAAGGTTACCAAAAAGAGGATTTACTAATATACATGCTAAAAATTATGTAGAAGTAACTTTAACAATGCTTAATAAATCAAAAGCAGAAGATGTAAGTGCTGAAACTTTACTTGCTGAAAATATTATTTCAAAAGTAAATGATGGTATAGTAATTCTTGGAACTGGTAACTTAGATAAAAAACTTACAGTTAAAGCAAAAAGATTTACAAAATCAGCTGCAGAAAAAATAGAAGCTGTAGGTGGAAAGATTGAGGTGATTTAATTGTTTAAAACAATAAAAAATGCCTTAAAAACACAAGAAATCAGAAAAAAATTAATATATACATTAGTATTAATTGTTGTTTTTAGATTGGGATGTTTTATAACAATTCCAGGTGTAGATGCTTTTGCGCTTAATGAAGCAATGGGATCTGCAAACGGAGTTGCAGGACTAATTAATATAATTTCTGGAGGAGCTTTTTCAAGATTTTCTATATTTGCAATGACTATAAGCCCATATATTACAGCATCAATTGTTATACAATTACTTGCTATGGTAATACCAAGCTTAGAAAGACTTGCAAAAGAAGGTGGAGAAGAAGGAAGACAAAAAATGAATAAATATACAAAAATACTTACAATAGTACTTGCTATTGTAGAAGGATTAGGAATATATTTATCATATAGATCTTCAGGAATATTTATTGAACCTGGATTTTTAACAGGATTTATAGTTACATTATCACTTGTTGCAGGTACAGCATTATTAATGTGGTTAGGTGAACAAATTACAAATAAAGGTATAGGAAATGGTATTTCAATAATTATCTTTATAGGTATTGTTTCAGGTTTACCAAGTGCTGTTACAACAGTATGGAATTTAATAATGGGAACAGGTGTATTTAGCACAACAGGATTACTAATAGCACTTGGAATTATAATTGGTGCTATAGTATTAGTTGCAGGGGTAGTATTTGTTCAAACTGCCGAAAGAAGAGTTCCAGTACAATATGCAAAAAAAGTACAGGGAAGAAAAATGGTAGGAGCACAAAATACACATATACCATTAAAACTTGCAATGGCAGGAGTTATGCCAGTAATTTTTGCAAGTAGTTTTATGACATTCCCAGCAATGATTTTACAGATATTTATAAAAGATATAGCCACCCAAACTGGATTTTGGGCAGGAGTATATAAGTTTTCAATAGCAACATCAACATCAGATGTTCCAGTAGGTTATTCTATTGCTAATGCTATTATATATTTATTACTTATTGTTGGATTTACATTTTTCTATACATATGCAACATTCAATCCTCTAGAGGTATCAAATAACATTAAAAGAAATGGTGGATTTATTCCAGGAATTAGAGCAGGAAAACCAACAACAGACTATTTAACTTCAATTATTTCAAAGATAACATGGTTTGGAGGTTTCTTCTTAGCTTTAATTGCAATTCTTCCAATGTTATTAAGATTTACAGGATTAAATATTGCATTTGGAGGTACATCTATACTAATCGTGGTAGGTGTAGCGCTAGAAACAGTACAACAATTAGAATCACAACTTGTAATGAGACATTACAAAGGATTCTTAGAATAGATAAAAAGCGGTCGTATTAAAAATACAGGCCGCTTTTTTATTTACAAAAATATTCTTTTATGATATTATCACTATAAATTATTTGGAGGATTATTGATGAAGAAGCCACTAATTATTGCGGGATTTGCAGGAATAGGAAAAACTACTTTAGCAAATAAATATAAAAATGTAATTGACTTAGAATCTAGTATATATAGATGGGATAATACGGGACTTGAAGATATTCCAGTTGAAGCAAGAAAAGGAATGAAAAGGAAAGAAAATGCTAAATGGCCTAATAATTATATTGAAGAAATAAAAAAGCAAAGTTTATATTATGATATAATTTTAGTTTGGATACATCCTGATGTTTTAAAGATATATGATGAAAATAATATAGATTATGTGCTTTGTTACCCGAATAAGGATAGTTTGAAAATATATGAACAAAGATATAAAGAACGAGGAAATAATGAGGAATATATAGAAAGAGTAATAAATACGTATGATATGAGGCTAAATCAATTTAAAGAAAAGAATGTATCACAAATTATTTTAAAGGGAAATGAAACTTTAGAAGATTATCTATTAAATCATAATTATAAATTAGTGAAGAGGGATTAAAATATGGAACACTGGACTGTTGAGGATTATAAAGAATATAATAATAAAGGGGCAAAGAAAACAAAATATAGAGCAAATAAAACGTCAGTTGATGGGCACACATTTGATAGTAAAAAAGAGGCGGACTATTATTGTAATTTAAAAATGAGGTTACAAGCAAACGATATAAAAGGATTTTGCTTACAACCAATTTTTATGTTGGCACCAGGACTTAAATATAAAGCAGACTTTATAGTATTTAATAATGATAACACTACAGAAGTTATAGATGTTAAAGGTTATAAAACAAAAGAATATATTGCAAAAAAGAAGGTTTTTGAAGAGAAATATAACTTAAAGATTACAGAAATTAATTAAAACTGCTTGAATATTTGTAAAAAAAGTTATATATTATTTAGGGTATCATTTGATACCCTAAATTAAATTTATAAGGGAGATTGAAAATATGAATATTATTATGATGGGTGCTCAAGGAACAGGTAAAGGAACAGTAGCAGGAATATTAAGTGAAAAAACAGGATGGCCACAAATTTCAACAGGAGACATATTTAGAAAAAATCTAGAAGAAAAAACAGAATTAGGAATTGAAGCAGGAAAATATATGAATGCTGGAAACTTAGTTCCAGATGAAATTACAGTACCTATGGTTGCAAATAGATTAAATGAAGAAGATGCAAGAGATGGGTTTATTTTAGATGGATTCCCAAGAACAATTGCACAAGCTGAAAAATTAGATGAAATATTAAAAGAAAAAGATAAAAAAATAGATATGGTAATTAACTTAACAACACCAAGAGAAGAAACAATTGAAAGAATTTTAACAAGAAGAGTATGTTCAAATCAAGAATGTAAAGCAACATATAATTTAGTTATGCATCCACCAAAGGTAGAAGGTGTATGTGATAAATGTGGCGCTGAACTTGTTCAAAGAAAAGATGATTCATCAAGAGAATCTATAAATAAAAGATTAGAAATATATGATACACAAACAGCTCCACTTGTAGAATACTACGAGAAAAAAGGAGTTTTAAGAACAGAAGAAGTAAGTGTCAGCGTAAATCGTTTTGGAAATGATGTTGCAGATGATGTTCTAAGAGATATTAAAGGAGAATAATAATGGTAGACATTAAGTCAAGAAGAGAAATTGAACTAATGAAAGAAGTTTGCCGAGTTACAGCTTTAACTCATGAAGCAATTAAAAAAGCAATTAAACCAGGCGTTACAACAAAAGAATTAGATAGAATAGCAGAAAAAACAATAAGGGAAAATGGTGGGATTCCAGCACAACTTGGTTATCCAAGTGGAGAAAAAGGAGTTCCTCCTTTTCCTGCATCAATTTGTGCTTCTATTAATGATGAAGTAATACATGGAATACCTTCTGATAGAGTAAAACTAAAAGAAGGAGACGTAATAAGCATAGATTTAGTTGCATATAAAAATGGATTTAATGGAGATGCGGCAAGAACTTACATAGTAGGAAAAGGTAGTAAAAATGCTGAAAAGTTAGTAGAAATTACAAAACAAGCATTTTTTGAAGGAATAAAATATGCCAAAGCAGGAAATAGAATAGGCGATGTTTGTCACGCAATAGGTGAATTTGTAGAAAAAAATGGATATAGTGTTGTAAAAGAATTTCAAGGACATGGAATAGGAAGAAGTATGCATGAAGATCCAGGAATTCCAAATTACGGAAAAGCTGGGAAAGGAATAAAACTTGAACCTGGCATGACTCTGGCAATAGAACCGATGGTAATAGAAAAAAATCCAGACATTTTAGTGTTAGATGATGGTTGGACAATCATAACAGAAGATGGAAGTTTAGCAGCACATTATGAAAATACAATTTTAATTACAGAAAAAGAGCCAGAAATATTGACAATTATTTAATTGTGTTATATAATGTTTAAGCTAATTGTGTAGACGAGGCTTAAAATATATATTTGAGGAGTGAAAAACGTTGGCAAAAGAGGATATAATCGAAGTTGAAGGTACTGTTGTAGAAACATTACCAAATACAAATTTTAAAGTTGAACTTGAAAATGGACACCAAATATTGGCTCATATTTCTGGAAAACTTAGAATGAATTATATTAAAATATTACCAGGAGATAAAGTTAAGGTTGAATTATCACCATATGACTTATCAAGAGGTAGAATTACATGGAGAGCAAAATAAATTTAAAGTTTTATGCTTAAAATTTATTTTTGATATATTAACCCAAAAACAAAACTTTTAAGTTAAAAGTGAAGAGTACAAAATTCTTCGGATTTTGAGGAGGTGCAAGAAATGAAGGTAAGACCATCAGTAAAACCAATTTGCGAAAAATGCAAAGTTATAAAAAGAAAAGGAAAAATAAGAGTAATTTGCGAAAATCCTAAACACAAACAAAGACAAGGTTAATTAAACAAGAAAATTTTGATATTAACACAAAACTATGAAGCGGCTGAGTAAAAGATAGTTTTGTGTTTATATACATTTTAGCTTATACTTTCTAATAAACTATATAATTAATAAATACAATCCATTAATTATATACATTTCAGTATTAGAATGTAACAGCAAACAAAAATAATAATATAAGAACAAATAAAATTTGGAGGTGCTAAAATTTATGGCTCGTATAGCAGGAATCGATTTACCTAGAGAAAAAAGAGTAGAAATAGGACTAACATACATCTATGGAATAGGAGTATCAAGTTCTAGAAAAATTCTTAAAGAAGCTGGAGTTAATCCAGATACTAGAGTAAAAGACTTAACAGATGATCAAGTAAATAGTATAAGAAAAGTTATTGATGAAAAACACAAAGTAGAAGGTGACTTAAGAAGAGAAGTAGCTTTAAATATTAAAAGACTTAC
>CAOJFV010000021.1 GCA_948434985.1 uncultured Clostridium sp.
ATACAACCTATAAATATTGATGCATGGGTTGGTCTAATTAATGTATATAATGCAAATGAAAATAAAACAGAAGATAATTACTATAATTTAGCAGAAAGATTAGCGGAAAATTTAAAATGTTTCCCATTACCAATGCAACATTTAACTAATTTAATAAAACCAAAATTAACAAGTATACAAAATTCATATAAATTTACTCTTTTACAAACAAGAATTTTAAAAGAAGGAAGTGTACTTCCTAATACTGCAACTGATCAAGTTCTTCAACCAGGGGTTACAAGAGTGGAAGCAAACTATTTATTAGGAAAATTAGATAAAACAATTGCAACATTTTCATTTGATGGAGTAGATGCAGAAAGAATTGTATTAGCAAGTCGTTTTGATGGAAATGGTATTCGTTGGGATTATAGTTTAGATGGAAAACAAACTTGGAACGAAGTTTCATTTACAGCAGAAGAAGAACATAAATTACAATTAACAAAAGAACAAATAAATAGTATTACAGCAGAAAATGACATCTATGTTCATATTGTTGGAGTAAATTATGATGAAAATAATCTATATAAAATAGATATAACAAAAGGAAGTCTTCCAGCGAATATATATGCAAATGATTTAGAAAACCGTGTAGTAGGTGTTAACTTAACTACCCAATGGCGTTATACTGAAAATGATGATTGGATTTCATATAGTGTAACATCACCAGATTTAACAGGAAATAAAACTGTACAAATAAGACAAGGTGCAACAGGCACATGCCTAACCAGTGATGTATCACCTATATATAATTTTACAGAAGATAATCAACCAGATACAAGAAAATATATACCAGTATCACATTTAAATCTTCATACTGTTTCAACACAAGCTACAAATAATGGAGGAGCTGCAATATATGCTATAGATGCAAACTATAATACAAGATGGCATTCTGCATGGAATGGAACGGATACAGAACGTTATATTACTATTAAACTAGATAAACCAGTTAATCTATCAGCAGTAGAATTTGTTCCAGCAGGAGGAGGAAATGGTAGAATATATGATGGAACAGTTTATGGTAGTATGGATGGTGAAAATTGGGAAGTATTATCAAGTTTAAAAAATTTAACATATAGAACTCAAGCAAATACAAATGAACAAGCAATAGAATTTACAAAAAGTTTTGAAATAGAAGAACCAAAAGAAGTTCAATATGTAAAAATAGTAGCTGACCGTACAAATGGTAATTGGTTTGCTGCAAGAGCATTCAATTTTTACCAAGACATAACAAAAAATCCTCATCCTACAGCAGGTGTGGGATATAGTACTACAGAGCCAACAAATGGAATAGTAGTTGCAAGACTTGTAAATCCAAGTACAGAAATAACAATTACAAACAATGATGGAAAAGACACATATGTATTTACTAAAAATGGAGAATTTACATTTACATTCAAAGACAAAAATGGAAATGAAGGTTCAGCAGTTGCTAAAGTAACATGGATAGATAAAGATATTCCATCAGCAGATGTAGATTATGAAGTAAATGATGAAAGGAAACTAGTTATTTCATTAGATAATATTAGTGAAGATGTATATTTACTAGATAAAAATGACAATAAAATAAACTATGTTGAAGTAGAAAATGGAAAAGTAACAGATATTTCATATTTAGATAATTCAGGAAATATAAATAAAAAGATAAGTGTAGACAAAAATGGAGTTATTAAAAAAATAACATATGTAAATACAACAGGCAATGTTTCTTCTGTTTCAGTATATGAAACTACAATTGAAAATGGAGTAGTTAGTGGTGAAGGATATTTTGACAATGAAGGAAATCCTGTAATTATAACAGATGAAGAAAAAGAAGAATTAAGAAAATTACAACAAACTATGACAAACCCATTAGAATATACTTTTGATGATAGTGGTGATTATGAATTTAAAATGCTTGATAAAGCAAGTAATATCCTATATAAAAGTATAAAAGCAGATTATATTGAAAATGGAAAGACAATTCTAGCAAGTGATATTACTTATAGTATTACAAAAGCAACAAATAGAGATGTTGTAGCAACTATTAACCCATATGTAGTTAATACTAATGGAGGAGATGCAACAGCAGAAATTATAAATAACAATAAAAAGAATAAATATACATTTACTAAAAATGGAGAATTTACATTTAAATACAAAAGTTCTGAAGATGAAGAAAATAATGAAGTAAAGGAACATAAAGCAAAAGTAAGTTGGATTGATAAAACAGCACCAAAAGCAGAAATTAGATATAGCACAAAAGAAACTACAGATAAAGCAGTTGTTGCAACTTTAGTAAATGAAAGTGAAGAGATAATAATTACAAATAATGGTACTAGTAGAGAATATACATTTACTGAAAATAGTGAATTTACATTTGAATTTGAAGATAAAGCTGGAAATAAAGGAACTGCTACAGCAAAGGTGACTTGGATAAATAAAGACCAAGAAGAGTCAAACAAATATAAAATAGGAGATGTAAATAAAGATGGTAAAATAACAGCAACAGATCTTCTATTAGTAAAAAGACATTTAGTAGCTGGTGAAAAACAAGAGTGGGTTTTAAAAGAAGATAGTTTTAAAGCAGGAGATATGAATGAAGATGGCTACATTACAGCTACTGATCTAATATTAATAAAAAGGTTAGTGTTAAAGCAAATAGAAACATAGTAATATTTTAATATAAAAATATAAGATATGAGGAGAATGAAAATGAAAAATAGCATAATAAGTAAAAAAATAATTAGTATAGTGTTAAGTGCGTTATTACTAGTATTTACTACAAAAGTATATGCGGCAAATGATAGCTTTACTACTACTTTAAAAGCAAGTAGTACTGAAGCAAAAAGAGAAGAAAAAATTACAATCACAATTGGATTAAAAGATCTCAAAATTGAAAGTGGAGAAAAAGGAATAGGTGCTTATACTGCTCGTATAAAATTTGATTCTTCTGTTTTAGAATATGTATCAACAAATAGTACAGACAAATGGGAAGCACCATTTTACCAAGGTGGATTAATTACAGGTAATACAAAAGATGGTGAAGTTGTAAAAACTGCACAAAGCATAGGAACTATTACTTTTAAAGTAAAAAAAGACGCAAAATTAGGCGAATCTACTATCGAATTAACTAATTTTTCTGGTTCAACAGCAGTAACTGATGTATCTACATCTAACAAATCTATTAAAATAACAATAATAGATGATGATAAAAAAGATGATGACAATAATAACAATGATAAACCAAATAGTGGAAACAACAATAAGCCAAATAGTGGAAACAACAATAGTAGCAATAATAACAATAAACCAAATAGTGGAAACAACAATAATAGTAATAATAACAATAACCAAAATAATGAAAACAACAATAATGACGATAATCAAAATAGTGAAAACAATAACAGTGACAATAACGATTCAAATAAAGAGCCAAACACATCTAATGTAGTTGATACTAGTGTAAAAGATGGTGCATTACCAAAAACAGGAGGAACTAATATAACAATATTTATAGTAATAGGAATATGTATTTTATTAGCAATTATTTTATTTATTAGTATGAGATTACTTAATAAAAAAGTAAAAGGTAAATAAAAGATAGATATAATAGAAATAACTAGAAAGTAGTTAAAAACTAAGTTCTAGTTATTTTTATTATGTAGATATAGAATATTATTATATATACTTGAAAAACAATAAAAAAGATATTATAATAATAACATTATTATAATATCTTTTAAGTTTTTTTAATCACATAATGTTTATCCTCTGTAAGTCCTAATAACCAAATAGGTGAAACACCAAAAGTTTCAGCAATTTTCATCGTCATAGTGGTACCAACATCAATAGTTCCATTAGCATATTTAGATATTGTACCTTTAGATTTTAATCCCAATTTAAAAGCTATTTCTTCATAAGTTAAACCAGAATCTTTAACAATTTCAGTAAATCTTTCTGCAAAACAATTTTTCAAAATTATACCCCCATTACTTACTGTAATATACAAATTATAACATTAAATATTAAAAAAGTAAATTATATATTGACAAAAAAATAAAATTATTATAAAATGTTTCCTACAAAGAAACGAAGGAGAAAAATATGGATTCAAAAATTATAGGTGATAGAATAAAACTATTAATGAATAACAATAAAATACCAGTAACCAAATTGGCTAATATGTTAAATATGAGTTATAAAACATTAGTAAGGAAACTAAATGGAGAAAGTGAATTTTGCAATACAGATATACTAAAATTGCAAAAAATATTTGATATGAATCTAGAATTGTTTTCTAACATATTTTTCAACTCAAATTTTGATTTAAAAGAAAAATTGGATAATAAAGAGAGAATTTCGTAAAAAAGAATTTCATAAGATTCTATTATATATATTTAAATAGAATGCAAAGTGATTATATTTATTAAACCATTAATAAATATAGTTTACTTATGCATTCTATTTTCTGTTTTCTAATACCTATATTATGAATAGAATTTATAATAAATAATATATATTAATAAGAGTTATTATAAAAATAATTACAAAAAACAAGTGAAAAACTATACAAATTTTTAATTTAGTTATATAATAAAAGCGAAAAATTGTAAGTGGAGGGTAAACCTATGAAATTAAAAGAAATTTTACTAGGAATTGAAGGAATAAAAGGAAAAGGAAACCTAGATTTAGATATTACAAATGTTGATTCGGATTCTAGAAATATAAAAGAAAATGGGATGTTTATAGCAATTGAAGGATATGAAACAAACGGAGTAGATTATATTAGTGGAGCAATAGAAAATGGTGCAATTGTAATAATGGTAGGAGAAAATGTAAATTTAAAAACTCTTAGCATACCAGAAGATATTACATTAATTGTTGTACCAGATACAAGAATAGCGCTTGCAATATGTGCTTGTAACTTCTATAATAACCCATCAAGAAAATTTAAACTTATAGGAGTAACTGGAACAAAAGGAAAAACAACTACTACATATATGATAAAGAAAATACTAGAAAAACAAGGAAAAAAAGTAGGACTTATAGGAACAATTGCTACATATATTGGTGACAAAAAAATAGAAGATAGTGCAAGAACTACACCAGAGAGCATAAAACTACAAAAAATATTTAAGAGTATGGTAGATGAAAACGTCGATGTTGTAGTTATGGAGGTTTCTTCACAAAGTTTGAAACTAAATAGAGTACTTGGATGCGATTTTGATATAGGAATATTTACTAATTTTACAGAGGACCATATAAGCCAAAATGAACATCCAGATATGGCAGACTATTTTAATTCAAAAATGAAATTGTTTGATATGTGTAAAGTAGCTTTTACAAATGCTGATGATATATATGGTGCAAAAGTTGCAAGGATAGCTAGTACTCCAGAAATAACAACATATGGAATAGATAACTTCTGCCATATACTTGCAAAAGATATAACAATAACAAACTCATATGTAGACTTCAAAGTAAAAATAGATAATAAAAATGAAAGAATAAAAACTTGTATTCCAGGAAGATTTAGTGTATATAACTCACTTGCAGCAATATGTGCATGTACAAAACTTGGTGCAAATGCTGAACAAATAAAAGAAGCATTATTAGAAGTAAGGGTTCCAGGAAGAAGCGAATTAGTAGACAATAAAAAAGAATTAAACATAATGATAGATTATGCACACAGCCCAGAGAGCTTAGAAAGTATATTACAAGCAGTTAAATCATATACAAAAGGAAGAGTAATATCAGTATTTGGATGTGGAGGAGATAGAGATTCACATAAACGTCCTATAATGGGAGAAATTTCAGGAAGAGTAGCAGATTATACAATAATAACAAGTGATAATCCAAGAACAGAAGATCCAGATACTATAGTTGCTGAAATTGAGACAGGAATAAAAAAGACCAAGGGGCAATATACTTGTATAGTAGATAGAAAAGAAGCTATAAAAGTAGCAATAGAAATGGCAAATAAGAATGATATAATAGTACTTGCGGGAAAAGGACATGAGCCATATCAAGAAATAAACCATGAAAAATATCCATTTGATGAAAGAATTATTGTAAGAGATATAATAGAAAATATGAATGGCAAAAAGTAGAAATATAAATATACAAAACAAGAAAAATAAATTAAATAGATTTACTATTTAATAAATAAAGGGTGAGAAATTTGAATTATTTTCAAATAAAAATACTATTACTATCCTTTATAGCAACTGTTGTTTTTGGAATAATTACAATCCCAATTTTAAAGAAATTAAAAGTGGGTCAAATAGAAAGAGAAGACCGGACCAGAATCTCATTTATCTAAAGAAGGAACTCCAACAATGGGGGGAGTAGTTCTTGCAGCATCAATTGCTATACTAATAGTGTTTGTATTTTTAAGTTATGCGAAAGATCAATTAGAACTAGCAAAAAAACTAATTCCATTAGCAATAATGGCATTAGGGTTTGGATTAGTTGGTTTTATAGATGATATAAAAAAATTAGTTTTTCATAATACAAAAGGGTTAAAACCTGCATATAAAATGATAGGTTTATTAACAATAGCAGTATTATTCGTAATCTATCTTATAAAGATAATTGAATTAGGAACAGATATATTTATACCAATTTTAAAAATAAGTATTAATCTACCAATATGGATATATATACCATTTGCAATATTTGTAATACTTGGAACAACAAATGCAGTGAATTTAACAGATGGAGTAGATGGACTATGTCCGACTATATCAGCAATAATAATTACATGTTTAACAGTAATAGGAATTATTTATGATGTAAAAGAAGTAGTAATATTCGGAACAATAGTAATAGGAGCATGTCTTGGATTTTTATTATTCAATATGCATCCAGCTAAAGTATTTATGGGAGATACTGGATCACTTCTTCTAGGAGGGGTTATAGTATCACTTGCACTATATTTAAAAATGCCACTTATTTTAATAATAATAGCATTAATTCCAGTACTTGAAACAGTATCAGTTATACTACAAGTAGTGTACTTTAAAAAAACAGGAAATAGAATTTTTAAAATGGCACCATTACACCACCATTTTGAACTATCAGGATGGGGCGAAAATAAAGTAGTATCAATATTTAGCATTATAACATTAGCACTTTGTATCGTTGGGTTATTTACTATATAAAACATTGTGCAAATTACATTACTTAGTAAGAGCGAACTGCAAAAGTAAATAAAGAAGAGCACAAAAGCGTTGTTTTTGGGAAAGGGGAGAACAAATTGAAAAGTCAAAAAGATAACACACAAGCAAAAGAAAGACCATTTGATTTTGTTCTATTTATAACAATATTAATATTACTTGCTATAGGAATTGTTATGGTATTATCAGCAAGTTCTCCAAAGGCACTCTCAGAAGATGGAGATAGTTACTCATATGTAAGAAAGCAAGCTATATTTGCAATAATAGGAATAGCACTAATGTTAGTAATATCAAAAATAGATTATAAAATATATGCAAAATTTGCAAATATTGCATACATAGGTTCAATAGTAATGCTAGCATCAACAAAGTTTTTAGGCTCATCAAGTAAAGGAGCAACAAGATGGTTAAATTTAGGATTTGTTAAATTTCAACCATCAGAAATAGTAAAAATAGCATTGATAGTTTTTTATGCTGTATGGCTTACAAAAAATAGAGATAAATTAAAGGATTTTAAAAAAGGATTTGTAGTACCACTTTTATTCATAGCACCTATTGCATTAATATTGCTATTCGTACAAAACCACTTAAGTGTTACAATTATTATAGTAGCCGTAATATCTATAATGATGCTAATGGCAGGAACAAAATTAAAGTATTTTTTAATATCAGGAATAATATTAGCAGTAGTAGGTGGAACAGCCTTATTTACATATATACAAATCAAAGAACCAGAGGAGGAAGGAAGCTTCCGTTTAGCCAGAATTACTACTTTTTTGGATCCTTGGAGTGATGCAAAAGGAGATGGATGGCAAATTATACAAAGTTTATATGCAATAGGTTCAGGAGGATTGTTTGGAGCAGGACTTGGAGAAAGTAAGCAAAAGTTTTTATATATACCAGAACCACATAATGACTTTATATTCTCAGTACTGGCAGAAGAATTAGGCTTCATAGGTTGTATAGTGGTAATTATACTATTTGCAGTATTAATATGGAGAGGACTATTAGTTTCAATTCGTGCTAAAGATATGTTTGGAAGTTTACTCGCAGTTGGAATTACGTCGCTAGTCGGATTACAAGCAATAATGAATATAGCAGTTGTTACATCTTCGATGCCTAATACTGGTATTCCATTACCATTTTTTAGTTATGGAGGAACAGCGCTTGTAATACTTCTAAGTTCAATGGGAATATTGCTTAATATATCTAGAACAGCAGAAAAAGTGTAAAAGGAGACTATTTATGAGAGTTATAGTAGCTGCTGCAGGAACAGCAGGACACATTAATCCAGCTCTTGCAATTGCAAATAAAATAAAAAAAGAAAATCCTAGTTCTGAGATACTATTTTTAGGAACAGACAGGGGACTTGAAAATGATTTAGTACCTAGAGCAGGATATGAATTAAGAACAATAGAAGCCTATGGACTTAGTAAAAAAATAAGTTTAGATAGCTTAAAAAAGAATATAAAAACATTAAATGGAGTTATTCAAGCAAGAAAGATAGTTAAAGAATTTTCTCCAGATATTGTAATAGGAACAGGTGGATATATATGTGGTGCAGCAATTCTTGCTGCAAACAAATATAAAATACCAACAATCTTACATGAGAGTAATGCTTGGCCAGGAAAAGCTGTAAAAATGTTATCAAAAAAAGTTAGTACAATACTAGTAAGCTTTGAAGACGCTAAAGCTCGTATTCCAAAAGCAAATAATGTTGTATTAACAGGAACACCAACAAAAACAAAAAATTTGAATTTAACAAAAGAACAAAAAGAAGAAGTAATAAAAAGATTAGGATTAAAACCTGGAAAGCCAGTAGTATTAATATTTGGTGGATCACAAGGTGCAAAAGCAATTAATGATAATGTAGTTAAAATAATAAATGAAAAATTGAATAAAAATTATCAAATAATGTGGGCGCCAGGGCCTATTCAGTATGATATAGTTAAAAAAGAGATAAACAATATATCAAAATTAGAAGATGTGAAAATTGTACCATATATATATAATATGGAAGAAGTAATGAATGCTTGTGATCTTATAATTTCAAGAAGCGGAGCAATGACAATAACAGAAATATCAATAGTAGGAAAACCTGCAATTTTTATACCACTTCCAAATGTAAGTAATAATCATCAAGTATACAATGCAAAAGTATTAGAAAATGTTGGAGCAGCAAAAATTTTATTAAATGAAAATTTAACAAAAGAGGCTTTAAATTCATTAGTAGAAGGAATAACTAAAAATCCAAAACAAATGCAGGAAATGGCAGAAAATGCAAAGAAAATTGCTGTAACAAATGTGGAAGATAAGATATATGAAGAAATAAAAAAATTAGTAAAATAATTATTTCAAACAAATTACTCCAATATAGTTTTTTCATTACAAAACGTGAAAACAAAGTGGAAAAGTGTATAAAAAAGTTTTTTAATAAAGAAAAATGTAAAAAAATGTAAAATAGTGCGAAACAAAATACTTGCCATAACTGCTAAGTATATAGTATATTATTATAGTTAGTTAAAATTAAAGGGGAGGTATTAAAACAAATGAAAAGCTTTTTTGGAGGTACATATGTTGGAAAAGACACTCTAGCAAACAACAATATTTATTATCCAATAAGATTAGAATACTATAAAACGGAACAAGTAGAAAATTATAAATCTGTTTATGGTATTGAAGTAGTAAAAACGGAATATAAAGAAGATAAAGTAAATGTAGAAAATAAAGTAATAGATAAAATAACTGATGAAGAAAACACAATAAATAAAATACTAGAAAAGTTTAGAGAAGGTGAAATAACACCAGCAGTATCAGAAGAAATGATTGAAGAATTGCTAAAGTAGAGATTAATAAAGACCATATATTTAGTAAATAACTATATATATGGTTTTCTGCTATTTTATTACTATTCAGAACTTCATTCATACTGCTTTTATTATAGATTGAATAGTAACAAATATTTTGATAAAAAATTTATAAAATTACTTGCAAATTGGAATAATATGGTCTAGAATAGTTTAATATAAAGAGTAAAGGAGGAAATGATGGCAGATAAATTAATTATAGTGGAATCACCTGCAAAGGCAAATACTATTAAAAAATTTTTGGGCGGAAATACAAAAGTTGTTGCATCCCAAGGGCATATTCGTGACCTTCCTAAATCTAAATTAGGGGTAGATGTAAATAACAATTTTGAACCAGAATATATAAATATTAGAGGAAAGGGAGATTTAATAAAATCTCTAAAAAAAGAAGCAAGTTCAGCTAAAAAAGTATATCTTGCAACTGACCCTGACCGTGAAGGAGAAGCTATTGCTTGGCATTTAGCTCATATATTAGGAATAGATGAAAACGAAGAAACAAGAGTAACATTTAATGAAATAACAAAGGGTGCTGTACAAGAAGCAATAAAAAAACCAAGAAAAATAGATATGAATTTAACTGATGCACAACAAGCAAGACGTATACTTGATAGAATTGTGGGATATAAAATTAGTCCAGTTCTATGGAAAAAAGTAAGGCGTGGGTTATCAGCAGGAAGAGTGCAATCAGTTGCTGTTAAACTAATTGTAGATAGAGAAGAAGAAATAGAACATTTTATACCAGAAGAATATTGGAATATATATGCCTCATTACAAGACAAGAAATCTAAAAAATCATTTGAAGCAAAATTCTATGGAAAAAACAATAAAAAATTAGAACTTCATAATAAAGAAGAAGTAGATGAAATTCTAGAAAAAATAAATGATGCAAAATATATTGTAGATGAAGTAAAAAAAGGAGAAAAGAAAAGAACACCTGCACCACCATTTACAACATCTACAATGCAACAAGAGGCATCAAGGAAACTTGGATTTACTTTAAAGAAAACAATGAGTGTTGCGCAAGGGTTATATGAAGGTGTTAAAATTCCTGAAAAAGGAACAGTGGGACTTATTACTTATATGAGAACAGATTCAACAAGAATATCAGAAGTAGCAAGAGCAGCAGCAAAGGTAGAAATTCTTAAAAACTATGGAGAAGAATATTACGATAATAGATATTATAAAACAGGTAAAGATGCACAAGATGCCCATGAAGCAATAAGACCAACATATGTAAATATAAATCCTGATGATATAAAATCATCATTAACAAATGATCAATATAAGTTATACAAATTAATATATAATAGATTTATAGCAAGCCAAATGTCTACAGCAGTTTATGATACATTAACAGTTACAATTAATGCAAATGATTATACATTTAAAGCAAGTGGACAGAATTTAAAATTCAAAGGTTTTATGGCATTATATGTTGAAGGGGAAGACGTAAAGCAAGAAGAAGAAAACGAAAAGATACCAGATTTACAAGAAAAAGAAGAAGTAATAAAGAAGAAAATAGATACAAAACAAAGCTTCACAGAACCACCACCTCGTTATACAGAAGCAAGTCTTGTAAAAGCATTAGAAGAAAAAGGAATAGGAAGACCAAGTACGTATTCTCCTACAATTACTACTATTTTAGAAAGAAGATATATAGAAAAAACACAAAAACAATTGTCACCTACAGACCTTGGAAGAGTAGTAAATAAGCTATTAATAGAGAATTTTAAAGACATAATAAATGTAGAATTTACTGCCAATATGGAAAATGAATTTGATAAAATAGCTGATGGAAAAGAACAGTGGAAAAAAGTAATAAAAGAATTTTACACACCTTTTGAAAAAGTAGTAGAAAAAGTAGAAAAAGAATTAGAACATGTTGAATTACATGAAGAAGTTTCTGATGTGCCTTGTGAAAAATGTGGTAGAATGATGGTAATTAAATATGGTAGATATGGAAAGTTTTTAGCTTGTCCTGGGTATCCAGAATGTAAAAATGCAAAACCATTTGTAGAAACAATAGATGTTCCTTGTCCAAAATGTGGAGCAAAAGTTCAAGTTAGAAAAACAAAAAGAAAAAGAAACTATTATATTTGCGAAAATAATCCTACTTCATGTGATTATATTTCATGGAACAAACCAAAAAAAGGTGAAAAGTGGGTGCCAGATGAAAAAGTAGAATTAGAAGAAAAAACTACTAAAAAGAAAACTACTAGAAAAACAAGTACAAAAACTGCTAAAAAATCATCTTCTAAAACAAAGAAAACGACTAAATAGAAATATAAAAGTTGGCAAAAAGTATTTACTTTTAAAAAATATATGATATAATATAAACAGATAGAAGGTTACCACATTAAGTGTGGAAGCCATCACATATGTAAATTATAAGATTGCACTATTGACGGCTAAATCAGATAGTGCAGTTTTTTTATGCCAAAATTAAAAAGATAATTAAGGCAAATATTATGAATAGTAATACTATATTAAAAAGAATAGAAAAAATTAAGCATTTAAATATTAATTTATTAATAAGCATCACCTCCTATGTAATAGGGATGACAACCACACTTCTAAAGTTTAACCAACTATCTTATGAAAGTATATAATAAAAACAGCCAGGTTGTCAATAAGAAAAATGCAAAAGTTGGCAAAAAGTATTTACTTTTGAAAAATATATGGTATAATATAATTATAAAAAAGAGAAAAAGGCTATGCCTTCTCCTCTGGGTTGTTAGAGTTTGATGTTGTTGGGGCAGCATCAAATTCTTTTTTGCTAATATGTACGATATAACCGAATATTCCAATTACAAATACTAATATAGCAAAGCAAAGAACAACAAAACCTATAGCAATATACATCTCCATAACCTCACCTCCTATAATAGCATATTTAGCATTACCTTTTTGTAATGCTAATAGATACCATCATAGAGTCAAAAGTGAGGTCTCTAACAACAAAATAAATTTATCACAATACGCACAAAAAGTCAATATGTATTTTACAAAAAAACAAACAATATTTTTATAAAATACTTCCATAATCTTTGTAAATGTGATATAATAATTAATCATGTTTTAAAGGAGATAAATATGCTTATTAATCAAACAGTAACTAAAGAACTCTACAATGATGCAGGAGAAGTAAGATTATCAAGGGCAAAAGAATATGTAAAACAAAGAAGAGTAGAAATAGAACAAATAGATTATGATGATATGAACAATTTTAGTATAGCAAGCCTAGTAGATGGAAATTATGATGAATATAAAGTACATATATCTGTAAGGAATGGAGAATTAGATAGACTTAACTGTGAATGTGAAGATTATAAAACACATTATGGTGCTTGTAAACACATTATTGCTACAATGCTTGAAATAGATGGAAATCCTAAATATAGTAAAGAACAATATAAGTCAAAAGGAAAAGAAAGATATTCTAATTTTTCAGATTTAATAAATACATTTTATGATGAAGAAATGAAACTAATAGAAGATCCAACTCAAGATACAATATCTTTAGATAAAAATGTAAATTTAGTTCCTAAAATTATATTTGATTCTTATTCAAATGAAATGAAAATAGAATTTAAAATAGGAACTAAAAAACAATTATATAAGATTAGAGATTTAGTAGAATTTTACAATCTTATGATAAATAAAGAACAATATAAATATGGTACAAAATTAAATATCATACATGAAGAAGAAACATTTGATAAAGACGATATACAAATGCTTAACTTTATTATGAAGCATGCAGAAACAATAAAATACGTAAATAATAATTCAAATAGCATATATAGATACTATGGAAAAGTATTAAATACAGGAAGCATAGTACTTAGTAATACTGCAATTGATGAAATTTTTGAAATACTACAAAATAAAAAAGTAGCAATGGAAAAAGAGTATATAACTAAAGAAATAGAATTTGTAAATGAGACACCAAATATAAAATTTGAATTAGAAAAAATAAATGAAAAAGAATACAAATTAATGTGTAATATAGACACTCGTGATACATATGAGATAATAGAAGGAAAAGAATATACATATTTCTTAACTGAAGATAAGCTATATAGATGTAGTAAGGAATATAAAGAAACAACGCTTAAATTACTAGATGTATTTAAAAGAAATTATACAAGAGAAATTAAATTTTCTAAAAATCAAATATCAAATTTCTTTTCAATAGTACTTCCAAAAGTAAAGAACAGTGTAACTTTAGATACTATAGATGAAGAAGAAATTGAACAATATATGCCAAAAAAACTTGGAGTAAAAGTATATTTAGAATTTAATGAAAAAAATTATATTGTAGCAAAAGTTATGTTTTGTTATGGAGAAGAAGAGTTTAATCCACTTGAAGAAAATCCTAACATTCCAAGAAGTGTATTAGAAGAAGCGGAAAGTTTAAATAGATTTAGAAAAACTGGATTTATGTTAGATAAAAAGAACTCAAGATTTATACTTACAGATGATGAAAAAATATATAATTTTCTATATCAAGATATAACAGAATATATGCAAAAATTTGAGATACTTGCAACAGATGATTTTAAAAATAGACAAATAAAAAAGCCTAAAATGGGGACTATAGGTGTAAAAATAGAAAATAATTTATTAAGTGTAAATGTAGATAACTTTAATTTTGATAAAGAAGAACTAAAAGAAATACTTGAGAAATATAGACTAAAAAAGAAATACTATAGACTAAAAAATGGAGACTTTTTAAACTTAGAAGAAAATGAAGACATAGACTTTTTAAATAATCTAATTTCTGGAACACGGAGTAACATATAAAGAAATAGAAACAGGAAGTATAAAACTTCCAATATATCGCTCTCTTTATTTAGATAGAATAATAGATAAATTCGAAAATACAACAATAAAAAAAGATGAACACTATAAAGAAATAATAGATGATATGAAGGATAAAACCAATGTAACAGATTTAGAAATACCAAACTCTTTAAATAAAACATTAAGAGATTACCAAAAAATAGGATTTAAATGGTTAAAAACATTAGATTATTATCAATTTGGTGGAATACTTGCAGATGATATGGGACTTGGAAAAACTCTTCAAGTAATATCTATCATATTAGCATATATAGAAAATAATAAAGAAGATAAATTACCAATAATGGTAGTATGTCCAAGTTCACTTAGTTTAAACTGGAAAGCAGAAATAGAAAAATTCACAAAATTTATAAAATCAATTGTTATAAGTGGAAATGCAAGTGTAAGAAAAGGACAAATAAAAGACATTCCAAATTATGATGTTGTTATAACTTCATATGATTTATTAAAAAGAGATATTGATTTATATGAAGAATTAAATTATAGGTTTAGATATGTCATAGCAGATGAAGCGCAATATATGAAAAACAGTAACACACAAAATGCAAAAGCAATTAAAAAGATTAATGCTATAACTAGGTATGCACTAACAGGTACACCAATAGAAAACTCACTTTCTGAATTATGGTCTATATTTGATTTCTTAATGCCAGGATATTTATTTTCATATAATAAATTTAGAGAGAAGTTTGAAGTGCCTATAATTAAAAATGAAGATACAGAATATATGGATAAACTAAGAATGTTAATAGAACCATTTATTTTAAGAAGAACAAAAAAACAAGTTCTAACAGAGTTACCAGATAAAACAGTTACAGTATTAAACAATGAAATGGATGAAGAACAACAAAAAGTATATTTAACATATCTAGCACAAGTAAAGGAAGAATTAAATGAAGAGATAAAACTAAATGGTTATGAGAATAGCCATATTCAAATATTATCAGCACTAACAAGATTAAGACAGATTTGCTGTCATCCAGGATTATTTTTGGATAATTACAAAGGTGAATCTAGCAAATTAAATCAATGTATAGAGATTATAAAAGATGCTATAGCAAGTGAGCACAAAATACTATTATTTTCTACATACACATCAATGTTTGAAATAATAGAAAAAGAATTAAAGAAAGAAGAAATACAGTATTTCAAATTAACAGGACAGACTAAAGTAGATAAAAGAATAGAATTAGTTGATGAGTTTAATAACAATAAAGATATAAGAGTATTTCTAATATCTCTAAAAGCAGGAGGAACAGGGTTAAATTTAACAGGTGCAGATATGGTAATACACTATGACCCATGGTGGAATTTAGCTGCTGAAAATCAAGCCACAGATAGAGCATATAGAATTGGACAAAAGAACAATGTACAGGTATATAAATTAATCACTAAAAATTCAATTGAAGAAAAGATATATGATTTACAAGAAAAAAAAGCAAAACTTATAGATAATGTACTAGATACTAAGACATCATTTATTAGCAAGCTTTCTAAAGAAGAGATTATGAAGTTGTTCGAGTAGTATAGGTTTACAATAGATATGTCACACCTAATATAGGAAATAAAAATAGGAAATA
>CAOJFV010000022.1 GCA_948434985.1 uncultured Clostridium sp.
TGCCGTTGCTTGTGGTGATGCCGTTTGTTGCGGCTTCGATGTTTCTTGCGGTAACACTGTTTCCTGTCTTCCTTTTAGTGCCTTAACTAAGCATCCACAGCCACCAACTAATGCTATAACTAATGCTATAACTAACATTAGTAAAAGAATAGCACGTAATTGTTGCTTTTTAGCCTTTGACCACTTTGTCCGTTTTTTCTCCATAGTCAAACCTCCCTTTTCTAACAAATAAATTATCAATGTTCTTTTTGGCCGTTTAAATTTGTGCAACATTAATTTTATGTTACACATATGCACCTACCTTATACCATATTATATCTCATTTAACATAAAATGTCAATATGCTACACTTAGTATGCTAACAAAAATCACTTTTCTATATTAATTAAAATATATTAAAAAGTGATTTCTTATTTTCCTATTATAATATTAATTATTTTTTCAAACCAGTTTATATTATTTTCTTGCATTATTTCTTCTGATGCTGGTTCTACATAATCTTCTTTTGGAAGATTAATATATACTGTTTGAAAATTATTTAATTTTTGCATTCCCAATATTTCTTTTGCTGATTGTTCTACTGATTTTAAATTTAGATTATTCTCTATATTTACTTTTAGTTGTTCATTCTCTTTTTCTATTCCAGCAAGGTTAGCTTTTAATGTTTTTATCTCAGAAAATTTTTCGTTTATTACGGAGTTTCTATAACTTATGGCAAAAAGAATTATGAATCCGGATTGCAACATATAACATTACTTTCGCTTGATTTTTAGTATGTTTTTTTGCTTGTGTTTTAGGTTTCTTATTTACATTTGTTTTTCTTACATTATTTTTCTTTGGGTATTTTTTTGGTATTCTCTCATATTCTGGTTGTAGTTTTCTTGGACTTGTTTCATATTGGTATCTGCTATTATATGCCATAAGTTTTCACCTCCTTATTTAGATGTTAGAAGCAGATGATTAGTGTGGATTGTTTATTTTTATATCATTTCTCTTATACTTTGTACTCCTAACAGATTATTTTTATATTTTTTCTAAAATTCTAAGTTTTGCACTTTTAGATCTTGAATTTTCTTCTTCTTCTTTTTTAGTTGCCTCTATTGGCTTTTTATTTATTATTTTTCCTATCTTTTTAGCTCCACATATACAATATGGTAAATCCTTTGGACAAGTGCATTTTCCGCAGTGCATCACTATATGCATTTTTTACTGCTCTATCTTCTAGTGAATGAAATGTAATAATACATAACCTTCCACTTGGTTTTAAACAGTCTATTGCATTTGTTACTGTATTATATAATGGTTCAATTTCATTATTTACTTCTATTCTTATTGCTTGAAATGTACGTTTTGCAGGATGTCCTACTGATTTATCATAATATGGTATTGCATTTTTTATTATTTCTACTAGTTCACCAGTAGTTTCTATTTCTTTTCTATTTCTTGCTTCTATAATTTTTCTTGCAATAGTCCTAGAAAATTTTTCTTCTCCATATTCGTAAATTATTCTTGCAAGTTCTTCTTCTTTATATGTATTTACTATTTCTTTTGCTGTCAAACTTTGGTTTAGATCCATTCTCATATCTAGGCTCGAATTTAACATATAGCTAAATCCTCTTTCCTCTGTATCAATTTGGTATGAAGAAACGCCCAAATCTAAAAGAATTCCATCTACTTTATCTATATTTAAACTTTCTAATATTTCTTTTATATCATTATGATTTCCGTATATATATGTTACATTTTTAAAATCTTTTAATCTTTCTTTTGCTACTTCTAGTGCATCTTGGTCTCTATCAATTCCTATTAGTCTTCCTTTAGGAGATAGTAATTTTAAAATTTCTTTACTATGTCCTGCTCCTCCTAATGTTCCATCAACATAGATACCATCTGGATTAATGTTTAACCCTTCTATGCACTCTTTTAGTAATACTGACTTATGGTTAAATTCCAATAAACTGCACCTCTTATAATTATATAGTAGAAACAGTTGGTATAAAAAGATGTATACCAACTGCCCACAATCTTTAGTTCTTTTTTTGTTTTTTACATTCATTTGTATTTTATTATTCTTTAGTTCATCTTTTAGTTTTCTTTTGTTACATATATTTTTTCTTTTGAATACATAAAGCAATTATTTTTTAATCTAAAGTATCTTATATATTCATCTTTTGCATTTTATAGTTTATCTTTTGCTTGGAATTTGTCGTTTTCTTATTTTACTAATTTTTTCTTTTGTACTTTTTAAATTTTTCTTTTGTTAAACTTTTTCTTTTGTGCTATAAAAATTTTGTCTTAAGTATTTTCTTTTGTATCTTTATTTTTTATCTTTTGTTTCTTCTTTAATTTTTCTTTTGTTTCTATATAAACTTTTTTAAAGATTATATACCTAGCATTGTCATATTCTCAGCTATTTCATCTGCTGATATACTTTCGTCATTACTATAACTTGTCCATAATTCTTTGTTCCAAATTTCTAACCTTGTTCCAACTCCAATAATTACTATTTCTTTATCAAGTGATGCATGTTCTCTTAAGTTTGCTGGAATTAAAAATCTTCCTTGTTTATCAATTTCACATTCTACTGCTCCTGATAAGAAGAATCTTACAAAGTTTCTGGCGTTTTTTTGTGCAAGTGGTAATGCTTTTAATTTTTCTTCGAAGTTCCCCCATTCTGTTTGTGAATACGCAAATAAACATCCGTCAAGTCCTTTTGTTATAATGAACTTATCTCCGATGTCTTCTCTAAGTTTTGCAGGCATTATTACTCTGCCTTTAGCATCTACATTATGCTCATATTCACCGATAAACACTTGGGTTCACCTCTCTTCCTTTTCAAACCACTTTGTACCACTTTCTACCACTTTAATTAAATTTTAATATAACTTTTGGGAATTTGCAATACTTTTTTAAAAAAAGTTAAAAAAAATAATAACTAAGCAAAAACACTTAGTTATTATTTTCTTATTCTTCTAATCCAAAGCTTACTCCTAGAGCATTGTTTATTTCATTTATTATCTTATTGTCCTCTATATGCCCTATTTTTTCTTTTAGTCTACTTTTATCTATTGTTCTTATTTGTTCAGTAAGAACTACTGAATTTGATTTTAATCCACATTCTTCCCCACCTAATTCTATATGAGTTGGAAGTTTATTTTTACCTGTTTGTGATGTTATTGCTGCTGCGATTACTGTTGGACTATATTTGTTTCCCATATCATTTTGTATTATAAGTACAGGTCTAATTCCTCCTTGTTCTGAACCAACAACTGGACTTAAATCTGCATAAAACATATCTCCTCTTTTTACTATCATTTTATTCACTCCTGGTATTACAATTTTTTCGCCAGATATATTTTAAATTTTAGTTTAGAGAAAAATATAGTATACAAAGATTTATATGTCTTTTTCTTGGATATTTAATTTAAATGCTAGTACTTCTTCTTTATTTATACTATTAATTTTTATCTCGTTATACAATATGTAAACTAGCATTTTTTTGTTAATCTCTTCTATTTCCATTTTTATTGGTTTTCCAGTTTTAGAATCTATGTATAATTTTTTATATACATTACTATTTTTGCTACTGTCTTGTACTTTTGTTTCTAGTATGACCAAATTTCCTTCTTCTCTACATTTTGCATCTTGATCTTTTTTATAGGCTTCAATAAAATTATATAAACATAAAGAATTTTCGGAAATATAACTATAATTTTCATATATTTTGCTTAAATTTATGCCGACTGTTTTCTATTTTTAGATTTTCTCCATCATATGTTGTTGTTAATCCTTTAATATTATTTGGTTCTAATACTTCTTGTTTAAATATATTTGGTTCTACATACTTTTGTGTTAATCGATATTTGTTAGTGGTTTTGTTGCTTGTAACTTCTAAACTAATATCTGCTTCATATGAACTAATATTTAAAATATATTCTTTAATACTTTCAGCTGATTTAATATTAGTATTTCCAAATTTTATAGTTTTATAATCATTTTTTCTAAAAAAACATATTGTTGTTACTAAGATAACACAAATAATAATAAAAATAGCAATTATATATAATAGCTTTTTATTTTTCATAGGCTTCATCCTTTCAAATTTGTTTGCTATTTAATTATATTAATTGCTTTTTTATTGTATGAATAACAATTATTACAATTTGAATTATAACAAAAAGGTTATATAAATTTATTTTATCCGTTACGGATTATAAGCTTCCCACTGGTGCTGTAACAGGCTTCGCCTTAACAGCCCTCAGCGGTCCCCACGTGGCTTAAATCCTTCATTTCTAAAATAAATTATATAACCTTTTTGTTAGTAAATGGGTTAAATACTATACATTGTATCTCTAAAAAATTTCTTTTAGCAATTCTTCTAGTTCTTCTTTGTTATTTATAGTATTAATTTTGGTTCTTATTTTGCTTGCATCGTCTATTCCTTTTATGTAGCAAGCCATATGTTTCCTTAATTCTTGTATTCCTACTCTTTCTCCTTTTTCTCTAACTTCAAGTTCTATATGTTTTAGAATAGTTTGTAGTTTTTCTTCATTTTTTATTTCTGGTAATTTTTCTTTAGTTTGTAAAAAGTGTATTAATCTTTTAAATATCCATGGATTTCCTATACTTGCTCTGCCTATCATAATTCCGTCTACTCCCGTATATTCAAACATTTTTAAAGCACTTTCTTCATCTACTATATTTCCATTACCTATTACTGGTATTTTTACTGCTTCTTTTACTTGTTTTATAATTCCCAAGTCTACATCTCCACTAAAGAATTCTTGTCTTGTTCTTCCGTGAATTGTAATCATACTTGCACCAGAAGCTTCAATAATCTGTGCTGCTTCTTTTGCTACAACGTTTTCTTCATTCCAGCCTTTACGTATTTTTACGCTAACTGGCACTTTAGAAGATTTTACTACTTCACTTACTATTTCTTCTACCTTTTTTAAATCTAATAGTAATTTACTTCCATCTCCGTTTTTTACAACTTTGGGTGCTGGGCACCCCATATTTATGTCAACCATATCTGCAAAGTTGCTTACATATTCTGTAGCTACTTTTAAAGATTCTATATCACTTCCAAATATTTGTATCCCAATTGGAAGTTTTTGTCCTTCTATTTTTAATAAGTTTTTTGTTTTTAAATCATTATAATATATAGCTTTACTACTTGCCATTTCTGAAAATGTTATTCCTGTACTATAACTTTCACATATTATTCTAAATGGCAGGTCTGTTATACCCGCCATTGGTGCTAGCATTATATTATTTTCTAGTTCAACGTTTCCAATTTTTAGTGTGTGTAAATACATCTGTTTTTTCTCCTATTTATCCATAGTTCGCACTAATAAAGTAATATATTTATTTTTAAAAGTGTAGTACGTGGAGTCTTCGGAAGCTGTGATAAGTGTCGAAGCTTTTCAAAATAAATATATTACTTCATTAACGTTAGTTAGTTCTTATACTTTTAACATACAACATCTAATCAACAAATATTGTTTTTTGTCTTCTTCCACTTATATTTAGTAACATTCCTATACAAATAAAATTTGTTATTAAGGAACTTCCTCCATAACTTACAAATGGAAGTGGTACTCCTGTTATTGGCAATAACCCCATTGTCATTCCTATGTTTTCTATCATATGAAACATAAATATTCCTACTATTCCCATTGCAATGTATGATCCTAAATCATCTTTTGCAGTCTTTGCAACATAAATTGCCTTTGTTATTAATATTACATAAAGAATTATTACTGCTCCTGCTATAATGAATCCCATTTCTTCTCCTATTACAGAAAAGATAAAATCTGTTGTTTTTGGATGCAAGAATCCTAATTGTGTTTGATTTCCTTTTAATAACCCCATTCCTAATAATCTTCCTGAACCTATTGCTAGCTTAGATTGTATGATATTATATCCGTGATCCTCTTGGATCTAGGTTTGGATTTATGAATACGTCTATTCTGTTTTTTGCATGAGTTGGTAATACAAAATTATATACTAGTGGTAATGCTATAACTATTATTAATACTGTTGCTATAATGTACTTTTTATCTAAACCTGCTACAAATAACATTAATACTGTTGCCATTAAGAAAGCTATAGCTGTTCCATAGTCTGGCTGTTTTATTATTAATAATACTGGTACTGTAACAACACTTAATACTTCTAATAATTTTAATGGCTTATTTATTTCTTTTCTATCTCTTTTTTGTACTATTTGCATTATATATGCTAAAAATATAATTACAAATATTTTCGCGAATTCGCTTGGTTGAAATTGTATTCCTTCTGTTATTTTGAACCAACTTGTTGCACCATTTATCACTGGTGTGAACAGAACTGCTATTAGCAGTATAATAAAAATCCCATAAAAAATCGGGGAAAGTTTTGCTATTAAATTATAATCTACACATATTATTACTATCATAATTGGAATACTTATTATAGCCCATATTACTTGTTTTTTTAATTCATCATAATCGTTTTCCCCGAGTAGCTGAATATAGGGATATGCAACCTATTATTAATAATACAACACAACAAATTAATATTCCCCATTCTATGTTTTTTAGAATTCTTTTCTTCACAAGTTTCTCCTTCCAACAACGAAGTTTTGTACTATTATAGGAAAATTCTTTGAATTTTCCTATAAATAAATACTTTTTATTATTAACTATTAATGGGTTGCATATTGTGCAACCCATTAATAGTTTGCCTCTCACATTGTTTGTTTATTCGTTTCCTCTTGTTCGAATACTCGGCATTCTTCTACATTTTCCTCTTTTTTAGTATTATCTACTTGCATATTTTCTTCCATATGTTCTTTGTTTTTATCTTCTTTTATTTCTTCTGAATTAATTTTTTCCTTATTCTCTATTTCTTCTTTATCTTCTACTCTATTTTCTATTTCTTGTTGATTAACTTCTTCATTTGTATTTTCTTTTCGAGCTTCTTCTTTTTGCTCTACTTCATTCTCTTTGTCATCTATTTGTGTATTTTCTTCATTTTGATTTGTCTGCCTTGCCATTTTATTTTTTACTTCTTCTTTTATACTTACAATTGGAATATTTGCATATAAAGCTGGTGCTCCTGCTAAGCCATCACCGTTTGCTTTGTTAGTAAGTCTTACATCTATAGCATTTTCATCAACGTCTATATATTTCTTTATTACTTCTATTATTTCTTGTTTCATTAGGTCTAAAAAGTCAGCTGATACATTTGCTCTATCTTGCATTAAAACTAAATGTAGTCTTTCTTTTGCTGCATCTTTTGATTTTACTGTTTGTTGCTCCTTTTTGCCTATGTTTTTAAAAAAGTTTATTATGCTTTCAAACATTCTTCTTCCTCCACTTCATATTATTTTATTCCAAATAGTCTTTTTATTTTTGCTAAAAATCCCTTCTCTCTACCTGGTATTGTAACTTCAACATTTTCACCTAGTATTCTTCTTGCAATTTCTAAATATGCTTTTCCTGAAGGAGCTTTTCTATTTTGTACTACTGGTTCTCCTTTGTTTGTTTGTGTTACGACAAATTCATCATCTGGTACAACACCAATTAATTCTATTGATAATAGATCTACTATATCATCAATATCCATCATTTCTCCTCTTCTTATCATATTTGGTTTTATACGATTTACTACTAATTCTGGATTTTTTATTTCTGATGATTCTAATAGTCCTATAATTCTATCTGCATCTCTTATTGCTGATATTTCCGCTGTCGTTACTACTATTGCGCGATTTGCTCCTGCAATTGCGTTTTTAAATCCTTGCTCAATTCCAGCAGGACAATCTATTAATATGTAATCAAATTCTTCTTTTAATTTTAAAGTTAAATCTCTCATTTGTTCTTCATTTATAGCACTTTTATCTCTTGTTTGAGCTGCTGGAAGTAAAAAAAGTTCTTGAAAACGCTTGTCCTTAATTAAGGCTTGCCTTAATTTGCATTTTTCTTCAACAACGTCTACTATATCATAAACTATTCTATTCTCTAATCCCATAACAACATCAAGGTTTCTAAGCCCTATATCAGTATCAACTAATACTACCTTTTTTCCTTGCATAGCAAGTGCTGAACCTAAATTTGCTGTTGTTGTTGTTTTTCCTACTCCACCTTTTCCTGATGTAATAACTATAACTTCTCCCATATATTTTCCTCCTAAAACTACTTTATCATTTTACTTACTATTTTTTCAATACTTATATCTTATCTTTTTTTATATGAAAAGTCAATGAATTAATCATAATTTTTGTAATATAAAAGAATGGACAGCCTACAAGCGTAGAGCTGTCCATTCTTTTAATCGGTAGCTACATAAAAATCCTACCGTTTTGGAGTCCTCCAGTAATAGAGGTATGCCATATAAGACAATAAAGCCTTTTTATAGCTTTCGGCAACTGGTATTTTTAACGTGCCTATCTGGATATACTGTTTTTCCATTTCGGCACCAACCCAGCTTTTGAACTCTTCTTCTGTCTTCTCGGCAAAAGAATCCCTCAATTCCTCAAATAGCCGTTTCGCAACCTCCTCTGGCTTGTCAAATATGTCATTTCTTCCCAAAAAGTTATCGCTCATATTGTTTCCTCCATAATGCTACTAGTTATTTGCAACATCTTTATTATACATTATATTTACATAATTTGCAAGTTTAAAATTCTTTTGCTATATTCCTTATAAGAATTTGTGTTTTTCACTAACCTATGATATACTATAAATGATTTACTTTAATCCTATAGGGGCTCGCCAACACTTTATTAAGGAGGTATACTATATGAATACAAATAACGAACTACCATTTGATTTACCGCCCGATTGTGAAGGTTATTTGAATATCCCTATATTTGAAGGGCCAAAATACTCTAATTTTTATGATCGGGAAGTTGACCAGCAGGGCATTGTACCTGGTCGAACATTTGAAGAAGCAGAAGCTACTTTCCTAAGTAAGTTTCAAATTTCATAAAGTAAACAACAAATGAGCCACTATAGTAACAGCAGGTAAAGCTATGCTTTATCTGCTGTTTCTTTATTTATATCTATATTCTTTTGCTAATTTCTGCAAATTGTTCTATGCTCAAAGCTTCTCCTCTCACTCTTATATCAATATTTAAATCTTTCAAAATTTGTTCCACCTTTTCTTTACTGATGTTAAGTCCAGAATTTGAAATTGCATTTAAAAGTGTTTTTCTTCTTTGCATAAAACTTGCTTTTATTAATGCAAAAAATTTCTTTTCATCTGTAACGCAAATTATTGGTTCTTTTCTTAATGTTAATTTTATTACTTCCGATTCTACTTCTGGTTCTGGAATAAAAGAATAATTTGGAACAGTTAATACTTCTTCTGCTTCTGCATAATAATAAACAGTATATGTAATTGCACCTGAATTTTTTCCTCCTGGAATTTCAGTTAATCTATCTGCTACTTCTTTTTGTATCATTACTGTAATAGACTCAATATCTAATTTTTCTTCTAATAATTTCATAATTATTGGTGTTGTAATATAATAAGGAAGATTTGCTACTATTTTTACACTCTTAACCTGTTCATTCTCTTTGTTTTCTTTGATTAAGTTATTTAAATTCACCTTTAGCACATCTTCATTTATTATTTCAAAATTTTTATACATAAAGAACCTATCTTTTAAGATAGATATCATTCTATCATCTAATTCTATACATATAACTTTTCCTGCTTTTTCTAATAGTTTGGATGTTAATGATCCAAGTCCTGGTCCTATTTCAATAACTAAATCTTCGTTTGTTATATTTGATGTATCTACTATTTTCTCTATAACATTATCATCTATTAAAAAGTTTTGTCCTAATTTTTTGTTTGCTGTTATTCCATACTTTTTCATTAAAAACTTAGTTTCTTCATATATCTTACTCAACAATTTTTCCTCCTAAAAATTAAAATCAAAATAAGCATATCTTTCTGTTTTGAATTTCAAATATTCTACTATATTTTGTTTTGCTTGATTTGAAATATCTTTTATTCTTTTTACTCCATTTTCATATTTTACTAAAGGGTTAATATATCTTCTTTTCGAATTTACACTTATACAATATTTATCTTGTACATATTCATTTCCTTCATATATTTTTGTTGCATTTTGAAACTTTTTAAATGCTACTTCTATCTCTTTTATTCCACAGTTATTAATTTTTTCTATAATTTCTTTTTCAGAATACTTATATAAATCATTTATTTGTAACAATCTATGTTCATTCATTTTTCTTACTGTATCTGCAATAAATTGCATTGTTAATTTATCTTTATTATCTATCCATTTTGGCCATATCTTGCTTGCTAGGTTAACAAATTCTTCTGCTATTTCTATATTTTTAAATCCTAGTTCTTGTACCCCTTCTTCATTTGTTAAAATTTCTATGTTTCCATATATTTTCTTTATTGTTTCTAAATCCCATACTTCTTCAAAAAATATACCATTCATAAATGTATATTCTAATCTATCTGCTGATAGTTTTGGTGTATCATTATCTGCTATTGGATATATATGATAGTCTACTACTTCTTCTACTTTGATTTCGTCTCTTTTTAGCAATTGTGTTATTTGATTAGAACTTTCTACGATTTGTTTTGTTAATTCTTCTGTTGATTCTTGTTTTTCATAGTCTCCATTCATAAAATCTATGCAATGTTTGAATGCTGGTGTTGCTATATCATGAAATAACCCAGCTAATGTTTGTTTTTTATCTTTTGTAAAATTCCATATAATTAGAGCAACCCCTATACTATGTTGCAAATTTGTATAATAAAATTTGTTATGATATAAATTAGTCCAATCTGTTCCACATACAATACTACTGCCATCTATTCTTTTCATTTCAACTGTATTAATATAATCATATAAAAATTCTGGAAATTCTTTAGACAATATTCTATAGTATTCTTTTATTTCATCTCTTAATCCTTTAATATATGTATCTTTCATTTCTAATTTTCCTCCATTTTATATTATTACTATATCATACCATCATTAGAAAAACTAGCTCTATTTGTTAAGTTATATAATCTGTTTTATATGGTTTACTCTATACCTATGCTCATATAAATAGATTTCTATTACGTCTATTCTTACAAATTCGTTTTCTAAATTTCTTGAATATAGATAGTATTTTACAGCTTTTAATAAATGCTTTTGTTTTATTTCATTTACTGCGTCTATAGGAGTACCAAATTTTATACTTGTCCTTGTTTTTACCTCTATAAATACTATTTCATTTTTATCTAATGCAATAATATCTATTTCACCTTGTCTACATTCAAAGTTTCTTTCTATTACTTTATATCCAATTTGTTCTAAATATTTTACTGCTAAGTCTTCTCCTAGTTTTCCTATTTGGTGTCTTTTATACATTTTTAGTTTTTTTCCTTTCGATATAAACACATAATTATAAAGATTTATTATTCTCTCACTTTTATTTCATTTCCTGGTAACGATTCTATTAGTCCTTCAATTTCTAGCATTGTTAGAATTGCCCCTATTTCTTGCATAGTTTTTTTAGTAATTTTACAGATGTCATTTATATGAATTTGTTTTTCTTTTATTAAGTTATATATGTTTTCATATTCTTTTGGTATTTCTTTTTTAGGTTTATTTTCTTTTGATTTATTATTTTTGTTAAGAATAATTTTTTTATTTGTTTTTTCTATTTGTTTTTCTTCTCTACTATGCAATTTATCTTTGTAAAATTCTTTGTTTTCTAATATTTCTAATATTTCGATTGGAGATGTTACAAGTTCTGCTCCTTCTTTTATTAGTCTATTCGTTCCTATACTACGACTATTTTCTAAGCTTCCTGGTAGAGAACAGATTATTCTTTTTTGTTTTTTAGCATATTCTGCTGTTATTGATGTTCCACTTCTATATTCTGCTTCTATTACAAGCGTTATATCAGAAAGTCCACTTACTATTCTGTTTCTTTTAGGAAAGTTTCTTTTGTCTGGTTCCTCATTTGGTGCGTGTTCTGTTATTATGCATCCGTTGTTATCAAGTATTTTGTGGAATAACCATTCATTTTCTCTTGGATAAAATTTGTTAAACCCTCCTCCTAGTACTGCTATTGTTCTGCCTATATTTTCTACTGCTCCAATGTGAGCTATAGTGTCTATTCCTATTGCTAAACCGCTTACTATGCAGATATCTTTTTTAGATAATTCTTTTGAAAAAAGATGAGCATATTTTCTTCCATATTCTGTGCAGTCTCTTGAACCTATTATTGCTACTGTATGTTGTTTGTTTAATAGTTCGTGGTTGCCTAGTATGTATAGTTCTTTGGGGTAGTGTGGTACTTTTAATAGTTTCTTAGGGTATCTCTCATCTTTACAATCTATTTTTATGTATTCCATAGTTTTCTCCTTTTTACATTTGACATACGCTTCCATTAAGTAATGTATTTATTTCTTATTCGATTCGACACTTGTCACAGCCTTCGTAGACTCCGCGTACTCCCCTACTATATTTTTTTCCTTCACGCTACTTTAATAATCAAATTCTAATTTTTAACGTATCCTTATATACTCTAGTTTTTCCAATATTTTCTGTCTAAGTTTCTATATTGGATTGCTTCTGCTATATGTATTGCTTCTATGTTTTCTTTTTCATCTAAATCTGCTATTGTTCTTGCTACTTTTAAAATTCTTCCATAAGCTCTTGCACTTAATCCTAATTTTTCAAAAGCATTTTGTAAAATTGTTTTTCCTTTTTCGTTTAGTTTACAATATTTATCTATTAATTTTGGGGTTAATTCTGAATTTGAATAAATTCCTAGGTTTTGATATCTTTGGATTTGAATTTTTCTTGCTTTGTTTACTCGATTTCTAATTTGATCTGAGGTTTCAATTTCACTCTTAGAATCTAATTTTTGATATTTTACAGGTGTTACTTCTACTTGTATATCTATTCTATCTAGTAATGGACCACTAATTTTTCCCATATATCTTGAAATTGATTTTTCTGTACAAGTACATTCTTTTTCTTTAGAACCATAATAACCACATTCACATGGGTTCATACTTGCTACAAACATAAAATTACATGGATATGTTAAACTTGCATTCACTCTACTTATTGTTACAATTCTATCTTCTAATGGTCCTCTTAATACTTCTAAAGTACTTTTGTTGAATTCTGGTAATTCATCTAAAAATAATACACCATAATGTGCTAAGCTTATTTCTCCGTGGTTTTGGAATTCTTCCACCTCCTACTAATGAAGTTGCTGATACCGTATGATGTGGTGCCCTATATGGTCTTTTGGTTATTATTGGAGTATCTTTAGATAATGTTCCCGCTATACTATGTATTTTGGTTATTTCTAATGCTTCTTCAAAACTTAAGTCTGGTAGTATTCCTGGTATTCTTCTTGCCATCATTGTTTTTCCGCTTCCTGGCGAACCAACCATAATTAGGTTATGTCCGACCGAGCTGCCGCAACTTCTAATGCTCTTTTTATATTTTCTTGTCCTTTTACTTCTGAAAAGTCTAATACTGGTATTTTGCTGTTTGAAAACAGTTCTTTTATATTTGCTTTTTCTGGCTCTATTTTTTCATTACCATTTAGATATTTTACTACTTGTTTTAGGTTTTCTACTCCTATTGTTTTTATTCCCTCTACTACAGCTGCTTCTTTTGCGTTTTCTTTTGGTACTATTATTCTTTTCATTCCTAGATTTTTTGCTTCTATGCACATTGGTAAAATTCCATTTACATTGTTTACTTTACCGATCTAATGAAAGTTCTCCTATAAATACTGTATCTTCTATATTTTTAAGAGATATTTCTCCAAAGTTTATTAGTATTCCTATTGCTATTGGTAAATCAAAAAATGGTCCTTCTTTTTTTGTATTTGCTGGTGCTAGGTTTACAACAATTTTTCTACTTTGAAATTCATATCCAGAATTTTTTATTGCCGTTCTTACTCTTTCTTTTGATTCTTTTACACTAATATCTGGAAGTCCTACACACTCCCAGCTTGGCATTCCAGCTGAAATATCAACCTGCACCTCAATTAAATAGCCATCTAAACCGTGTAATGACATACTTTTTACATTTGATAACATAGTTTTTACCCTTCTTTTTTATTAATTTTTGTTTTATTCCATAAATATAATTTTTACCCATCTGGAAACCTTTATAACGTTTCTCTCTATTATTATATTTTCTGGATATGTTTAACTTGGAAATTTTAAGATTTAATAATTCTTTAGAAATTTATAATTTATTCTTGAATGAACATATTTATATTAGCAGTATGAAATTGTTTTGTCAATGTTTATAAAAAAATTATTCTAATTTATTTGTAGGTTTGTCAAACATATGTCACACTTTCTTAGAAATAACTATAGTTGAAA
>CAOJFV010000023.1 GCA_948434985.1 uncultured Clostridium sp.
TTGCATTATATACATTAATTAGACCAACCCATGCATCAATATTTATAGGTTGTATTGTTAATGCTTTTTCATATATTTCTTCTTGCTTTGCTAAATCTCCTGCATATACTTTTGCACGCATAACTTCTTCTTCACATTTTACTAAATTTTCATAATCGTTTATTGCTTCTTGTGCAAGTACCATATATACTACAGAATATCCTCTAGAATAACTAGCATTTCCCCATCCTAGTAACATTCTTTCGCCTTTTTCTGATAATGTCCATCCACTTACGTCATTATCAATTCCCCAGTAACCCTTTCCTTGTGTATTTCTAGTATAATATAACAGTGCTGCGTGTCCTGGTTGTCCAATAACTGTTGCAGGTATACCATGTGTTGCACGAATATTTGAACCACTTTTTGAAATACCTCCACAAACTGCTCCTGTTCCAAATTTGTTTCTAAAGTTCATCCATACTTTATATAGTTTATATTCCGAAGTACCTCTCGTTACAGATATTGTATAATTTTTAATATTTTTACCACCAGGTATATCATATGTTAAATCAAATAATCCTATTTTCTTATTTTCTTCGCTACTTTCTCTATCCTTTACAGAAAATAATTCGTTAAAATAGCTCTTATTTTCTTCAGCATAGTAAACTGGATTACCATAATTTGGCCATACATAAGCTATATATGGATGAGGTGTCAAGTAGTTTGTTGTTTTATATTGATCTAATTTATCTTGAACATATGCATTTAACCATAAAATTTCTTCATCATCTATAGCATTATTCATAACAAAACGCATTTCTTCAACTTGTAAAGCTTCAAACGATGGTGTAATATCTAAGCTTTCAGTTGCTCTAAATTTTCCATTTTTATGCATATATTTATATATTGCATAACGTCTAAGTGCATCTGATTTATTTTCTGTAGATCCTGATTGCATCCATAATCCAACATTTTGTGAATGTGTTAAAGAAAGCGAAATTGCCATCTTTTTGTATAAATCTCCATATGTCATATTAGGATACCATTGATTATTCAAAAGTTCTGTATTTGAAAAGTCTTCTTCATATTCATTATAAAGTCTAGAAAGTTGTGTTAATGAATTGTAATAACTACCACCTTCTGGAGTTCCTCCTAATACATATAATCTAAGATTATTTACATCGCTTATTAACCATCTATATGTTCGCTCATTTTCCTCATTTGCACTTAAAAATTTTCTTAATGCAAAATTACCTACTCTATTAATAAGCTCTCTTTGAAGAAGTGTTTTTTCATATTCTTTATTTGAAAAATCTGCATTTGCAAATTCTTTTTTAATTTTGGTATCTAATTCTTCTATAGATGGAACCAATTCTTCTCCTGGCTCTTTATATGTTGCTTTAATTAATTTCGCATCTGCATAAACAGAATGGTCACTCGAATTTCCATTCTTATCATCTGCAAATAATTTTAAAAATTTTGCATTCTTTATGTTGACCTTCACAAATGTAGCATCTTGTAAACGTTGTTTATCAATTGGTTCTTCTAATTTAGATTCCCAATTTTCTCCATCTTGAGACGTTAAAATGTCAAATTGAACACCATCACCTCTTTGAGATGATGTATTAATTCCAAGATATGCAGTAAAATAGTCATATCCTGAATAATTTGTTAAATCATAAACCACACTAGAAGTAGTATGTGCCCAAATTCCTTTTGCAAATGTATAATTAGCTCCTTCTACTCTTATTGTAATATCTCCATAATATGTTGTATCATATTTAATTTCATCCCATCCTACTGAAGATTTACTTTTAATATACGGTATATCTGATAAATAGCAGAACTCCTCATTTGCTTCTTGTTCTGTTGCTAAAGATTTGTTAGAATATTGTGGTAATAATAAAAATACTATTAATAATAAAATAAAACAAAAAATTAATTTAAATAAAAATTTAGTTTTATCAGTGTTATTTTTCATATTTTTTTCCATTTTGAACCCCCGCTTTTATAAAATTCTATATTTATTATATTGATCGTGTTATGTAAGCATAGTTGTTGGTACTTTAACATAACATTTTTCAACGAAATTATACAATATTTATAGTAAAAAGAACATAACATTAATGTTATATTCTTTTTACAAAATTATTACATAAGTTTACCTAAATATATGGGGATTTTTCTACTAAACATAAACTATATTCCCACACTAATCTTACTACCTTTATTCACTTTTATTCCTGGCTTTGGTAGTTGTTCTTTTATTATTATTTCTTCTTGCTTTACTTCTTCTGCAAGTTCTATGTTTAGTTCTATCTCTAATCCAACTTCTTTTAATGCTTTTTTGGCATCACTAAGATTCATTTCTCTAATTTCTGGCACTTCCACTTCTTCTTGTTTTTCTAGTTCTTCTTCATTATCCTTTTGTAGTTCTAAATATGGAAGTACTTCTCCTAACACTTGCCCTCCTACTGGTGCTGCAACAGCACCTCCTTGATGTCCTCCTTCTCCTGTTGGATTATACAAAGTTACAAGACATACTACTTCTGGATCTGATATTGGTGCTACTCCTATAAATGATGTTACATATTTATTTGTATTTACTCCATCTTCTGATGTTCCTGTTTTTCCTCCTACTCTAAATCCTGCAACACGTGCATTTTTTCCAGTTCCTTCTGCAACAACACTTTCCATCATACTTAGTACATCATTTGCTGTTTTTGAATCTATTACTCTTTCTACCTCTTGAGGACTAATTTCCTCTATTTCTCCTGTTTTTGAATCTATTAACTTTTTTACGACTCTTGGTTTCATTCTAATTCCTTTATTTGCTATACTAGATACTGCTGTTACCATTTGAAGTGGTGTTACTTCAAATCTTTGGCCGAAACTTATTGTTGCAAGTTCTACTGGTCCTACTTTTTCTTCTTTTAGGAATATTCCTTTTGCTTCCCCTGGAAGTTCTATACCAGTTTTTGCTAAAAATCCAAATTTATTTAAGTATTCATAGTATTTTTTTACCCCTATTTTTTGCCCAAGTCCTATAAATACTGGATTACATGAATTCATTAATGCTTGCCTTAATGATTCAGAACCATGTGGTCTATAATATCTCCAACATTTTATACGAGTCCCAGCAATTTCTATTCCTCCTGTACAACTAAATTCTCCTTCTTTATCTGTAGTAGTTATTCCTTCTTGTAATGCTGCTGACGAGGTAATAGTTTTAAAGGTTGAACCAGGTTCATATGTATCTGCAATTGCTTTATTTCTCCACATTGCTTGCAAATTTTTTGACCTTTCTGTAGCAGTTAGAGTTTCCCACGTTTCTTTTAAAGCTTCATCTGTTATTTCATATGGACTGTTTAGATTGTATGATGGATATGTTGCCATTGCAAGTATATCTCCTGTTTTAGGGTTCATCATTACAATGTTTCCTCCGTCTGTACAAATATTATCTATACATGCTTGTTTTAAATATTTCTCTGCAATTGATTGTATTGTCATATCAATTGATAAAACTATATCTTTTCCATCAATTGCTGCAATATAATCTTCTCCTTCTTTTCCTATTTCTCCTCCTTTTGCATCTGTTACTCTTATAATTTTTCCTTGAGAGCCTTTTAATATATCTTCAAATTTTGCTTCTATTCCATCTAATCCTTGGTTATCACTCCCGCAAAACCCTATAAAATGTGAAGCAAGTTCATTGTTTGGATAATATCTTTTTGTATCTTCATCTATATTTATTCCTGTTGTTATATTATTTTCTTTCATCCATATACGAAGTTTATCTGTTTGTTCCTTATCTACTTTTTTTATAATAGTTTCTATCGAACTTCTTTTGCTTACTTTTTTTAATATCTTTTCATACTCTAAATTAAATATTTCACTAAGTGCTTTCGCTACTTTTTCCTTATTTTCATTTGCAATATTTACAGGATTAACAGTAACTGTTTCAACTGTTGCGCTTACTGCAAGTATATTTTTTTCTGTCGCATCATAAATTGTTCCTCTTTTTGGATTTATAAGTCTATCTAATGATTGTTGTTTATATGCCATAGTTTTTAGTTCTCCGACCTTGTATAAATTGTATAATTCCAATTCTTACTGTAAGAAGAGAAAGAATAATAAATGCTATAAATAGCACATATATTATTTTCCTCTTTCTACTTATATTTTCACTAGAAAGCATAATAAAATCACCTTTTTCTATATAATTTATTATAATTATATAGAAAAAAGGTGATTATTATTACTTTATAATTTTAATTTGCCTATGTTGTTTCAGGTGTTTTAATTGTTAATATTTTTCCTACTTCTTTAGCAGTTCCATATACAAATTTAATGTATTCTAATTCATCTGGACTAGTTACCATTGTATCATCTATTGATATTCCTATAAAATCTACTGCCTCTGTATTATCATCTTCATCTAGTAATCTATATGTTCCATCCTCTTCTTGTTTATATGTTTTAAATAATAATGATGAGTATATTGTACTTGTTTCAGCAGCTTTATCTGTTTTATTGTCTAATATATTTAAATAGTTAGCTGCTAATTTATTAGAGTTACTTAATATTTCAGCTGATGTTATTGTTATATCTCCATTAATACCTTTTAATTTTACTGGAACTAATGTATATACATGTGTAACCATATCTCCATCACTATTTTCTTCATAATAGTCTTTTACCATATCATTTCCTGCTGGTTTATTAGTATATAATGATATTTCTGTTATATTATTTCCTGTTTCATCTTTTATTTCAATTTCTGGTGCTACTACTTTTACTAATTTTTGTTGTACCTTTTCTCTAACAGCATCATCTTTATCTACTGTAATTGTTAAAATTTGATTTTTTCCAATTGTTGATCCTTTTACAGATATGAATTTTACAGGTTCTTCTGGATCTTTCGTTACATCTATTACTACTCCATCTTTATCTTTTAATTGTAATGCTACTCCTTCAAATTCTGCTAGAACTCTTCTTGCTGGTATGTCTATTTCTTCTCCTTTAGCATTTTTAAATGTAACTGGCATACTTCTTTCTTGGTTAACTGTGACTTCTGCTGGATTTGAATCATTTACTACTATTTCTTCTACTCTTGGATTTATTGTTAATGTAGTACCTATTCTTTTAGAAGTTCCATATACAAATTTAATATATTCTATTTCTTCTGGAGTATCTACCATTGTATCATCTATTGCTATTCCTATACAATCTACTTGTTCAGTATTGTCATTTTCATCTATTAATGTATAACTTCCATTTTCTGCTTTTTTATATGTTTTAAATAAAAGTGATGAATATACTGTACTTGTTTCAGGAGCTCTATCTGTTTTATCATCTAGTATAGTTAAATAATTTGCTGCTAATTTATTAGTATTACTTATTATTTCAGCTGATGTTATTTTTACATTTCCATCAGTACCTTTTAATTCAATTGGAATTAATGTATAGATATGTGTAACCATATCTCCATCAGTATTTTCTTCGTAATAGTCCTTTACCATATCATTGTTTGTTGGCATTTTTGTATATAATGATATTTCTGTTATAATATTTCCATCTTTATCTTTTGCTTCTATTACTGGTGGTATTACTTGTATTAATTCTTGTTTTGATTTTTCTCTTATAGTATTATCTTTATCTACTGTAATTGTTACAGGTTGATTTTCTCCAATTTCTAATGCTTTTACAGAGATGAATTTTACAGGTTCTTCTGGATTTGCTGTTATATCTATTTCTACTTTATCTTTATCTCTTAATTCTAGTTTCATTCCAGTAGCTTCTGCTAAAACTCTTCTTGCTGGTATGTCTATCTCTTCACCTTTAGCATTTTTAAATATAACTGGTAAATATACTTCTTGATTAACTGTAATTTCAACTGTATTTGAGTCATTTACTACTATTTCTTCTACTTTTGGATTAACCGTTAATGTAACACTTGATTCTGCTGCGTTTCCATAATAGATTTTAACGTCTCTTAAATCCTCTGGCTTTGTTACAACGTCTTTATTTATTGCAATTCCTATATAATCTACTGTTTTATCAATACTACTTTCATCAACCTCATTAAATGTACCATTTTCTGTCTTTTTATATTTTTTAATTAAGATAGCGCTTTCAGTAATACTTGTATCTAATTTAGTTTCTATTATACTTATTTTTTCGTTTTGTTTTGTTAAAACTATATCTTCTAATGTTATTGGTAATTGCCCATTTTGACCCATATATGAAATTGGAACTAATGTATAAATATTTGTACTTCCATTTTCATTATACTCTTTTACCATTTCATTATCTATTGGTTTCTTAGTATATAAGACAATATCAGTTATATTGTTTCCTTGTTCATCTTTTACTTGTATAGAAGGTGGTGTTACTTTTAATGTTACATCCTTTTCTACTTTTCTTGTAGTATCATCTTTATCTACTGTAATTTTTAATACTTTATTTTCTCCTGCTACTGTTGGTTTTACAGATATGAATTTTACAGGTGTTTCTTGATTTTTAGTTATATCTATTTCATTTTTATCTTTATCTAGTAATTTTAATTCCATTTCAGTAGCATTTAATGTTACTCTTCTTGCTGGTATATCTACTTCTTCGCCTTTTTTATTTTTAAATGTAACTAATATGTCTTTTTCTTGGTTAAGAGTAACCTCAGTATTATCTTCAATATCTACTACTATTGTATCTACTTTTGGATTTACCTCTAATGTAACACTTGCATCTTCAGAATTTCCATAGTATATTTTAATATTTTCTAAGTCTTCTGATTTTGTAATAACATTTTTATTTATAGCTATTCCTATATAATCTATTGTTTGATCATTACTATTTTCATCGATTTCTATAAATGTACCATCTTGTGCTTTTTTATATGTTTTTATTAATATAGCACTTTCAGTAATACTTGTATCTAATTTAGTATCTATTATACTAATTTTACCATCTTGTTTTGTTAAAACTATATCTTCTCTTGTAACTGGTATTGGTTCATATCCTTCTAATGAAATTGGTATTAATGTATAAATATTTCCATTTGTACTATCTTCTTTTACCATTTCATTATTTTCTGGCATTTCAGTATATAATGTAATTTGTGTTATATCTTTTGTTCCATCCTGAACTTTTATTTCTGGATTTTTAACAGTAACTTTTAAGCTTGTTTCAAATGTTTTTTCTGTATCATCTTCTGTATTACTTGTAGTATATGTTACTGTAATAGTTTGTTCTCCTATTTTATTTGGTTCGTATCCTGCTATTTCAAATTTTCCAGCATCTAATACTGTACCATCTTCTTTAGATGCCATAGTTTCTTTTACTTCTATATTAGTTTTATCTATGTTTTCTCCATATGCATACTCTGGTTTTGTAGCAGTAGCTGTTATTCCTGTAACATAATCTATTACTATAACAGTTCTTACAGCAATTCCTTCTTTTCCAGTATTTTTATCTTTTACTTTATAAATAACTTTATATGTGCCTTGCTTATCTTTTATTTGGCTTGCATCTATAACTATCTCTTTTTCATCTATTTCATTACCTTCAAAATCAACAGCTGTTGCACCTAATTCTTTATATTGTCCTATTTTAACTGTTATTTCTTTATCTCCTTTTAAAGTAATTACTGGTGATTTAGGGTCTGGTACATATGGTTTAACTGTAACTTTAAAAGTAGTAGTAAATGTCTTTTCTGTATCATCTTCTGTATTTTTTGTAGTATATGTTACTTTTACAAATTGTTCTCCTTCTTCATATGGATCATATTCACTTATTTCATATTGTGAAGAAGTTAATGTTTTACCAGATTTTCCAGATTTCATAGTTTCTTTTACTATAATTTTGCTTGTATCTAGACCTTCCCCATACTCATACTCTGTTTTTGTAGTAGTGGCTGTTATTCCTATTACGTAATCTGATGGATCATCTGGTCTAATTGGAATATTTGAAGATTCTGGTTCATTTAAAACAAGTTTTGTTATTAATTTAAGGTCAAATTCAAATATTTGTTGTGCATCAAATACATCTGTTATGTCATCATCATTATATACATTTCCTGCAGTCTTATATATTCCTGTTAATGTTGTATGCTCGCTTTTATATAAATCATGTCTAAAAACTGCATCTGCATCAAATACATCAACACATCCATCTTTATTTACATCTCCATAAATCAAAACTGTATATGTTTTATCTTCTGTTTTTATTTTATCTCCTGTTACAATTATCTCTCCAAGTTCTTCGCTATTTTCAACTTTAAGTCCAGCTTTTTCAAAATGTTCTAGCAGATAAACCTTTGTTATTGTTTGGTCAGAATTTTCAAAGATAAATGGTAATATTGTTAATTCATTATCTTCAAAAACATTTTCTAAAATATTCTCATATTTATGATTGTACGCTTGTGCATAACTTAAATCATAATTTTTTTGTAAATTTTCTGTATTCTCGTATGCTAGTAAAAATATTCCTAAAACAGCTATAAGTATTCCTATAAATACTGCTTTTTTTGTTTTTTTCATTTTATCACCACCTATATTTTTATTAATTTTGTAGCTTATTAATTTTTATTCTTTGTACAATAACTATAATAAGTAATATTACAATTATTACGTATAGTAAAATTACGTTTGTGAACACATCTCTTACTGTTTCAGTTACTGAAACTGCTTGTATTGGTTCTGTCTTTTCTACTTTTTCTACTTTTTCTACTAAAGCATATGTAGATAAATCATTTGTTGTAAATGTATAATAATCTTCTTGTATTTCTCCTTGTACTAATTCATAGTTTGAATTTTCTTCATTTATACAATAAAGCTCAAGTTTTTCTTTATTATACTCTTCTGGAATCGGAATATATACTGTTACATATCCATTTGGTTGTATTTTTTCATTATCTTTTAATACATTAATATCAAAGTATGTTTTGTTACCAGTTATTCCATTTAACATTTCATTAATTGTTTGATATTTTTCATTTTCATTATCGATTTTTTCTACTTCCAATACCACACCATCTTCAAATGCATTTTGCATATATTTTATCATAACATCAGTTTCATCGTGTTTCAATGTTTTAGCACTTTCATTATCCAACTTAATTAATTCATTTGGTGTTGGTTCAACTGGTTCTGTTTCTTTTGGTTCTTCTGTAGTTGTAGTATTTGTTGTAGTTGGTTTTTTATTGGTAGTTGGTTTTTTATTAGTACTTGGTTTAGTTGGTTTAGTTGTTGTAGTTGTTGTTGGTTTTTCATTTATTGTGATTGATGTACTAGAATTTCCTACTGTTGCTGCTACATTAGTTTTTGTTCCTGTTGATATTTTTAAGTTGCTAAAACTAATATTTGCTGTTCCTGTCTCTTTTGCTTTAAAAGTAAATGTAACGCTTGAAATATCCGGTGTTACAGCTCCATAATATGCGAATGTTCCTGCATTAAATCCTTTATTTCCCGATCCCCCACATGAATATGAAACATATTCTAATTTACTAGAATCAAAGTTTAAAACAAATCTTGCTGTTTTTGCTTTATCTCCAAATGATACTGTTACATTTACAGTATCTCCTTTATATACAGATTTTGATGATGCACTAATGCTTGCAGAAGCTGCATTTACAACCCCTCCTAGCATACCTATAATCAAAATCATAATTATGCTAATTGATAAAAACTTTCTCATTATTTTTCCTCCCTTAAAAAATAAATTTTATAGTATCATTATACTATTTTTGGTTTGTTTTGTAAACATAATTTTGTCCATTTTTTTGTTTTTCTACATATTAAATTTTACCACTCTTAATAGTTCTATTATTCTGTATGTCCACTACCCGTAACATCATCTTTGTCATTAGTTGGAGTCGAAACAACTCTAGGTGGCTGTTCTTCTTCTGACCCAGATGGTATCACTATGTTTTCATTATTGGTTATATTAGTTATTGTATTTTGTACTGTATTTTGTGTTTGAGTTTGTACTTGATTTCCTAATGTATTTCCTTTTGATTCTACTGATTCCACTGAATTAGTTATTTCATTTTTTCCTAGTTCATTTTCATCTTTATTCTTATTCTTATTCATAGAAAAAATTACTATTCCTATTACGGAAATAAGTACTACAGTCAAAATCACACATAAAATCATTTTTGTATTTTTGCTTTTGTTTTCCATTTTACTCTTCTCCTCTATTATATAATATCATTTTCATTATACGCCATAAATTTTCCTCTTGTCAACAAGTTTAGACATAAAACAAAGCAATTTAATTGAAATGTTACATTGCTGTAATATTTTAATTAAATTGCCATAATATAGAAATATTATAAAATTATCTATTCTATATATTCAGTTTTATAAATTGTTTATTATATCACTTTATTCAATTGTAAATGCTATTAATCTGCTTTTATTATCCGCTCTATCTTTTACTACTAATGTATAATTTCCTTTTTGTTCAAATGCGTAAGTAATCGATTTAGTTTCCTCACCTTCTTTTAAGACTGGAACCTTTGTGCCATCTTCTAATTCTAGATCAACTGAAACTATTCCATTATCATCTGTAATTGTCATTACTTGTCCCACATTATATGTTCTTTTATTAACTACATTTGATACTATTGGCGCTTTCGTATCTATAGTTATCGCTTTTTTATCAGATACTCCATTTTCAGTTTTTGCTATAACTATATAATTTCCATCCTCTAAAGCTTCTCCATTATATTTTTTATAGTTTTTCTCATTTTCATCTTTTATATATACAGTTCCTTTATTGTTCATAATAATTATGTGTTCGTTAATTGCTTGATTATCTTTTATTATTGTTTTTATATTGTTTTTATTTATATAACTAATAACTATTGTTTCATCTAAGTTCTGAGAATTAAAATCATTTGTCCCACCTATATGTCCTTTATATATTAAAGTTACTATTCCTATTATGATAATTATTATAAGTATAGCTATTATTATAAAATTAAAATTTATTTTATTCTTTTTAGTATGCTTTCCCATTTTATTCACTCCTTACATTATTTTTATTATACCCAATCTTTAGCAATTCTGTCAATTATTATATAAAATTTAATAAATTTTTTAACTTAACTTATATCTTCATAGCTTCTATAATAAATATTTTTGTATATGTATACTAAAAAGGTTATACTTTTAGTATAACCTTTTTAATTTCTTAGCCATTATTCAATTGTAAATGCAATTTCTTTAGTTAAATTTCCTGCTACGTCATATAGTTCTAATGTATAATTTCCCACTTGTGTAAATGTATAAGTAATAGATTTTGCTCCTTCTTCAAAGTCTACTGAAACTGATGTACCTTCTAATTTTAAATTAACTGTTGCTATTCCATTATAATCTGTAAGTGTCATCACCTGTCCTACATTATATGTTCTCTTATTTCTAACTCCTTCTACTTTTGCTGCTGTTAAATCTACTGTAAATGTTATTGGTTCTGAAATTCCATTAGGTGTTGTTAATCTAATTTGGTAAGTTCCTTCAACTAATTCTCCTGAATAAGGATTAAATGTTACTCCATTATCTGTACTAATTTCTATTGTTCCATTTTCTTTATATTCAGCATTAGCACATTCAATTACCTTTTGATTGATTATAGAATTATTTTCTATTAACTTTCCATTACCAAATACGAATTTTACATTTCTTAGTATTTTTACTAAATTACTTGTTGTTAATTTATCTACTATTGCTTTATAATCTGCTAAAGTTTCAGCTTTTTCTGCATCTGCAATTGCTTTTTGTAGTTCATCCCAACTTTCTTTAGTATAATCGTTTGAATCCCAGTTTTCAATTGCTACTAATAATGCTGCTAACTCTTTTTTAGATAATTGTAAGTTTTCTTTAGCAACTATTGCTTGTATTAATGCTGTATCATAATCATCTTGTTCTGTTGCATTTTCTGCTATGTTAATTGCTTCTTGTAATGCATTCCATGAAGCTTCTGTATAATCTGTTTCATCAAGTTCTGCTACTTCTGCTTTAAATTCATTTAATTCAGATTTATTTATTGCACGTTTAAATGTAAATCCTGTTACTTCATTAATTCTTGCATCAAATTTACTTTGTAGTTTTTCTGCTTTTACTGAATTTACTACTTCCATAAAAGCATCCCAGTTTGTATAATCTGTACTTGTTAAACTTGCTACAAAATCATCTACTACACTTGTATCTAATGTTTTTGCTACTAATTTTTTAGCATCTTGCCCTTGAAGTCTTTCAAAGTTCATTTCGAAAGCATCATTAGTTTTTGAATTTCTTACAACTGCTATTCTTCCTTCGAATGTTGACCAGCTTTCTTCAGTATAATCACTTTGTACTAATGTTTTTAAGTATTCATCTAATTGAGCATACAAGTCAGGATCAACCCCTTTGTATTGTAATGCATTTCTTGCTTCAGTTACTTTTGCTATTGCTGCATTATATTCGCTTACTAAATCTTTAGCTAGTGCTTCATCTATTGCTGTTTCAAATGCTGTCCATGTTGCTATTGTATAATCTGCTTGTTTTAAGTTTCCTATTAATTCAGCTTTTGTTGCTTTTGTAAATGTTACTGGTACTAAGTTTGTTTTTGCTATATTTACATCTGATAAAGCTTTTTCATATTCACTCTTTAATTCTTTATTTAATGCTATATCTATTGTTACTTCAAATATTTCCCATGAATCTTGAGTATAGTCTGTTTCTACTAATTTTCCTACTAATTCAGCTTTATCTGCTTTTGTAAATGTTGCTTTAATTAATTTTCCTTTTGCTGTATTTACTTCTGCTATTGCTGTATTATATTCACTTATTAAATCTTTAGCTAGTGCTTCATCTATTGCTCCTTCAAATGCTGCCCATGATTCTTCAGTATAATCTGTTTCTACTAATGTTCCTATTAATGTAGCTTTATCTACTTTTGTAAATGTTTTTGCTATAAAGCTATAGTTATTAATTAATTCTAATTTTGCTTCATATTCACTTACTAGTCCTGCTGACTTAGCTTCTGTTGCTAATTCATCTATTCCATCCCAGTTTTCATAGTCTGTTGATACTAAGTTTCCTTTTTTAGCTGCTACTGCTTCGTCTACTGCTGCTTTTTGTTCTTCTGTTAATGTTTTTGCTGTAAATGTATAGTTATTAATTAATTCTAATTTTGCTTCATATTCACTTACAAATGTTGCTGCTTTTGCTTCTTGTGCTATTGTATCTATTCCATCCCAGTTTTCATAGTCTGTTGATACTAAGTTTCCTTTTTTAGCTGCTACTGCTGCATCTACTGCTGCTTTTTGTTCGTCTGTTATTGCTACTTTTGCATCTTCTATATCGTATGCATTAATTGCTGATAATTTTGTATTATATACGCTTACTAATTCTGCGTTTTTAGCTTCTGTTGCTAAATTATCTAATTCTGTCCAGTCGTAGTCTCCTTCTACTGTTCCTTGTTTTTTAGCTGCTACTGCTGCATCTACTGCTGCTTTTTGTTCGTCTGTTATTGCT
>CAOJFV010000024.1 GCA_948434985.1 uncultured Clostridium sp.
TTCAACTATAGTTATTTCTAAGAAAGTGTGACATATGTTTGACAAACCTACAATATATTTTTTATAAATTTGCAATACTTCTTGTAAAAATAAAAAATTATATATATAATAACCTAGAATAATATACAAAGGAGAGAGCTATGTATAAGTTAGTTGCAATTGATTTAGACGGAACATTACTTAATTCATATGGTGAAGTAAGTGAGGAAAATAAACAAGCAATTGGAAAAGCTATAAAAAAAGGTACCAATATTGTTTTAGCGTCACGGAAGAATGCCAAATTCTGTAAAAAGTTTAGCAAAAGAAATTGGTGCAGACAAATATATTATTTGCGGAAATGGAACTTTTATTTATGATTTGCAAAAAGAAGAAATCATATATGACGCATTTTTAGAAAAAACAAAAGTATTAGAAATTATAAAAATATGTGAAGAAAATAGTATTTACTATAATATTTATACAGAAGATAGCGTTTTAACAAAAACATTAAGTTATAATGCACTTTTTTATGATAATGAAAACAGCAAAAAACCAATTGAAAAAAGAACAAATATAAACATTGTGGAGGATATCTACAAATATGTAAAAGAAAATTCAAAAATCAATATTTTGAAAATGACAATATGTGATAGTGATAAAATTATATTTTCAAGTATTTTAAAGAAACTAAAAATGATACCTAAAATTGACATATTAGAAGTTGAACATATGTCAAGAAAAAATATAAAAAAAGGGAGTGTAGATATAGCACTTGAATATTTCTATACAGAGATAACAAAACAAAATACAAATAAATGGACAGCAATAGAATTTTTAATCAAGAAGCTAGGTATAAAAAAAGAAGAAGTTATGGCAATTGGAGACAATGCAAATGATAAAGAAATGGTTGAAAATGCAGGTCTTGGTGTTGCTATGGGAAATAGTATGTTACAGGCAAATAAAATAGGAGATGTATTTGTAAGTGATAACAATTTAAATGGAGTTGCAGAGGCAATAAATATGTATATAAATAATACTAAACAATAATTGTTACGGCAATGTTACAGTGGAATTATTTTTGTATTACAACAATGCAAAAATATTGTTTTTACATATGTTTTGATGTAAAATTAATTATAAAGCGATAATTTGTCAAAGATTAAAGGAGGAATTTTTATGGCAATAAATCCAATGCAAAGAAAAGCAAGAAACTCAATATTATTAGGTATTGTTATAGGTTTATTAATAGGAGCAGTAATAATAGTTTTTCTATTTTTACAATTAACTAAATTACAAAAACAAATAGAAGCCGATAAACAAGCTACTAGAACAGTATATGTATTGTCTAGTAATGTTAAGTCTGGCGATAAAATAGATTCATCAATGCTAGTTCAAAAACAAGTATTACAAGATATAATACCAACTGACTATATAAGTTTATCAGATATAACAGAAAACACTATATCTAAATTAGACTTAACAAAAGGTTCTGTTCTATCAAGAACTTTAATTACTGAATCAGATGAAAAAATAACAGATGATTTAAGAGAACAAGAATTTAATATGATAGTATTACCACAACAATTAGATATTGGAGCATATGTAGATATTCGTTTAAGACTTCCTAATGGACAAGATTATATAGTAGTATCAAAAAAATGTGTAAACAATGTTACAGAAAATACTATTTGGATGAATTTATATGAAGATGAAATATTAGCAATGAGCAATGCAATAGTAGAAGCATATAAAATGACAGGTGCAAAATTATATGCAACAACATATGTTGAACCAGGAAATCAAGGAAGTGCAATACCAACATATATGCCAAGTGCCGAAGTTATCAACCTTATAAACTCAGACAAAAACATAAAAGAAGAAGCAAAAAGAGCATTAGCTGAAAGATATACAGCTGAACTAAGAACAAGAAGAGAGAATGATATAAATTCTCAAATAAATGCATATAGAGATGAGGCAAAACAAAACTTAGAAACAGGTGTTGAACAAGAAATAACGAATTCAAAAGAAGCAAGAAAAGAATACATAGATTCATTAAATGCAAGCGAAAGTGTACAATAAATAATAGGAGGAATATATGAAAAAAGTAGGATTTATTGGTGCTTATGACAAAACAGATTTAATAGTGTATATAGCTAAAGCATTAACAACATTGGGAAAAAAAGTATTAGTTATAGATAGTACTTCTATTCGGAAAAGCAAGATACATTGTGCCAACTATAAATCCATCGAAATCTTATATTACCGAATATGAAGGAATAGATGTTTCAGTAGGATTTGAAAACTATGAAGAAATAAAAAAATACTTAGGAGTTCAACCAGAAAAAGAATTCGAATATGATATTGCTTTAATTGATGTAGATAGTATAGAAATATTTAAAGAATTTGATATAAAGAATTGTGAAAAGAATTACTTTGTAACATCATTTGATTTATATTCATTAAAAAAAGGTTTAGAAATATTAAATGGAATTATAGAACCAATTAACTTAACAAAAATACTATTTTCAAAAGACATATTAAAAGAAGAAGATGAATATTTAAACTTCTTATCATTAGGGAAAAAAGTTATTTGGAATGAAAACTATAGAGTATATTTTCCGATTGATAATGGAGATACAAGTGTAATAATAGAAAATCAAAGAGTTGCAAAGATTGGTATTAGAAAATTAAGTTCACAATATAAAGAAAGCTTATATTATATAGTGGAAGACATCTTAACTAATGAAACAAATTCACGGAGAAATAAGAAAAGCATTTAAATTATTAGAAAAGGAAGTGTAGAACGTATGGCAATAATAACATTTTATAGTAATAGCAAAAAAGAAACAGGGCAAACAATGTCAATTGCTGCCGTAGCAACAAGTATGGCTATAGAACACAACTACAAGATATTGCTTATCTCTACACGGATATAATGATAATACATTAGAATTATGTTTTGGATCACAAGATAAAAATAGAAGTTTTATTAATAAATTAATGCAAAATGCAAATACAGTTAATGATAATGGAATAGAAGGATTGTCAAAGATTGCAAATAGCGGTAAAATCACACCAGAAATAATACCAAATTATACTCATCTTATCTATAGAAATAGGTTAGAAGTATTATATGGATATAAACCTTTAAAAGAAAGGTCAACAAAAGAAGAGTATTTGAAGTCTGTAGAATTTTATAAAGACATCATACAAAATGCAAATAAATATTATGATATGGTTCTAGTAGATTTAGATAAAAATTTAAGAAATGATATAGTAAAACAAATACTTAGATTAAGTGATGTGACTGTATATAATATTGAGCAAAAAATGGATATGATAAATGAATATTTAAAAGCAAAAGAAGAAATGGATTCACAAGATAAAAGTAAAACGGTATTAAATATAGGAAGGTTTGATGAAAATTCAAAATATACAATAAAAAATATTTCAAGATATACTGGAATTAAAAGAGATTTAACTATAATACCATACAATACTTTATTTTTTGAGGCAGCAAGTGAAGAAGAAGTAGCAGACTTATTTTTAAAAATAATAAATGTAAGTGAAACAGATAGAAATGCAAAATTTATAAAACAAGTGAAAGAAACAGTAGAAAAGATTATTTATAAATTGCAAGAAGTACAAATGAGAAGATAATGAAAAAAGGAGGAAGACTATATGCTAATAAATTTTATCTTAATTGTTATTGTTCTTTTAGGAACAGGAGTAATTATTATACGCTCAATAACAAATAAGAAAGAACAAGAAGATGAACAAGAAATAGAAATAGATGATAAGACATATACCTTAGATAAAATAACAGCATTTGTTAAAAGAAGACTTGACGAAATTACAAAGATAAACTTATATGATATAGGTCTTTCAGAAGAAGAATTACAAAGAAGAAAAAAGAAGAAATATGAATTAAAAAAAGCTCTTAAAGGATGTACATATGGTGATGTTAATGATAAGAAATATGTAAAAGAGTTGATATATGACTTATTACTTAGAGAATATGGAGTAACTGAAACTAATATATCAAATGCAATACCTTTTGACATTCCTTCATTATTAACAGAACAAGATAAATTTGATATTTTAATTTATATGTATAAAAAAGAATTCGGATATGAAGCATTAACTCAACTTATAAAAAGATATAATCTAGCAGTTTTAAAATATATATCAGGAGAAACAAAACCATCTTATGTAATTACTGGAGAAGAAATTAGAGAAATATATGAAAAAGAACAATTAGAATTAACTTTCCAAGATAAATTAAATATTGTAGTACAAAGGATTTATCAACATTATAAAGGATATAGTGTAATTGATGAAATAAGAGATATGAATATAGATGGTGTTTCAGGAGGTGTATCAGGACTTCCAGAATCATTCTTAAGTCAAGTTGCACAAACTGATGGAGATTATTTAGATCAAGTACTAGAAAATAAAGTACCACGTGCATGTGATAGTATTTGGATTTTCTTCCAAGGTAAATCTATAAGATTTGCGTTTCTTTCATTTGGAAGCGAAAGTGAACTAAAAAGGGTATGCCAAAATATATATAAATACAACAATCCAGGACAATTATCCGACACTAATGGATACAAAATTAACGAAATGAAAGATGGATCTCGTGTCGTTGTAGTTAGACCATCATTCTCTGAGACATGGGCGTTTTTCGTAAGAAAATTTGATGTTAAACGTGCAACACTAGAACAATTAATTGTATTCCCAGGTAAGGAAAAAGCAATCGATTTATTAAAATACTTAGTAAAAGGAGCAAGAATTATTTCAATTACTGGTGAGCAAGGTTGTGGTAAAACAACAATGCTTATGGGAATGATTGAAAATATATATGAAACAATGAACATAAGGGTTCAAGAAACTGCATTCGAATTACACTTAAGAAAAATATACCCAACACGAAACATATTAACATTTAGAGAAACAGAAACAATTTCAGGACAAGAAGGATTAGACGTTCAAAAGAAAACTGACGGTTCTGTAAACATCATAGGAGAGGTTGCAACAGACCCAGTTGCATCTTGGATGATACAAGCAGCCCAAGTTGCATCAAAATTTACATTATTTACACACCATGCAAAAACATTTCCAAACTTAGTTACAGCATTAAGAAACTCAATGTTAAGAACAGGTGTATTTAAAAATGAAAAAACAGCTGAAGAACAAGTTGTTCAAGTATTAAACTTTGATATTCATTTAGTAAAGGACTTTAGAGGAAGAAGATATATAGAAAGAGTTACTGAATGTATACCAGTAGAGGAAAAAAATGAATATACATTTGATCATAAACAAGAAAAAACATTAGAAGGAAAATTTGATAAGTTTTTTGATAATGCTACACATTATTTTACAAAGATTACAGATAGAAAATTATATGACTATGTCAATATATTAGAATATATTGATGGTGAATATGTACTTACAAATAAAATATCAGATCAAAACTTAAGAGAAATGAGAAACAATATGGACGAATCTGATGTTGAGCAATTTGATGCTTTTGTTGAAGAAAATTGGGGAACAAAATTAAATTGTGAAGATATAATAGAAACAAAGCAAGTAAAACGTGGAAGAAAACCAAAAACAACAAATTAATTTGAAAACAATTCTTTGGGTAGTCTATGTGTCTGCCCAAAGAATAGAAAATTCAGAGCCTTTTCGAAAGGAGGTGCTATTATTATATGTCAAACGAAGTTATACTATATGGAATGGGAGTGGTTATTGCACTATTTGCAGCTGTTGTTATAGCATATATACTTTTACAGAAAAGAATGCAAAATTCAGATGTACAACAAGTAATGAAGCTAAAAGTAGGTGTTGAAACTACTAAATTTTCAATGGATCTTCTTTATCAAAAACTATATATGTTTTATATTAAGACTCCAGGATTAAAAAGATATTTAGTTAAAATAAGAAGAAGACTAGAAATAATTAATATTGAAGACGAGTATTTAACTAGAAAACAAACTTCAAAAATATTAACAAATGCATTATTAATAATAGTACCACTAACAATTGCTATTATAATTTTTGCAAGAAGTAATCTATTATTACTTGCAATACTATTAATATTTGAAATATTTATGATAGAAACTTTAATTGAAGGAATGGTAGATAAAGTAGATAATAAATTACTAAAACAGCAAATTGATTTTTTTGCAGAAATAAGACATGCATATCATGATACAAATATGGTTGAAGAAGCAATATATGAAACATCACAAAATGATGAATTAGAAATCTCACGTCAAGCTGAGAAAATTTATGAAATACTAATATCTGATGATCCAGAATCAGAACTTGAAAAATATTATGATATAGCGCCAAATGCGTATTTAAAAGAATTTGCAGGAATATCATATTTAACTAGAGAATTTGGAGATAGAAAAGACCAACATGGTGCCTCTCTATACTTAAAAAATCTAAATAATATAACCCAAGAAATGCAAATTGAAATTCTGAAAAGAGATAAGTTAGATTATGTTTTTCAGAGTTTATCAGTTATCTCTGCAATACCAATCTTACTTATAGAACCATTAAAAAATTGGGCAGTATCGCAATTTGGATTTACTGGTGCGTTTTATAATGGTAAAGGTGGCTTTATAATACAAATTATATTATTAGTCTTAACATTTCTATGTTATATATTAATAAGAAAAATAAAAGACAATTCTTCAACAAATGCTAATGTGAAAAATACTGAAAATCCATGGCAAGCAAGATTATATAAAGAAAAATTAGTAAAGAAAATTGTAGATTTATTTATGCCTAAAAAAGGAAGCAAAGAGTTTAGAAAAATTACAAGATTATTAAAAGATTCAGCTTCAAAGCAAAAGATAGAATGGTTATACATAAATAGGATTGCAATTTCAATAACAACATGCTTTGTATCTATATTTATGTTTGCACAATTACATAAGATTGCAATAAATTACATATATGAGGAACCAGACAGTGATTATGATATTATTGGTCAAATGTCAGCAGCAAATGAGAAAAAAGCAATGGAAAGAACTAAAAAACATAATTACTTTATAGATAGATTTAAAGGAAAAGTAGGTGTAACTACAGAGCAAATTGCAAATGCTATGAAATATTCTAATCTATATGAAGATGCAACAGATGAAGAAATAGAAACTAATGCTGAAAAAGTTTATACAAAATTACAAGTAGTAAATAGTGAATATCTAAAATGGTTTGAACTACTAATTGCAATTGTATTTTCATTAGTTGCATATATGTGTCCAATTTGGCTACTAATGTTTCAAGTTAAAATGAGACAATTAGATATGGAAGATGAAGTAATGCAATTCCAAACAATTATACTAATGCTTATGAAAATAGAAAGAATAAATGTAGAAATAATATTAGAATGGCTAGAAAGATATGCAAATATTTTTAAAGAACCAATCACGAAGTGTGTAAATAACTATGAAAGTGGTGCTTGGGAAGCTTTAGAAGAGCTAAAAAATGATGTATCATATACACAATTTATACGTATAGTAGAAAGCTTACAAGCAGCAGTAGAAAAAATACCAATTAGAGAAGCATTTGATGAATTAGATACAGAAAGAGCATATTACCAAGAAAAACGAAAAGAATCAAATGAAAGATTAATATCAAGAAAAGGTATGATTGGAAAAGTAATTGGATTTGCACCAATGGTATGCTTATTTGTTGGATATTTAATAGTTCCATTAGTAGTAATAGGAATGACAAGTATGACATCATCATTTAATACAATGATGACTATGGTATAAAAATTACTGATTATTAAATTAAAGACTTTATAGGAAAGGAATGAATATTAATGGAGAATGCATCAAAAGCTTTAATTATGGCAGGAGAAATCCTAATTGGGATATTAGTTATTAGTCTATTAGTATATGGTTATACCAATATTCGTTCTTTGAATAAAGAAGAACAAGGAGGAATTAAAGCCGAACAATTAGCAGCATTTAATAAAGAATATGAATCTTACAATAGGAAATTAATTAGAGGTGTAGATGTTATTTCAGTAATAAATAAGGTAATTGATAATAATCAGAAATATGAATATGATGATGATTATACAATAAATATACAATTTAAAATGGCGGAAGCAATGGTCTTCAAAAAAGATGGAAAAACCTCTTCTACTGTGACATTTGATACTAATAAGATTTATAATATAAATGATTTTAATACAATAAAAAACAATGAAGATGCTTTTACAGATTTTAAAAGAAGAATCTTTGATTGCAAGGAAATAAGATACAATAAAGATAATGGAAGAATAAACTATATGAGATTTGAAGAAAGAAAAATGACAGAAAATGGATATATAAATGGAATAATGTAATATAATTAAGGAAAGGAAAATGGGGTAAATGGAAAATGCATCAAAAGCTTTAATTATGGCTGCAGAGATTCTATTTGGAGTAATTCTTATAACAATGTTTATAGGAGCATATTATTCTTGGAACAATCTTGCAAGCAATATGAATAAAAATATAGAAACAACAAAAGTACAAGAATTTAATAGTAGATTTACAGTATATGATAAAACATTAGATTCTAAAGCGCATGATTTGACAGCATATGATGTAATATCAATAGTAAACTTTGTTAAAGAATATAATGGGCAAATAGAAGATGATGATTATTATAAGATTGTAATAGTTGGAAATTCTGGTTTAAATGAAAAGACTGGAATAAAAGATATTTCTAAATTTGTAAATGAGAATAAAGATGTGACTTTTAGTTTAAAAATAACAAAATATAATGAATTATCAGGAAGAGTAAAGGAAATTCTTTTAACGAAGAAGTAATCATAACTTGACAAAAAATATATTTATTAGTTGATAAATACGAAAAAAAATAGTATAATTAAGAAAGGAACATTTTATTGAAAAAGATAGTCATAATTTTTGCAATTATAATAATTTCATTAGTTTTAATAATAAGTGTATCCTTGATTGAGAATAATAAAAATATATTAAGTATAAAATCTTACAATAAGCAGTACGAAGAGTATTATCAAAAAATACTTTATGGTACAGATGTAATTACATTAATAAATAAAGCAACAGATCAAAACTTAAGAAATGAGATAGAAAAAGATGAAAAGGGATACTTTATAGAAAATGATAAGAACTCAATAAAGATTGAAATAAAGTTACTTTCAGAAGAAAAATTACTTTCTTATCAAATGGAAACTTTGATGAATGTTGGACTAGAAGGATTTGTTCGAAATTTTAACTTAATAAAATTTAAATGTACAGAAATACAATATCACAATAATACTAAAAAAGTTAAAAAAATAGTTTTTGAACAAATTGAGGAATAAGTTTTTAATATTTAGACTATAGTGTCTAATTTAGATATATTAAACAAAAGAAATGAGGAGGAAAATTATGGAGAACGCTTCAAAAGCACTACTAATAGCAGGTGCTATACTAATTGCTATATTATTAATAGGAATAGCTATGATGGTATTTGGTAATATAAGTGGAATCACAGGAATAGTAGGACAACAAGTTGGTACTATGGAAATACAGGCATTTAACAAACAATTTGAACAATATGCAGGGGAAAATGTATCTGGATCAAATGTGAAAACTTTAATAAGCAATATTAATGCAAGTAATGCTACATATGCTGATGATACATCAAAACAAATAGATGCTAGTACAGGCTCTATAGTTACTTCTACTGGAACATCTCCAAAAGTACTTAGTGGTACTATTGGAACCAATTACAGATATAGAGTAAGTTTTGGAAAAGATGCGTCAGGATTCATTAATTCTGTTACAATTACAAGAGTAACAAAATAAAAAAGAAAGAGGAATTATTATGGAAAATGCAGTAGATGCACTTAAAATGGCTTTTGGAATAATAGTGTTTGTTATAGCAATTGCACTTGCTGTATCTGTTATTGGACAAGCAAGAGTTGCATCAGATGTTATTTTTCATTCTAATGATAAAACAGAATTTTATGAATATGCAACAGAGGATACAATAACAAATGTAACTGAAAAGGGAGATAGAATAGTAGGAATGGAAACTATTATTCCTACTATTCATAGATATGCTAAAGAGCAATTTGCAGTTACAATATTTGATAATTCGGGAAATCCAATAGTAAGATATGACCTTTGGACAGAAGGATTTATGTCTAACTGGAATCAAATAGTGAAGAACAAAGACAAGGTAGAGAGCGATAAAAAAGCTTATGAAGAAGTTAAAGACAGATTACAAACAATACAAAATGCGGTGAATAAAACAATAAATAAAAATAGAGAAGTAGAAGTAGAAACAGATATACAAAAATTGTATAAAGTTCACTCAAATGCAAATAGGAATATAAAAGTAGCAGCACCTTGGGGAGGAGATAACAAAAAAATACAAGAAAGAATTATAGCAGATATGTTAGGAAAACAATATGAAATAAATAATATCATATATAATCCGAATAAAGAAAAAAAGTTAAAAGACTATGAAAATAGTAAATTTATAGAAAAATTTTTAGAAATAACAACTGACGGTGAAACTGTAACAGATGATGGATATTCTCTTGAAACTATTAAGGGAAATAAGAAACTAGAGATAATATACATATTACAACAATAATAAGGAGGAATTAATATGGGAGGAGACACATTAATAACTGTTGTAGCTATATTTTTAGCTGCTATTCTAATGTTTGTATTTCCATTAATGTCAATATCAGAAAGAAATGATGATATATCACTATTATCAGTGCAAACATCTACTGTAGAATTTGTAGATAATATTCGTTCTACAGGAAAAATAACTCTAGATAATTACGATAAGTATATTCAAACTTTATCTGCTACAGGAAATAGTTATGATGTTGAAATATCGGTTAAAGTATTAGATGAAAATCCTGGTAAGAAAGGTGCAGAAACAAGTATAACAAAAATAGGAGAGAATATTTACTACACTATTTATACTTCACAAATAGAAGAAGAACTAGGAATAGGAAAAGATAATCCAAAAAGTACTACAAAACTATTAAAAGAAGGAGATATAGTATCTGTAAGTGTAAAAAATACGAATACTACTATTGCACAAATGCTTAAAAACTTTTTCTATAGTATATCAGGAAATGATACATATAGTATAGAAGCTTCACATTCAGGAGTTGTTATGACAAATGGAAAATAGATAAGAGAGGCAAAGGTGATATTAAATGAAACTACAAAACATAGCGGTTATATTTGCAATAATTATTATACCTATGACCTTAATTTTATCAGCATATATCGGTATTCAAATAGATACAGCAAGTTTACAGCAACAATATGATACCAAATTATTAGACGCAACACACGATGCAGTTGTTGCGTTTCAATTGAATTCTATGCAAAATAATTATTCTACAAATGCAGATTCATTAAGAAGAGATGTTAAAGCATCAATAAATGCATTTTTTACATCACTTGCCACAAATTTGAGAGTGCCAGGAGAGAATGCAAATTATATTACACAATATATACCAGCAGTAGTAGTTACACTATATGATGGATATTATATATATTCACCAATGGAAATAGAATATCAAGATGATAACGGAGTTACAAAAACAAGATATGAACATACTTTAAAACCATATATACACTATTCGGTAAGATACCAAACTGGAAATTGTGATATAGTTGTAAATTATTCATTAGATAATTATATTACAATATATGGATATATGAATAATGAATATGTTTCAAGAGCTGGTTATTTAATAACGGGAGATGTAGCTAGTGATGGTAGTCAATATAGAGGTGTAACTATAACAGATGCTGATGCAAAAGAATATTACAAAGCAGCTAAAGAATTTACAGATTGGGTAAAGAATCATTCGTTTTCAGGAAGTAAAATCGTAGATGTAGTAATACCTAAAAATACAAAAGATTCAAATGGAAATAATTATATACAATTTGCAAACGATAATACAAAAATTTTAAATGTATCAAATGATAATGACCCAGAAGAGGTAAATTCAGCATTTTCAGCACACAAAAGAGAAATAATGAAACAATCAATTCAAAGCAATTTAAATAATGCAATAGCTACATATAGTAGGCATACTACTTTAAGCACAGACTTTAGAATGCCAGTACTAACAGACACAGATTGGGATAAAGTTTTATCAAATGTAAATATAATATCATTTATGCAAGGATTACCAGTAGGTGTTAAAGAATATAACAATTATGCAATAGTAACAAGTACAAAAAACAAACAATATGTTGATCCAAATCTGTTATATTATATATATAATGGATATTACCACAAATTAGAATGTCCAATATTACAAGAAGCTTCTGGAGAAATAAAAGGTTATAGAAGTATTGACTATGATAAACAAAGAAAAGAGGATGGAACATATTATTACAATTATAAAGAACTTGCATGCTATACATGTATAGTAAGTTCTGCAACTTTAGAGAAAAAGAAAATAACAGAATATCCATATAATATAAAACAAGCTTATTACAATACTCTTGCAAGAGAAAGATGGAATTTAAATAAATTAAATGTAACTGAATAAAATAATTAATAGGGATAGAATTAATAATGGATGAATGTCAATAGTTGGGGTGGAAAACTTTAAAAGTTTTCTGCCT
>CAOJFV010000025.1 GCA_948434985.1 uncultured Clostridium sp.
TTGCGTTAGATTTGGTGCTTTTAATTCACTTAATCCTTCATTTGAATAAAGAAAACCATTCCCTGCTTGCGTTAGATTTGGTAATTCTAATTCACTTAATCCTTCATTTGAATAAAGAAAATAATCGCCTGCTTGCGTTAGATTTGGTAATTCTAATTCACTTAATCCTCTATTAACACGAAGGAGCTCATTCCCTACTTGCGTTAGATTTGGTAATTTTAGTTCCCATAATTCTTTATTGTTACAAAGAAAGTTATCCCCTGCTTGTGTTAGATTTAGTAATTCTAATTTGCTTAATTTTTTATTTGAAAAAAGAAAATTATCTCCAACTTGTGTTAATTCTTCATTTTTATATTCTATTATATTGTTATATTTATCTATCTTTATTTCTATTGGTTTATTGCTATCTTTCTTTTGGATTGTTATTATTCTTGTTCCTTTTTCCCCTTCATTATCTTTTCCTTTTATTGTTGTTATACCTTTAAATTCATCTGTAAAGCTATCTCTAATAGTATCATCATACAATTTTAATGTTTTACTTTCTTTGTCTAATATATAATAATCCATTAATACTTCTTTTTTTGATTCTAATTGTACAATTTTTCCATGATCTATAATTATATTTCCTGGGCAATAATATATACCATTTATTTCCATATTAAATTTATAATATTTTCCATCTGATGCTACTTTATAATTAGGGATTGCAAGTTTTTCAACATTACAATTGTTTAATTTAAAACCTCTTTGCTCTAACAATCTAGAAAAACTTTCCTCTAATCCAGGTATTATTCTATTTAAATCATTTCCATATGTTGCATCTGGATTATTTACTGTATGATTATATCTGTTTTTTATAGATACTGTACTATTAGTGGTTTTTGTAAATTGAATTCCCATAACTGATGTTCCGTATTCATCCTCCCTTTTAGGGCTTTTAAAATCTTCTCTCTTTAAATTTTCTGCGTCTTTTTTTATGGCCCAAAATACAACACACCTCTCTAATCTTCCACCTCTAAATGTACACAATTCTTCTCCTGGCTCATAGAATCTTTTAAATTTTTGTATTTCTTCTTCTGAATTACATTCATATAAATCATATCCAGCATTTTCTAGAAGTTCATATGGTGTTTTTTCTTCAATTATTTCTATTTCCTTCTTTTCTACATCTACTTTATTGTATACATAATTTTTAAATTCTTCTTCTAACCCTGCACTCTCTATATCTTCATATAATGTTCTACTATTTGTGGAAAAAGTTTTTGTGAGTATTTCTGTCAATACTCCCTCTTTTTCCAACAGTGTTGGAAAAAGTTCTCTACATAATTTCATAAAGTTTTCACCATACATTTTTTTTATTTTTTTTAATTCTTTTGATTCAGCCATTTTTTGACTCCTATCCATATAATCTCTTTAAATATATTTCTAATCCATTTGTTGCAATTTTTATTACATCTATATCATTTAATGTTATATTTTCTTTTCCATACTTGTTTTTTAGATTTCCAAATGTATAATTTGTGCTATATCCTTCTAACTTAGGATTTAATAATTCCGCAGATATGTATATATAATCTCCAACTTTAGGATTTTCTTCAATATCAAAAAATTCTAAATTTAAATTGTACTTATTGTTTTTTTCATCTTTTAATTTGTATATATATTTATCTATATTATCTATTTCTAACTTTATCATTTTAATTCATTTCACTTCCATTACCATTAATTCATATAAATTTAATCATATGTAAACAAATTTTATCATACATATTACATTTGTTCAATACCTAACATTTCATAAATAAAAACATTTCATAAAATATTACAATTTGTAGTATTTTATGAAATGTTCTTGTATTTTTATAAAAATATAAAAAAGTAAGTACTTTATTAAAGTTTTCCATTTCAACTATTTACATTTAGCCGTTAATTATAAAAGGCAGATATTTCTACCTGCCTTTTTATATCTAATTTCCTAATTCATCAAAATATTCATCTATTTTCTTTATTAATTCTTCTTTTACTTCTTGTTTGTTTTTTCCTTCAACTTGTGCTCCTGCTAAAGTAATATGACCTCCGCCTCCGTAATTTTTCAAGTATTACTTGTACATTTATATCTCCTATTGAACGTCCACTTATGCATACTTTATCTCCTACATCTCCTATTACGAATGATGCTGTAATATCACTTATTGTTAATAGTTCATCTGCTGCTTTTGCACATATTACTCCTGCATCTTTATTTTCTTTATCATAGATAGATATTCCTATTCCATCACGTATAATTTCTGCATCTTTTACTATCTCAGCAATAGTATTGTAGTTTTCTAAGTCGCTTTGGAACCATTTTTTTACTTTTATTATATCTACTCCACACTTACGTAAGTATGCTGCTGCTTCAAAGGTTCTTACTCCTGTTTTAAAAGTAAAGTTTTTTGTATCTGTCATTATTCCTGCATATAGACCTTCTACTTCAACTTGTTTTAATTTTATTGGTTTTTCTACATATTGTAATAGTTCTGTTACAAGTTCTGCAGCTGATGATGCATATACTTCATGGAATGTTAGTATTGCATTATCTATGTAATCTGCACTTCTTCTATGGTGATCTATTACTACTATTTTATTTGTTTTTTCAAGTAACATTGGTGCCTCTACATATCCTCTTTTATGTGTATCTACTACTACTAGTAATGTGTCTTGAGTTATTTTTGATAATGCTTCTTGTTTATCTATGAAAATTTCTTCCTCTTCTTCTTTTTTTACTGTTTCTATGAATAGGTCTAAACTTAATCCTGTTGTTTCGTTTACTATATTTGCCGTTTTCCCTAGGCTTTTCGCTAGTCTATATATTCCTAAACTAGATCCTATCGAATCTATATCTCCATTTGTATGCCCCATTATTAGTATGTCTTTTGATTCCACTATCAATTCTTCTAAGGCATGTGCTACTATTCTTGCTTTTACTTTTGTTCTTTTTTCTAATTCTTGGGTCCTTCCTCCAAAAAATAAATATTTTTCGTTTTCTCGAATTACCGCTTGGTCTCCTCCACGTCCTAATGCAATATCCATTCCAGCTAGTGCAGATTTGTACTTTTCATATTCTGTTGCACCTTCATTTGATATAGAGATACTTAAAGTTATTTGAAGTGTTCCTTCTAGTTCTATTTCTTTTACTGTATCTAAAATTGGAAATTTATTTTCTTTTACTTTATCTAGATATCTTTGTTCAAATACATATACAAAGGTATCTCTTTCTGATTTTATTACTACACCATTTGATTCTATTGCCCAATCATAAATTGTTTTTTCTACTTTTGCTATAATTTCAGGTCTTGATTCATTTGATATTCTTTGTAATAGTTCCTCGTAGTTATCTATCATTATAATTCCTATACAAGTTTGAGCATCATTGTATTTTTTTACTGCTTTTACATATTCTGTATTGTCTACAAAATATAAAAGTAACATATATTCTGATTGATTGTTTTTAGTATTTTGCTTAGATTTTACATATTCTCCTATAATTTTATAGTTTTTATCTTGTATTATTTGTTCCATTTGTATCTGTCTATCTTTTGTTCTGTTTTTATCGTTATCATTTATTTTTTGTTGTATATCTATCTTTATTTCTTGTATTAATTCATTTAAAGTATTTTCCATATCTACGTTCTCAAATTCGCTAACAAATTTTGAGCTTTTGTAAATAATATTTCCATCTGTTTCTACTATTATTAATGGAAATGGTGAATTTATAAGAGTATTTTTTGCTGCACTATCTACGTTTATGGTTAATTCTCTAATATGTTCTGAAATTTCTGCTTTTCTTTTATTGTTTGTCCATACTGCATAAAAACAAATAAGACCAAACAAGATAACTGCTGGCATTATAAACGCAATTTCATAAAAACATATTACAGCTAGTAATATTGCTATAATTGTTAGATATATTTTTGTTTTTGAATTTATTATCTCAAAGGTTCTTTTGTTACTATTTTGCATAAATCCTCCTTTTATATAGTTCTATTTTACGCTTTTATCAAGGTTTTGTCAAGCATAAGGATAGTATTAAACATAGCAATAAAAACACATCTCTAATTTCGAGATGTGTTTTTTTGTTAGAACAAACTTTATTTTTTGTTTCTATATTTTAGTGTTTTATCTTTTATTTTAAAGTTCTTTATATGTAATTTTTTTGTTACATATACCTCTACTAATATTAAGAATATTAGTAATACCCAACATGCCCAAAGTATGTTCATTTCTCCTGTTGATACTCCTATTATTACGTCACTAGCCCTAGCTACGTTGTTTTCTTCGTTTGCTTCTTTGAAACCTATGTCACTTGTTACTTCTAGTATTCTTACTGTGTTTGATTTTGTTCCAAAGTTTTCTAGTCCATTTTTCCAACGTAATATTATTTCTAGGTCTGCATATGCTCCTTCTTTTAACTCTTTTCCTGCTAATCCTGTTGTAATTATTTTTCCATTTTCTTCTTCCCAGTATCCTTTGTTTGCTTCTTTTATGAATTCCATTCCCATAGGTATACTTACTTCTATTTTTCCTACCTGTCCTGTTATTTTTCCTATGTTCTTTACTCTTATCTTGTATGTTATTTTTATGTCTTCTGTTGGTATTCTTTTATCTTTTACATCTAGTTTTTTTACTGTTTGTTCTTCTTTTTCGTTTTTGTACTCTTGTTTGCCGTTTCTTACAATTTCTTCTATCCATTCTTCTACTTGTATATCAAAGATTTCTCTTTCTACTTCTAGTTCTTTAATTTGGATTTCTCTTGTATCTTTTACTTCTATTTGTGCTTTTATTGGTTTGTATCCATATTGCATACTAATACTTTCTACTATATATTTTCCTACTGGCAATCTAGTTAGTACTTGTTTTATCTTTTGTTCTGTTATAGCAGTATTTTCTTGTTGCTCTTCTTTATCATTTTGTTTATCTTTTACTGTATCATCTTCTTTTGTTGTGTCATTTTCTTCTGTCTTATCTTCTTTTAATGAAATTTCTGCTACTTTATTTCCTTTTTCGTCTTTAATAATTAAGTCCGCTTCTTTTATTTCTTCTTTTGTTTCTTTATCTACTAGTGTTAATGATAATTTTGTGTAGTCTTGCTCTAGTTCATATTCTTGAATATCACTTGTTTCTTCTACTTTTATTTCTACTTTTTCTACTTTTACATATCCTCTTAGAGTTGGTGCTTCTTTTTCTACTATGTAATATTCTCCTACTGGTATTCTAGTTAGTACTTTTTCTTCTTTTGTGCTTATCCAGTCTTCTGTTATTTCATTTCCATCTTTATCTTGTAAAGTTATTGTAGAACCTAGTACTAGCTCTTTATTATCTATGTCTACTACTCTTATTTGTACTTTTGTGTAGTCTTGTTCTACTATCATTTTTTGCGTTTTTGCTGTGTCTATTAATTTAAAGTTTTTATCCTTTATTCTTACATATCCTAATTCTTTTATTCTATGTTCTGTTTGTCTTAGGATATATTCTCCTATTGGTAACTTTTCTATTATAGTATTTTCTTCTTTTGTTTCTATTTCTTTTACAATTTCTTCTTTTCCTTCTGCATTTATTTTTATTATTTGTAATTTTGATCCTTGTATTTTCTCTTTTGTTTCTTTATCTATTAACTCTATTTCTAATTTAGTTTGAGCTTGTTCTATTTCTACTTTTTGAATTTGTACTGTGTCTTTTACTTCTATTTCTTGTTCATTAATTGTTACATATCCTCTATCAATTGGTGTTACAGTTTCTCTTATATAGTATTTTCCTACTGGTAATTTTTCTATTAGATGTGGTTCTACCATAGTTACCCATTCGTCTAATATTTGTTCATTTTCTTCTGTTTTCTTTATTAGTTGTAAGGTCGCTCTTACTATTGGTTCTTTTGTTTCTATATCTTTTAAGCTTATTTGTAGTTTTGTATATTCTTGTGTTATTACCACTCTTTGAGTTTCTTCTGTATCTCTTATTTCAAATTGTACTGGATCTATAGTTACATATCCTTTATCTAATTGTATTTTTTCTTCTACTAATGTATATTTTCCTATTGGTAGTTTTTCTATTTCTTTTCCTATATCTGATGTTTCAAATTTTGCTACTTCTTCGCCTTTTTCATTTAATATTTTTAACGTTGCTCCACTTACTTGTTCTTTTGTTTTTGCATCTAGTAATTCTACTATAATTTTTGTTGTTTGGTCTTCCATTATTATTGTATTTTGGTCTTTTATTTTTGCTTCTGTTTGGATATTACCTTCATCATTTATGCTGAATGTTATTTCTTTTGCCGTTACATATCCCTCTTTTGGATGGGTTTCTACTATTTTATATTGTTCGTTTATTTTTAATGATTGTATATTTTTTGCTTGTTCTTCTGTTAGCCAGCTTTGAATTACTTCGTTATTAGAGTTTCTTAGTTCTAGTGTTGCACCAACTAAATTTGAACCTTCTTTTGTTGTTTTCTGTATATTTATGCTTGTTTTTTTGTTTTGTATTTGTGTGCTTATTTGTTTTATTGCTATTTGTGAAGTGTCATAGCTTCCATCTATTTCTTTTGTTTGTCCATTATATACATATCCTACTGGTGCCTTTATTTCTTTTACATAGTATTGTTCTAGCGGAAGATTTGTTTGGAAAGTTATTTTTCCTTCTTCATTTGTTGTTTGTGCTTCTACTAGAGTATTTTCTTCTAGTATTACTTCGTTTGTGGCTTTATTTACTATGTTTTCTCTTACATATAGTCCTATTTGGGCTCCTTTAAGTTTTTCTCCACTTTCAGCATCTATTTTTTCTGTTTCTATTTGTATTTCTTGTTTTTGATTTTTGTACTTTTCTTCAATATGTACTACTGGTGTTTTTTGAGCTTCAGCTTTCCATTCTTTTGTTCCTATTTGTAAGTCTTTTTGGTTTGTTCCATATTTTACTTCAAATTCTTTTTGTTCCCTGTTTAGGCTAAATCCATTTCCAGCTATAGTTTGTACTATATAGTATTTTCCTTGTGGAAGGTTGTCTACATATGCAATTCCAAGATCATTTGATGTAACAGTACTTACTAATTGGTCTTTTTCATATATTATTGTATTATTACAGTCAGTTGTTAGTATGTTTTCTTTTGCTCTTATTTCATATGTTGTGCCACTGATTGGTCTTGTTTCATATGTAAATTCATAGTTTCCGTCTACATTTTTACTTGCACTACTTACATAGTCACCTTCTGTAATTATCTCTAAGCATCCTACTTGTGGTTGGTTTTGTTGTTTTATTACTATTACATTTGTGTCTAAAAAGTCATCTGTGTAGTATATTGCATTTGTTGAAATTTCGAATGTTACTTGCGCCTGTGGTTTTTTTGTTATTTGTCCATTTATTGAACTTCCTTCATATCCTGCAAGTACATATCCATCTGGTGCTTCTATTTCTTCTAGTGTATATTTTCCCACTTTAAGGTTCATTGGTGTTACTAGATATCCATCTTTTCCTGTTTCAAATGGGTGTTCATAAGTTCCATATTTTACATATCCATTGTTCGCATCCCATGTGTTTATAGTTACTAGTTCTCCTTCTTCATCTCTTATTATGTATTTCGCACCTGTTTTTAACACTGTTTTTCCTGTTTGGCTATCTTCTTTATATATCTTTACTTTTGTTTCGAAATTTTCATCTGTAATAAATTTTAATTTTTGTACTGCTCTTGAATCGTTTTGTACATTTATATAGAATGGTTTTGCTGTTTCTAAATTTTTAGGCACTGTTGTTTCTATTACTATATATTCTCCATATGCTAGTTCTGGACTTCTTATATATCCATCACCATTTGATTTTAGCTCTCCTATGTATGAGCCTTGTGTACTTGATGCATAATTTTTTACCATTTCTTCATTTATATTATAAGGATGATAACTGTTTTGGTCTTGTGGTAAGCTTCCCATATCATTTTCTGTGTATTTAATTTTGTAGTAATAGTCTACTAAGTCTTGTATTTTGTATGTTCCGTTTTTGTTTGCTAGTTTCGTAAGTGCTTCATCATTTTTTGCTGTCTGGTCATTTAATGTATATGTTCCATCTTGGTTTTTGGTTATTTTTCCATCTTTTACTATACTTAAGCTATTTATTCTATAGATTGTGAAGCCTGCATCTTGTAGCCCTTCGTATTCTGTTCTATCTGTTTGCTTTATTTTGTATATTTGGAAACCTTGTTTTTTTACTTTTTCTTCTACTGTTTGTTCTTTTTCAATTAATTTTATTGTTTCGTTTTGATATGTTACATCTATTTCATATTCTTTTTCATCTAATAAGTATCCATTTGATTGTGTTTTTTCTTTTATATAGTATTTTCCACATTCTAGATTATCAAATGTTAGTTTCCCATCTTCATTTGTTATTTTTTCTTGGACTAGTTGGTCTTTTTTGTATAATAGAGCTGTTTCTTCTTCGTAGTTTTGAGTTATTCCATCTGCGTGATAAATGTTTTCACTAGCATAAATTTCATAAACAGCACCTTGTAGAGTTGCATCTCCTTGTGCTTCCCCCTTTGTTTCAGAGTCTATTTTGTTTAAGTTTATTCTAGCTTTTGTTCTTTGGTTTACAAATTTTCCATCTTTATTTGATAAAGCTATTGTTGTTTCGTTTCTTTCTCCATTTGTTCCTACTATGCCCAGTACATTTATGTCATATGTTCTTTTTTTATTTGCTTGATCATCTTCATAGTCTCCATAGTATCCTATTGGAGCTGTTTCTTCTATTATTCTAAATTTACCTTCGTTACTTTCAGTATAATATAACCATTCTTCTGTTATATAAGTTTTATTCTCTTGTCTTTTTATTTTAACTTCTTGACCAGTTGTATAGCTTGTATAGATTTTATATTGTCCAGTCTGTCTATCCCATTCGTATATTTTAAAGATTGCTTCATTTTGTATTTGTTTTAAGTTTTCTGAATCTAATAAGTCTATGCTTGCTTTAATTTTATATGGTTCATTTTCTACTATTCCATTAGTATTATCGAAATCATCTGGTGTTCGAACATTGTATGTTATTTTGTATTCTTTGTTAGAGTAATCTGGAGTTATTGTATAATTTTCAGCTTTTAGTTGATTTATTGTGAATTCCATACTAAAGCCTAAATTTTTATGGTTTTCTGGCACATTAGTTTCTACTATTTTGTATTTTCCTTCTGTAACTTTATTCCATTCATAATATTTGCTTTCGTAGATTCCATCATTGTTTGTGTCTTGAATTGTTTCTTTTTCTACATATTCAGTTCCATTCCATTCATATAAAGTGAATGTTGCATTTGTTAAATTTTGTTCTGTAATACTGTCGTGTTTTGTTATTTTAATGTTTGCTTGTGGCATTTGGTACTGTGCTGTAATTTTTGCTGTTTTAGTTGTAAGTGTTCCTAAGTTTATATTTGTGTTTTCTCCATCATATGCTCTTAGGTTTCCTGTTAAACTGATGCTAGATGAATATTCTTTAATTTTATTTAAAGTTCCATATACTTCTATTTCTATCTTATCTTTTGATTTTGATATTTTATTTTCTCCAAAATCTACTGTTAATGCATTTCCATTTAATGTATAGTCTGTTATTTGTTTTTTTGTACTATTACTATCTGTGTGATATATTTTTAATGTATTAGTATCCAAAGTTATATCAGGATCTACCTGGAAATTTACTATTCCATTATTTAACCCTAATTCTGGATATGTATTCCCTGATGTACTTTGTATATTAGCAGTTATTTTTACTTTACCATTTTTTAGATATAAGTTTTTATATGTATCTATTGGCGAATAAGATATATTTGAAGAGTACGTTGGTACTATTAATTGGTTTATAATGTTATATGTATTAATTGTTGTCTTATATCCTGATACTTTATTTTGGCTTACTTGATAGGTGTATGCATTTCCTGTTGTTGTATCATATGTTTGTACATTATTGAATGCATATTCTGCATTTCCTCTTACTTGTACTGGTGTTGGTATAGATGTTACTTCTCCTGTTGTTGGATTTCTTGATAAAGTCACTGTTACATTTTCTGGTCTTGAAGAATATTTGTTATCTTGGTCATCCCAAGTTACAGTTCCCGTAATATTGTGTGTAATTAAGCTCCAGTTAGCTGTTAATGTTGCATTATTATATCCCATTCTAAAAGTAGTTCCAGTTAGTGAACTTCCATCACCTTCTAATGTCCAACCATTAAATCTATATCCATCTCTTACTGGATTAGAAATAGTTTTATTGTCTTCATATGCAAGTGTAAAGTTTTGTGGAGACTTATTTCCTTCCCAAGTTCCCTCATTTGGATTTACTGTTAAATTATAATTATTTCTTGTCCAATTTGCAGTTAAAGTTGCATCTTCTGTTCCCATAGTAAAAGCTTTTCCATCTAAAGTAGAACCTATTCCCAATAAAGCCCAACCTGTGAATATGTATCCTGTTCTTGTTGGGTTTGGAATTTGTTTTTGTGTTCCTACTTCTATGGTATATGAAGTATTACTAGTTGTATTATTATAAACTCCTCCATTTGGATTCACTGTAAGTGTTTGTGCATCAGCTTGTATAAGTGTTACTTTTGCTTGTCCATTTCCAATATTTTCTCCCGCTATTGAACCACCATCGCTTACTCCTCCTATGTATCCTGACCCAGGAGTTCCTCCTACATGCATATCATATCCAGTTCCTCCATACCATCCTCCTCCTGATATCTTTGCTGTTGCTTTTCCAAAGTCATTGTCATTCTTTGTAGTTATTTGTCCTGCTGGAGTTGCATCTATTTCTAAACCAAATTCTCCTCTCTTGCCATTTTTCCACTCTCCTGTTACATAACAATCATGCTCTATTCCTTCAGCCGTATGAGCACAATATTTGTCGTATGTAGTTTTAGTGCAATTAATTCCTCCTCCTGGTGCTATATCTCTATTTCCTATATCTAGTGGACATCCTGCATCCCAAAGTCCTGATGATGTAGAAGCACCAGCACCACCTCCAGCAACTATTAATATGTCTTCTTTGTTATTTTTATAATTTGATAAAACCCCTAGGTCATTGTTTAAAGCTATGTGTGTGGCTCCTCCGCCACCTCCACCTTCATAGTGGTTGCCAGCTAGTGCAGATTCTCCTCCACCATTGTATCCACCTGAATTATTATGATCTAGTGTAAAGTTACAATCTTCTCCTTTTCCTCCTACACCTATATAAAGAATATCACCTTTATTTAATTTGATATTTCCATAAGAATATCCTCCAGCAGAACCATATACTATCTGATTATTTTGTCCATCTGATATTCTATCATATCCACCAGAACCTGCCCAAACTTCAAGTTTATATATTCCAGATGTTTCTACTCTATATTCTTGTATCCCCCCTGTATATGTAAAAATCACTTCACTAGTTGCTTCAGACACTGGTGTGAAAACTGGTACATATGGCACTAGCATACTTATGATTAATAGTATTAATATTATTTTTCTTTTTAACTGTTTTGTTTTCATATGACATTTCCTTCTCTCATAATAATAATATTTATTATTTATATTATAGGAAAATAAAAATTGTAAGTAAATAGTTAATTTTTCCATCAATTTCAATGTTTGTGAAACTGCTTTACGGAAGCACGTTTTTGGCTATCTTATGCTAATATTTTTCATTTTCTTTACTTTTTTGTAAAATTTTCGACATAATTCGTTTTTGATAATTTTTTGAATAAATATTACATTTATCATTAAAGAGGTTATATATTTATTTTAGAAATGGAGGGTTTAAGCCATGTGGGGACCGCTGAGGGCTGTTAAATGCGTTTAGCATTGTTACAGCCCCAGTGGGAAGCTTATAACCTGAAATGTATAAAATAAATTATATAACCTATTTAATATATATTTCTAATAAAAAAATGGGTTCTATAATAAATGTTGGGGTGATAAAAATCTCCTCAACATTTTTTGTAAA
>CAOJFV010000026.1 GCA_948434985.1 uncultured Clostridium sp.
CATTTCAAATGTTGTTCCGTTTCTAAAATCTCCTGCCATATATACTTCTGCCATATTTGTTTCCTCCTTAAATATTATTTCTAATTCTTATCTATTTTATACTATATTTATAGCAAAATCAAGGTTTTTAGTAAATTTAATTAGAAACGTCATATTTTGACTTTTTATGTGTGGTATGATATACTATCAATATTATAAACTTTTTATAAAAAAGAGAGGAGCTTTCAAAATGAATGATGTAACACGGAACCTTAAACTCAAAGCACTCGATTCTACTTCGGAGTATATGAATCAACTCTCCGAAGATTGTTTAGCCTATGCTAAAAATTTCCAAAATAGTATTAATTATCTTTTGGAAAATGGAAAAACTGAAGATGGGCATATCGGTTTAGATGATGTAAGTGATTCTCTTGGCCTTTCTGTTTTTCTCAGAAGAGAAGAGGCAGAACAAGCACAGCGTTTACTTACAACTTTAACCAAAGATAATGTTATGGATATAGTCCATTCCATCTATCAAACCACCCCTCATTTCATTCTTTTTCATAGTTTTCGCATAATGTATGATTTAGCAAGTGAATTTTCTATCTGTTCTGATACATTCGATGAAATATTAAAAGGATAAAAATCAAAACCCTAAAGCCAGAATTTGAACTTTCAATTCTGGCTTCAGGGTTTTTATTAAATAAATCTTAATTTATATTTATTTGCAGTTTTACATCAATTAAATTCATTCCTACTGTGCTAAAAACACTATATAATCACATAATCTTTACTTGACCTAGTTAAAACTTCTGCACCATTTTTGCCAATTAACACTGTATCTTCTATTCTTATACCAAACTTACCACTTATATAAATACCTGGTTCATCTGTTATTACCATATTCTCTCTTAAAATAAAATCTCCTCTTCTTGAACTTATTACAGGTTCTTCGTGAATATCTAGTCCTACTCCATGACCTAAAGCATGAACAAAATCAAATCCGTTAAGTTTAAAATCATTTTCTACCATTCTAGAAAGTACACGAATATTTGCACCATCATAGTATTCTTTTAATGTTAGTTCTTGATTTTTTAGTACTAAATCATACACTGATTTTATATAATCTTGTATAAAATCTACAAATATTGTTCTTGTCATATCTGAGGAGTATCCTTTATATTTACATCCAAAATCTATTGTAATAATATCGCCAGACTCAATTTTTCTATCTGTTGGAGCTGTATGTGGCATTGATGAATTTGGTCCGTGATGCAACTATTGTATCAAATGCAAGCCCGTCTGCTCCATTCGTTATAAAGTATTTCTCTATTTCCCACGCAATTTGTTTTTCAGTCATTCCCTTTTTTATAAAACTTTGTAAATATTTAAAGCAATCGTCTGTAATTTCACATGCTTTTTTTATACAGCTAATTTCATATTCGTCTTTTATCATTCTTTGTTTTTCTATTATATTTTCTGTTTCAACAAAATTATGTATTTTATAGCGTTGCTTATAATCTTTATATTTTGCATATGTTAAGTAATTTTCTTCAAACCCAACATTTTCACAAAACATAAAAAAATTTTCATAATCATCTTGTGATACATCCGTTATATTAGTCACAATAATTTCATCATCTATTGTTAACATAGTATTAACTTTTTCTATGTATCTTGAGTCTGTTATATATACATTTTCTTTTCTAGTTAATAGTAAAATTCCTTCTGCATCTACACCTATCAAGTATTTAATATTTATAGGATTAGAAACTATCATACCTTCCATATCCATACGTGATATTTTATCTCTTAACCATTTTAGTTTTTGATTCATATTAACTTCATCCCTCTCTATATCTATCCCTTATACATTCCTAATGTAAATACTTTAAGTAGTACCGTAACTAGTATTTCAAATGGTACAAATAATACAATCAAAGCTGCAATTACTATGAATGGTCCAAATGGTATATATTCACTAGATTTTTTTATTCTAGCAGAAAGCAAAACTACACTTATAATTGCACCTAACAAAAATGCTATTAATGATATTGCAATAATTCCACTAAGCCCAAAATAAAGTCCTAATGCCCCCATTAATTTTACATCACCAAATCCCATTGCTTCTTTACCTGCAATTAGTCCTCCAAGTAATGTTATTATTAAAAATATTGCACCACCAGCTACCATTCCAAGTAACATATTAACCCCTATATTAACATTTGCTATTCCATACAAAAATGTTAAAAAAAGTCCTATTTCAAACATTGTTAAGTTAAGTCTATTTGGAATTATTTGTAGTTTATAATCTATTATTAATGCAGATATTAGCATAGGAATTAAAAGCGTAAATTTAATTAAATTTAGGTTTTTATATAATCCTTGATGAATTCCAAAGAAATATACAATACTAATATATAACAACGCCATTATTATCATCAATGCATAATTTGGCTTTTTTCTCTTAGTTTTATCTAATATGTCCTTTGAAAATATCTTTTTATTTTCAATCATTCTATCATTACACCAGTTTATAAAGTATGCTATAATTATTCCTATTATTGCAAAAGCTACATAAACTAATATATGTACATCATTAATATACATTTTTTTATTTGTCCCCCTTCTTATAATTCTTTTTTATTAAGTTCTCAATTGGTCTTTTTATTATTGTTACAAGCATATCTTTTTCATTTATTGGATCTACTAATATTGAAAACATTTTACATCTATTAGCACCTAAAACATCTGTAAAAATTTGGTCTCCCACAACTGCTACTTCACTATTTTTTAGTTCCATTAGTTTTGCTGCTTTATTTAGTCCTCCCTTTAGAGGTTTCTTTGCAAAAAACACATATGGTATCCCTAATTTTTTTGATACATTGTTTACTTTATCTTTATTGTTACTATTTGATGCAATACAAAATTTAATACCTTTTTTCTTCATTTTTTCACACCAAATATCTATTCCCTCTGGCATATTTTTATAATAATCTAAAAGAGTATTATCTACATCTAAAATTAACCCTTTTATATTGTTTTGTTTTAACATTTCATATTCAATTTCTTTAACATTATTTACATATAAATCTGGATATAAAATCATAAGTTATCTCCTATTCTATTATGCATTTTTCATTATTCCTGAATTTATTATTATATTATCAATATATATAGTTTTTGTCAATTTATATTGCGAAGTTATTTACAAAGATTTTTACTTATTATATAATATATCATATGCTAAAGAAAAGGAGCTTATAATGAACGAACAAACTCTTATACAAAATAAAAAATATAATATAAAATTATTTCCATTTTATAAGGCAATTTCATGGGATTTGCTATTTTATTATGCAATTTCTTTTTTATTTTTAACTAATACAAAAGGAATTAGTGCTGCTGATGTTTTATTTGTTGATGCATTTTATCCAATATTTAAATTTATTTTACAGATTCCAAATACCGCTATTGTTAATAAATTAGGTAATAGATTATCTCTTATATTGGGTAATATTCTTGTTGCTGCTAGTATACTACTATGGATATTAGCAGATGGAATGGTTATACTTATAGTTTCACAATTCTTATCAGCTTTAGGTTTTTCTTTAAAATCTTTAACTGAAACAAACCTTTTATATGATTCAATTGAAAAATCTAATAAAAGAAATGATCTATTTTCAAAAATAGATGGCAAAAGTTCATCTTACTACTATTACATTGATGCTATCACTTCTTTAATTACTGGATTTTTATTTGTAGTAAATGGATATTTACCAATGCTTCTTTGTTTTGGGCTTTGTATTTTAGCTACTATACTATCTTTTAGCTTTAAGGAGGTAGAAAAAACAAATGCTGAAAAGATTTCTATGTTAGATAATATTAATGATATAAAAGAACGGATTTAAGTTTATTTTTCAATCTAATAGATTAAAAAGTTTAATTATATTCTACTCTTTATTAACTAGTATTTTAGCAATAAGATCTAGTTTAAGTAGTAGTATATTTACAGATATACATTTGCCAGAACAATACTTTGGAATTACGTATGCTGCATTTCAAATTATTTCTGGGATAACTTCAAGCAAACAAGCTTGGTTTCACAATAAATTTAAAAATAGAACTTTAACTGTTTTTGGATTATCTGTTACTCTCTCTATGATAGCTATTGGATTATGTGAAATTGTTGGACTTAATTATGGTTTAACTTTAGAAATAGTTTTAATAATGCTTGCTATACAATGTGCAATAAAAGGACCTTATTATACATTAATAAAGAGATATTTAAATAGCTTTTCTAATTCTTCTATGAGAACAAAAATATATGCTGCAATGGAACTTCCTTATAGTCTATTAAGAGCTGGAATATGTATGATTTGTTCTTTCTTATTAAACGTAACCACTACCTCATATGTATATGTAATACTTGGTTGTATATTTAGTGTTATAATGATTTTCTTACTTGACCATATGAAACATACTGTACGGATTAAAACCTGAAGAATATGAAGAAAAAGATATAAAATTTGTAGAAATAAAATAGAAGAAAGCATAGATTTATTTACAAAATCTATGCTTTCCTATTGTTACAACATGTGGTCTTGACCATATCCATTTGTTTGTTGCAGTTGATGGATTAAAATAATAAATTGAACCGTATGATGGATCCCATCCATTTAACGCATCTTGTGCTGCCTTTTTTGCTGTACTATTTGGTGTTAAGTTTATTTGCCCATCATCCACAACATTAAATGCTCCTTTTTGATATATAACTCCTGATACTGTATTTGGGAAGCTTGAATTTTTTACCCTATTTAGTACTACTGCCGCTACTGCAACTTGACCTTGATATGGTTCTCCTCTTGCTTCTCCATAAACCAATCTACTTAGTAAATTTAGGTCGTTTGAATTAGAGGAAGTTCCAGAATTTCCTGAAGAATTATAAATTCCCATAGCTTGTAAAGTTTTTGTTCCTGCAATTCCATCTACTACTAATCCATTTTTACTTTGAAAATACTTTACCGCTGCAAGAGTCCCGCTTCCATAAATTCCATCAATATTTCCATTATAATATCCCCATCGTTTTAATTTTGTTTGTATAGTACGTACTTCTTCTCCTCTTGAACCATATTTCGATAAACCTAATACTATACTATTACTAAATATGTTATATAGCAAAAATAATAATAGTACTAAACTAATACTTATAATTGCTGTTCTATTAACAAATATCTTATTTTTAATCTCTTCCAAAAAAATCACTCCATTTAGATAAATACTATTTTTTAGTATTTTCTCCAAATGAAGTGTTTTTATACAGATTTTATTTTTAAAAGATTCCTACTACTTCTCCATTTTCATTTATATCTATAAACTCAGCTGATGGAACTTTTGGAAGTCCTGGCATTGTAAATATTTTTCCTGTTAATATTACTATAAATCCTGCTCCTGTTCTTAGATTTACTTCTGATACATGTATTTTAAATGGTTCTTTACATAGTAAATTATTTGGATCATCAGAAAAAGAATATTGAGTTTTTGCTATACATACTGGTAAATTTCCATATCCTAATTTCTCAATTGCTTTTATAGTATCCATAGCTTCTTTTGAAAATTCTACTCCCTCTGCACCATATATATTTTTAGCTATTTTTTCTACTTTCGTTTCTATACTATCTTCTAAATCATATACAAATTTTGCATTATCTTCTTTTTCACATAACTCTACTACTTGAGAAGCTAAATCTTTTGCACCAACTCCTCCTTTTCCCCATGCTTCTACTAAACTTAGATTTATTCCTTGTTCTTGTAATTTTGTTCTTAATAAGTTTACTTCGGCCTCTGTATCGTCTACATATTTATTAATTGCAACTATTACATTTAATCCAAATTTGTTTTTAATATTATCTATATGTTTTAATAAATTATGTATTCCTTCTTCTAAAGCTTCAATATTTTCTTTTTGTATATCTTCTTTTGCTACTCCACCGTGATATTTTAGTGCTTTCATTGTTGCAACACATACTACTGCTGATGGTTTTATTCCTGCTGTTCTACATTTTATATCAATGAATTTTTCAGCTCCTAAATCTGCTCCAAATCCAGCTTCTGTTACAACATAATCTCCTAATTTTAATGCCATTTTTGTAGCCATTACACTGTTACATCCATGTGCAATATTTGCAAATGGTCCACCATGTATAAATGCTGGTGTATGTTCTAAAGTTTGAACTAAGTTTGGTTTTATTGCATCTTTTAATAAAACAGCTAAACTTCCTTCTGCTTTTAGGTCTCTTGCTCTAATTGGTTCTTCTTTTTCATTATATCCTATTATAATATCACCAATTCTTTTCTTTAAATCATATATATCACTAGATAAACATAGTATTGCCATTATTTCTGATGCAACTGTTATATCATATCCATCTGTTCTTGGAACTACATTTTTTTCTCCAGATAGACCACATTCTATTTTTCTTAATTGTCTATCATTTAAGTCTACACATCTTTTCCATACTACTTTTTTAAATCCTAATTCATTTCCAAAATAGATATGATTATCTATCATTGCTGAAAGTAGATTATTTGCAGAAGTTATTGCATGAATATCTCCTGTAAAGTGTAAATTTATATCTTCCATTGGTGCTACTTGTGCATATCCTCCACCAGTTGCTCCTCCTTTTACACCAAATACTGGTCCAAGTGATGGCTCTCTTAATGCAAGTACTGATTTTTTTCCTATTTTTGATAATCCATCAGCAAGCCCTATGGAAATAGTAGTTTTTCCTTCTCCTAATGGTGTAGGATTAACTGCTGTAACTAATACTAATTTTCCATTCTTATTATTTCCTATTTTTTCAAATATTTTATCTGAAATTTTTGCTTTATATTTCCCATAGTTTTCTATATATTCCTCATCTATGTTTAATTTTTCTGCAATCTCTACAATTGGTTTTAATTTTACACTTCTTGCTATTTCAATATCTCCCATTTTTTCTACTTCCTTTCTTTTCTACTACATAACTAATCCTGCTGCTATTCCTATTAATGCTCCCACTAGTACTTGTGTTGGTGTATGTCCCAATACTTCTACTAATTTTTCTTGTACTTGTAAATTTGTTAAACCTGGTGTATTTACAATTTTATTTAATAATTTAGCTTGTTTTCCTGCTGCTCTACGAATTCCTGCTGCATCATACATTACAACAAACGCAAATACTACTGATAGTGCAAATAGTGGTGTTGTAATTCCTTCATATTTTCCTATTAATGCTGCAACAGATGTTACTACTGCCGAATGTGAGCTTGGCATTCCTCCTGCTCCCATAATTCGTTTAAAGTTAAATTGTTTAGTGGTAACTAAATCCCAAATTACTTTAAATGTTTGTATACCTGCCCATAATAGTAATGGGGTGTATAAGTACTTAAAACCTGCTATCTCCTCCATGTTTTCCCCTTTCAATTTCTGTATAAAACTACTCTACGTTAAAATTTTCTTCTGTCACTCCATCATCTTTCTTTATTAGTATAGAAATTCTTTTTTCTGCACTTTCTAAGATATCATTACACATTTTAGATAATTTCATACCTTGTTCAAATTTAGCTACTGATTCATCTAAATTTAAATCTCCCTTTTCTAATTCGTTTGTAATTTGTTCTAAGTTTTTTATTGTTTCTTCAAAATTTGCTTCATTTTCCACAGATTATTTATCTCCTTTCAAAATTCTAATATTTTTATATTAAGTATACTATAATATTTTTGCTTTCTTATTTCCATCTATAAATCTTAAATCTATTTCTTGGTCTTTTTTCACATCATTAATTGATTTTACTGCTTTTCCATCACTTTGTACAATACAATATCCTCTTGTTAATGTTTTTAATGGACTTAATGAATCTAGTTTTGACACTAATGTTATCATTTCATTTTTTCTATCTTTATATTTATTAACGATACTGTGTTGCAGGCTCTTTACTAACATATCTATTCTTATATATTGTTCATTAATCCTCTGTAATGGTTCTTTAAACACTCTAGTTGCCATGCATTTTTCATATCTTAAACGCATTAGTTCTACTTTTTTCTTTAATGCTAGCTTAAGTCTATTATTATATCCTAGAATTTTGAGTTTTAATTCCTGTACATCTGTAACTGCAAGTTCTGCTGCTGCAGATGGTGTTGGTGCTCTTAAATCTGCTACAAAATCCGCTATTGTAAAATCAGTTTCGTGTCCTACTGCTGATATTATTGGAAGATTTGATTCGAAAATTGCTCTTGCAACCACCTCTTCATTAAATGGCCATAAGTCTTCAAGCGATCCTCCTCCTCTTGCAAGTATTAATACATCTGCTAACTTATTATCATTCATATATTTTATAGCTTCTGCAATTTTTATTCCTGCACCTTCCCCTTGAACTGGCACAGGAAATAAACGTATATATACATTTGGATTTCTTCTTGTACTTACATTTATAATATCTTTTATTACAGACCCTGTTTGAGAAGTTAAAACTCCTATTACTTTTGGCATAAATGGAATTTTTTTCTTATATTTTACATCAAACAGTCCTTCTTTTTCTAATTTCAATTTTAATTCTTCATATGCTCTATAAAGGCTTCCCATTCCTTCTTCTTGCATTGCTTTACAGTATATTTGATATACGCCATCTCTTTCAAAGACAGATACAGTTCCAAATACCATAACCTTCATTCCGTCTTTTGGTATAAATTTCATTCTCTCAGCAAATGATTTAAACATAATACATTTTATTAAAGAATTGTCATCTTTAAGAGTAAAATATAAGTGACCTGTATAATGCTTTTTAAAATTTGATATTTCTCCTTTTACTAATACATTATTCAGGTACTCATCACCAGCAACTTTATCTTTTATATATTTGTTTAAATCTGTTACTGTTATTGCTTTATAATCCATATATTTCTTCCTTTTAGTTTAATTTAGTTTTTACAACACTCGCAAGTATTCCATTTATAAATATAGGGGAATTATCTTCACCATATTTCTTTGCAAGTTCAACTACTTCATTAATTGCAACCTTATAAGGTATTTCTTTGTATATAATTTCATATATTGCAAGCTTTAATAAAGCTATATTTATTTTTGGTATTCTTCCTAGTTGCCAATCTTTCTTTAAATTATCTGTAATTAATTTATTAATTTCTTCTTCATTTTGTTTTATTCCATTAATGACATCTATAATATATTCTCTTGTTTTTTCATCTAAAATATCATTGTTCTCTAAATATAATTCTACTTGTTCTTCACTTGTTTCATGTTGTATTTCTGTACTATATAATAGTTTAAAGGCTTGTTCTCTTGCTCCAGATCTATTCATAGTTTTCCCTTTCTTAGTTTATTTTATATTCTATCTATAAAGCTTTTTAATTTTTCTTTTACATCATATTTGTTTCTTTGTACATAATTGCCTATAAATATTCCTAATGCTACTAATATTATTCCTACAATTACTTCATATAATCTTGTACATAATATTATAAATGCGATTATTCCACCAATAATTGCTCCAGCATATTCGCTTACAAATTTCTTAAAACCATCCATTTTTATCATTCCTTTTATATTTTAACCCTCTTTTACCCCTTGATGAGTAACTTTTGTGGTTACATTTTTTATACTAATATTTACTGATTGTATATCAATATCCATTGATTTTTTTATTGTTTCTTTTATTTTTTGTTGTAATTCATTTGATAAATCTTTTATAACTACTTCTTGTGATACATATAGAGTAACATCAATACTTATGGCTCCTTCTTTTGATAATAACACTTTTGAAGAAATATCTTCTGCTCCTTCTACTTGTTTTACAACTCCACTAACTATATTATTTATTGTATCTTTTGATATAAATAATTTTCCATTTTCACTTTGTATTAATATTCCATTGTCTGTTCCATTTTCTTTTTTTGTATTAGTAGTATAAAATATCCCTTTAATTGCAAGTAAAATAAATACTACTAAAACTCCTAAAGTAATATTTGCAATTATTGGATCATTAAAACATTGCTTTATATATAGTGCCATTACATCTATATTAATCCATCCAAATATCACAAAGCAAAATAAAACAGATATAATTAATACAATACTTGAAAATAGTACTAATGCTATTTTATCTAATACTTTCATAATTTTTCCTTTCTAAAAAACATATATTTATAAGTACGTACTATTAAAAACGCTTCTATGTAGTAATATATTTATTTTGAAAAGCTTCGACACTTGTCTCAGCCTTCGTAGACTCCGCGTACTACGTTTGGCAAAATAAATATATTACTACACTCACGCTGATTTTTGCTATAATTTATCTCTTGCCAAAGGTAAGCATTCTATTCTTCTACTTTTGTTTCTTCTGTTCCTTGATTGTCTGTATTAACACCTTGAACATGAACATTTGTCTCAACTACTTTTAATCCTGTCATTGTTTCAACAGCTTTTTTTACTCTGTTTTGAATTTCAAATGCTACATCTGGAATTCTTGTACCATATTCAACTATAATATTTACATCTATTTTTGTTTCTTTTTCTCCTACTTCAACTTTAATTCCTTTAGATAAGTTTTTCTTACCACTTAAAACTTCTCCTATTCCTCCTGCAAATCCTCCTGCCATTCCAAAAACTCCTGGTACTTCTGATACAGCAACACCTGCAATAACTGCTACTACATCATCAGATATTTTTATTCCAGTATTATTTGTTTCTTCTGTAAAAACTTCTTCATTCATCTTTTCTACATTTTCATTTTCCATAATTTTTTCCTCCTTAAAATAAAAAAATTGATATACTATTTTTTCCACTTTAGTATATCAATTTTTATTAAAATTTACAACAATTTTAAACAAATTTTAATTATTTTAATTGGTTCATAACTTCTTCTACAAAGTTTTCTTCTTTTTTCTCGATTCCTTCACCTTTTTCGAATCTTGCAAATCTTACTACTTTTGCTCCTTTTGATTCTACTAATTTTGACACTTTCATATCAGGATCTTTTACAAATGGTTGTTCAACAAGACATATTTCAGCATAGAATTTTCCAATTCTTCCTTGTACCATTTTTTCAGCTATTTCAGCAGGTTTTCCTTCGTTCATCGCTTGAACTTTTAGGATTTCCATTTCTTTTTCTACACGTTCAACTGGAACTGATTCTCTATCTAGGAATTCTGGTTTTGAAGCAGCTATTTGCATACAAATATCTTTTGCAAGTTCTGAATCTCCATTTTCTAATTCAACAAGTACACCAATTTTTCCATCTCCGTGAATATATTTTTCAACAAGTCCATTAGATTCAAATCTTTCAAATCTTCTTATTGTTATATTTTCTCCTATTGTAGCAATTTTTCCTGTTAAAACTTCTTGTACTGTTTTTGTAGAATCTTTCATTGATTTTTGATTTAATAATTCTTCTACATTTGCAGGATTTTCTTTTGCTATTTGTTCTGCAACGTCTGCAACAAAGCTTCTGAACTCTTCATTTTTTCCAACGAAGTCTGTTTCAGAGTTTACTTCTACAACACTTCCTACTTTTCCATCTTCTGTTACATATGCTGCAACTATTCCTTCTGCTGCTACTCTATCTGTTTTTTTAGCAGCTTTTGTTATTCCTCTTTCACGTAATAATTCAATTGCTTTTTCCATATCTCCATCTGTTTCTGTTAA
>CAOJFV010000027.1 GCA_948434985.1 uncultured Clostridium sp.
AGGCAGAAAACTTTTAAAGTTTTCCACCCCAACTATTGACATTCATCCATTATTATTTGTATTTACAATTTTTGCTTTATCTTCTTCAGTTATATAATTGTATTTTACCATTGCGGAAAGTACAGCTGATTGTCTTTTTTTTGCTAAATGTAAATTTTTATTAGGAGAATATACACTTGGAGCATTAGGGATACCTGCAAGAAGTGATGCTTCATCTAGGTTTAAATCTTTTGGTTCTTTATTAAAGTAACCAAGGCTTGCTTCTCTAATTCCATAATAACCATTACCATAATAAATGATGTTAGAATATAGTTCTAATATTTCATCTTTAGAATAATTTTCTTCTAAATCAAAAGCTACAAATAGTTCTGCAACTTTTCTCGTAAATCGTTGTTCTTGTGTAAAATATAACAACCTTCCTGTTTGTTGAGTAATTGTACTACCACCCGCAACAATATCTTTTTCTCTTATATTTTCAATCATTGACCTTGTAGTAGTTATTATATCTATACCATTGTGATCTTTAAATCTATGATCCTCAACAGCAATTATTGCATTTTTGAAATCATTAGATATGTTATCAATAGTAACATAATTTTCATTTTCTTTTATTTTAGAAACTTTATCAGCAATACTAGTTTTATTAATTGCTTCTTTATACATAGAATGCCCCATAAAAGCAATTCCTCCAACTACTAGAATTACTAATATTACTATTGCAAAAAATAGTCTTTTAAAAAATTTCATAAATTTTTCACATCCTCTTCCAACATTATATACTATTTTTCGAAAATATCCAATTAATTTTTTATTAAGATTGACAAAATATTATGATAGTGTATCAGTAAATAAAAAAGATAGCTAAGCTATCTTTTTTATTTACTATGAAAGTTCTTCGAATTATTATTCAAAATTATTAGGTTTAACAGTTACAGAATCATAGTTTGTATATATTACCATACCTGGTTTTGCATTTGTTGGTTTCTTTACATATCTGACATATGTGTAATCTACTGTGACATTTGAAGAGGTAGAGGCTTTGCTATGAAATGCTGCAAGACTAGCACATTTATTTATTAATTCTTGTGATATTTCATCTCCATTTGTTTTAAGTATTACATGACTTCCGTGAACACTTTTAGTATGAAACCACATATCACTATTATGCGCAAACTTCAAAGTTAAGTAATCATTCTGCTTATTATTTTTTCCAACATAAACAGTATAACCATCTATAACAAAAGTTAATGGAGAAAATTCTTCTTCTTGTTGTTTTTTCTTTTTATTTTTACTAGATTTTTTAACTGATTTATCCTTTAATGTATCTTTGAAAATTACATTTTCGGATATTTCTTCATATATTGAATAAACATCATTTATTGTTTTGGCACTATTTAATTCATAAATTATACTTTCTATATAATCTATTTCTATTGCAGTATCTTTCTTTTGTTCGCTTACTATCTGTAAAGCGTTTTTTAATTTGTTATACTTTTTAAAGTACTTTTTGGCATTATAAGCAGGAGAGATAGTTTTATCTAATGGAATTACTATTTTATTATTATTGTCATAGTAATTTTCTAATTCGATTTTATCTATGTTTTTGCTATTATCAATTTTATATAAATTAGCAGTAATTAATTCTCCATATAATTTATAAGTATCCATAGTATCGCATTCTTCTAGTTTTCTGTTTATGTTATTAAGACGTTTGGTGTATTTTTTTAGTTCTGCTAATATAAGTTTTAATATATTATTTCTATAAATTTTAAATTCTTCACTGGTTTCTTTGTTAGAATAAAAGTCATCTAAAAAGAAATTAACTGAAAGTGGGGAATAAGTATCAGTAATATCTATTACATAGTCAGGCTTAGATGAAACTTCATAAAGTTTACAAGCAAGATTTTCAGTGTTAATTGTAGTTTTTAAAATGTTATATACTTTTTCTAAGTCATCTTTTGTTACATTGCTTGAAAGGTTTAATTTTTGGAATAAATATTGTAAATGATTTTTACTTATACCTGTAAAAGTATTTGCAATTATATTTATATAATCTGAAGCATCTTTACTAATATTATTATAAAATTCTTCAAATGAATTTATATTTAAAAAACTAATTTTATCGCTAGTAGGTATAGTGTATTCATGTGCAGGTAAAATGTCTCTATTTGAATTTGAAAAAGTATCTAAATGACGAATACTATCTATTATTATATTATTTTCGTTTACTAATATAATATTTCCATGTTTTCCCATAAGTTCAATTATTAACTTTTTTGTAACAAAATCGTTTAATTCGTTAAAGCCCTCAAGTTCAATAGTTATAATTCTTTCTAAATCATAATTTGAGATAGATTTTATTTTCATCCCTATTAAATGTTTTCTAAGTAACATACAAAAATTAGGTGCATTAAGGGGATTTGGTCTTGAGGTAGTTGTTAAATGCATACGATAATTTGAAGAATCAATATTAATTAGTAAGCAAAGGTTTTTTCCGCATAGCATAAATGCCTAATAAAATTTCATTTTTATTAGGCTCGAATACTTTATTTATTTTACCACAGGTTAAGCAAGAATTTAATTCTTTAACTACTTGTCTTGTAACTATTCCGTGAAAATGCCATAATAGGATACTCCTTACTTATTATATTATTAGCATTTGAATTATATCTATGTAAGTTTTACTATACAATGTACTAATTTTTCATCTTCAGTTTTCATTACAACATAATGAGAATTATCTACTTTTGAATAAAAACATTTTATAGTTTCTCCAAGTTTTGTTTCTTTTTTATACATAATTTCAAAGGAACTACAATCAATATTATCATAAACTTCTTCTGGTAAAACTTCATATGCAATATCCATATATATAACATTATGAACATGATGATTTATATCAATATCTTTTCTTCCTACAACATAATTAGAAACAGAAGAAACTTCATCAGGGCTCATAATTTTATTTGGTTCTGGTTCTTCACCAAATACTTTTTTTGTTTCTATTTCATATGGAGCAATAACTTCATCAGGAATTTTTATTAAACTCATTGTGTTTGCATCTAATAAAGCCCATTTTGAAGTTGCGATTGCAACTAATTCATTGTCACTGTTATATACTTCAAAATCACGATATGTGTAGAATTTTACACAATCTCTACCCCAAGTTTTGACTAAAACAGTTTCACCATATAAAGGACGATTAAATACTTTTACTTTCCAATTTAATAAAACCCAAGTAATTCCAGTTTTCTCAATATTATTAAGACCATAGCCTGCAATATTTGAATGTTTGCCTGCAACATCTTCTAAAAAACCAAGTAAAGCTTTGTCTGTTAATTTATTACTTTTACCAACATCACGAAAACCAATTTCAAATTTGCGTTCTACTATCATCTATATCAACTCCCATAAAAAAATCGCCAACCAATATTGACAAAAGCTATTGTAACACATATAATAAAATTTGTAAATAATTTGCTACTATAGCTCAGTCGGTAGAGTGCTACCTTGGTAAGGTAGAGGTCACGGGTTCGATTCCCGTTAGTAGCTCCATTAAGTAAAAAAGATAGCTGAGTGTTAAGCTATCTTTTTTATATTACCATTATTTTTGAAACAAAAAAAACTACAAAAAACAACAAAATATTGACAATGGAGATATAGTGTTGTTAAAATAATTATGTGATTAACAATACTATTCGTTTAGGAGGTATAAAAATGCAAAGAGAATTAAATAAAGAACATTTTGAAAAATACTTCTTTTATGGACTAGAAAATAAAGGTGAAATTGTAAAATGGATTATTGCAACTACTGCAAAAAAATTTCAAGATACTCATATTAAACTAGATGAAAAGAATGGTAAGATGAGATATGAAACAGATCAGGAAGCAGCGCTTGAATTAATTGTACAACTTGAAAGATTTACAACATTACATGATAATCCAGAACATAGAGAATATTTTTATGATAGTATAAACACAAATTCAACGAATGTTCATCAAATGTTTAATCAAATTGTTCCAGAAATAAAAAAGCATAGAGGTATTTCTTTTGTTACATGGAGACCAGTATCAGGAATATATTTTAATACACATCTTTATCTAGGAGAAGCATATAAAAAATATAAGAAGTGTTCAGGAGAACAATATATACAATATTTAAGAGAAGAAGTAGATAGTGCTTGGGGAAAAGAAGTTCTTGATATATTATACTATTTAAAAGAATTAGAAAAAGAAAACAAATTTGAATATTATTCATTGTTTTTGGATTCGAAATATGCAAGAGCAATTGATAGAAATAGAAAACGGAATAACAGATGATAGAGAAATTCACGAAATTAGAAATGTTTATCGTAAATTCTTAAAACGGAAGACAAGTTTCAGGTGTTGATATTAAATGTTCAATTACATCACAAATGTCTAAAGAAATGTTAGAATATATAGATAAACATTATCCAGAATATGATACAATGACCAAATTAAAAAATGATGCAATGAATGATAATTATAATAAAAGAGTAGAACAAGAAGTTAAAAAAGTTTGCGAAATGTTTTTAGAAAAAGAAAATTTAGAAGCAGAAATTTAAAAAAACTATTGCATTTGTATACAAAATGTAGTAATATTTTTTAGGGTGTAAAAAATGAAAGAATTTGTAGAAAAAACAAAAGCTACTACAATTTTTGAAAGCAAAGTTTCTTTGCTAGTTTTTGTGTTTACTACAATTGTTTCTATTATATATGTAATTATAAATCACTAAAATAATATATTTTAGTGATTTTTTGTGCTTATATACCCTGAAAAGAAAATATTAGGAGGAAATCTTATGGAAAAAAGTAAAATGGTTTTAGATGTTCACGAAAAACCAACAATTGTAAAATGGATAATACTTGCACTTCAACATGTATTTGCTATGTTTGGAGCAACTATTTTGGTACCTATTTTAGTTAATTCTGGGGCAGGAGAAACAGTACTTACAATACCAGTAGCATTAGTAACATCAGGAATAGGAACTTTAATTTATATTTTATGTACAAGAGGAAAATCACCAGTTTATTTAGGAAGCTCTTTTGCATTTATAGCACCACTAGCAGCTACATACTTAAAAGGAGGACTTTCTGGAGCTATGACAGGAGTTATGGTAGTTGGGATTATTTATATAGTGTTTGCTACTATTATAAGATTTACAGGAAAATCTTGGCTTAATAAATTATTACCACCAGTTGTTATAGGACCAATGATTATGATTATAGGTTTAGGACTTGCACCATCTGCAATATCACAAGTTGGACTTGTTGCAGGAGCTGAAGTTGAATGGAGAGCTGTTTTTGTTGCAGTCGTATCATTCTTAGTAACAGCAATTGTTGCTGTTAGAGGAAAAGGTTTCTTGAAAATTATACCTTTCTTAGTTGGAATAATAACAGGATATATTGCAGCAGTATGTGTAGGTTTAGTAGATTTTACTAAAGTATTAGAAGCAAGCTTCTTTAGTTTACCACAATTTGTAATTCCATTTGTAAGTTATACACCAAACTTTTCAGCAGTGCTTACAATTGCGCCAATTGCGCTTGTAACAATGGCAGAACATATTGGAGATCACACATCACTATCTAATATTATAGGAAAAGATTTATTAAAAGAACCAGGACTTGATAAAACATTATTAGGAGATGGTGTAGCAACATTTGTAGCAGGATTACTTGGAGGACCAGCAAATACAACTTATGGTGAGAATACATCAGTAGTAGGAATGACAAAAATTGCATCAGTTTGGGTAATTGGACTTGCAGCAATTTTTGCTATATGTTTAGGATTTTTAGGAAAATTTACAGCATTAGTTTCAACAATACCAAATGCAGTATTAGGTGGAATAAGTCTACTTCTTTATGGATTTATAGCAGTAAATGGATTAAAAGTATTAATTCAAAACCAAGTAGATTTTGGAAAAACAAAAAATGTAATAGTAGCATCTAGTATGCTTGTGCTTGGACTTGGAGGAGCTGCAATTTCAATTGTTAGTGGAGATGTATCTGTTACAATTTCTGGAATGAGCTTAGCAGCTATTGTTGGAATTTTAATCAACTTATTATTACCAGTAGAAAAAGAAGATATGCCAAAGTCTGATAAGAAAGAAAAGAAATCAAAAAAAGAAGAAAAAGTAGAAGTAAATGTATAATATAGAAAGAAGGATTGAAAGATGAATGCGATAGAAGTTAAACACCCATTAATACAACATAAGGTTGCAATATTAAGAGATAAGAAAACAGGAACAAAAGAATTTAGAGAACTTGCAGAAGAAATAGCAATGCTTTTATGCTATGAAGCAATGAGAGATGCTGTTCAAGATGAAGTGGAAGTAGAAACACCAATGGGAAAAACAATGGCTAAAAAAATTAATGAAGACAGATACACATTTGTTCCAATACTAAGAGCGGGACTTGGAATGAGTAATGGTATAACAAAAGTTATTCCAAATGCAAAAATAGGTGTAATTGGATTATATAGAAATGAAGAAACGTTAGAACCAGTAAGATATTATTATAAAGTACCAAAAGATATAGCTGATAGAGAAGTAATACTTGTTGATCCAATGCTTGCAACAGGTGGTTCTGCAATAGATGCAATAAAAATGATGAAAGAAGATGGAGTAAAGAAAATTAAATTCTTATGCTTAATTGCAGCGCCAGAAGGAATTAAAAAAGTAGAAGAAGCATATCCAGATGTACAAATATATTGTGCAAGTATAGATGACCACTTAAATGAAATAGGATACATTGTACCAGGACTTGGAGATGCAGGGGACAGAATATTTGGAATTAAATAGGAATTCACAAAGAATTCACAAAAAAATTAGCAATTGGGGTTGACAATTGCTAATTTTGGTTATAATATAGTAAAAGAAATTAGCAGTCTTCTTTATAAAGTGCTAAAAAGAGGTGAAAAATATGCTAGATAAAAGAAAAAAAGAAATATTACAAGCAGTAATAGACGAATATATAAACACTGCTGAACCAGTAAGTTCAGGAACTCTTGTAAAAAAGTATGGGCTAGATTATAGTAGTGCAACTGTAAGAAACGAGCTTGCAGAACTTGAAACCATAGGATATTTAGATAAACCTCATACATCAGCAGGACGTGTTCCATCAGAGAAGGGATATAGGTTCTATGTTGATGAACTACTAAATGATGAAGATATATCGATAGAAGAAATAAAATATATCCAATCTAAATTATCTACTAAAGTAAATGAAATTGAAGATTTAACAAAAATTGCAACAACTACTTTATCAGAAATAACACATTATACGACAGTTGCAATTGGACCTAAAAATGATATGCAGGTTATTTCAGAAATTAAATTTGTTTTACTTGGAACAAGAATGTTAATGGTAGTAATAATTACAGATTCGGGACTTGTTAAAGAAACTATTATAAAATATGATGAAGATATAACAGAATCACAAGTAGAAACATTAAATAATTTGTTTAATTCTAAGTTAAAAGGAAAACCATTAAGTAAAATAGATAAACCTATGGAGGAATATATACTTGCTGAAATAACGTACAGTATGGATGTAATAAAACCTATAATAGAACAAATTAATAAAGTAATAGAAGAAGAAAGTAATATATATTTAGAAGGAACAAATAAAGCGTTTGATTTGCCAGAATTTAAAAGCTTAGAAATAGCCAAAAATTTTGTTAATGTACTAGATACAAAAGATTTAGTAATAGATATGTTAAATTCAGGGATAGCAAAAGACATTAATGTATATATAGGTGAAGAAAATGATAATGAACAATTGAAAGATTTTAGTATAGTAACATTTAAACATTCAGTAGGAGATAAAGATTTAGGAACAATAGGAATAATAGGACCTAAAAGAATGGATTATTCAAAAGTAATTTCTGTAATGAAATATATTAGTAAGAAAATGAATGAAAAAGATATATAAATAGAAAGGATGGAAGGAATGGAAGAAAACAAGGTTCAAGAAAACAATGAAGAAGTTAGCGAGGTAACAGAAGTTACTGAAACAGAAAAACTTAAAATCGAATTAGAAGAAACTACTGATAGATATAAAAGACTAATGGCAGAATTTGATAATTATAAAAAAAGAAGTGCAAAAGAAAGAGAAGGATTGTATAATTCTTTACTTTCAGACATTGTATCATCAGTTTTGCCAGTTGTAGATAACTTAGAAAAAGCAGTAGCAACTAAAACAGAAGATGAAAATTATAAACAAGGGGTAGAAATGGTACATAAACAACTATTAGATACTTTATCTAATTTAGGAGTAGAACAAATTAGAACAGTAGGAGAAACATTTAATCCAGAATATCATGAAGCTGTAAGTAGTGTACAAGACGACAATTTAGGTGAACAAGAAATAAAAGAAGAATTTAGAAAGGGCTACAAAATAGGCGAAAAGGTAATTAGGCATTCTATGGTAGTAGTAGCAAACTAAAACAAATGAAAAGCAGCATCTTGCTTCGTCAAACTTTGCATAAATTTTTTCAACATACACTTGTATAGTCTCAAAAATTTATTGCTAGTTTTCCTAGCAATATACTACTTTTGATTTGTTTTAGATAAATAATGTTATTAAATTTTTTAATATAAATTTTTACAAAAGAAAGAAAAAATAAAAATAAAATTTTAGGAGGAATTTTAAAATGGGAAAAATTATAGGAATCGATTTAGGAACAACAAATTCATGTGTTGCAGTTATGGAAGGTGGAGAAGCAGTTGTTATACCAAACGCTGAAGGAAATAGAACAACACCATCTGTTGTAGCATTTTCAAAAAATGGAGAAAGATTAGTTGGACAAATTGCAAAACGTCAAGCAGTTACAAATCCAGATAATACAGTTATCTCTATTAAAAGAAGTATGGGAACAGATAAAAAAGTAAAAATTGAAGGTGATGAATTTACACCACAAGAAATATCAGCAATGATATTACAAAAATTAAAACAGGATGCTGAAAACTATTTAGGAAGTGAAGTAACTCAAGCAGTTATAACAGTACCAGCATACTTTAGTGATTCACAAAGACAAGCAACAAAAGATGCAGGAAAAATTGCAGGATTAGAAGTATTAAGAATTATTAATGAACCAACAGCAGCATCACTTGCTTATGGAATGGATAAAGAA
>CAOJFV010000028.1 GCA_948434985.1 uncultured Clostridium sp.
TCACTTGAGGAAAAATTTGATGGTAAATTTAATTCACTTGAGGAAAAATTTGATGCTCTTGAGAATAAGGTCGATAATAATTCTACTAATATCATTACAATTCTAAATACTATTTCTAAAGTTCAAAAAGATATTATTTATTTACGTAATGATATTGAAACTGTTTATAGTTTAGAAAAAGATTCCCGACAACAACTAAAAAGATTATTATAACTTTTAATATAATCTAAAATGATATTATTAATTTAAAATTAAAAGACAATGTTTAAATCTTGTAAGGTTAAACATTGTCTTTTAATTATCGTTTTTATTTATCTATATCTAATTTTATATGAACATCTCTAAGTTGTTCAGGTGATACTTTACTCGGTGCTCTCATAAGTAAATCTCTTGCTTTTTTATTTTTAGGGAATGCTATTACTTGTCTTAAATTTTCTTCATTTGCAATAAGCATTACCATTCTATCTAATCCTGGTGCTGCCCCTGCATGTGGTGGTGTTCCATATTGGAATGCATTAAATAATGCTCCAAATCTTTCTTCTACATCTTCTCTTTTATATCCTGCTATTTCAAATGCTTTTACCATTAATTCTGGATCATGATTTCTTACTGCTCCTGATGCCATTTCATATCCATTACATACAAGGTCATATTGATATGCAAGTATATCTAATGGATTCATAGTTTCTAATGCTTTTATACCACCTTGTGGCATTGAAAATGGATTGTGATTAAAATCTACTTTTTCTTCATCTTCATTATATTCATACATAGGGAAATCTACAATTAAGCAAAATCTATATACATCTTTTTCTAATAAATCTAGTCTTTTTCCAAGTTCAATTCTTACTCCACCTGCTATTTTTTGTGCTGTCTCTAATTCATCTGCTATAAAGAACAATGCACTATTTTTCTTAACTTCTGCAATATTTATTATTTCTTCTTTTTGAGCATCAGAAATAAATTTTGAAATACCACCATTTAATGTATTTTCATTATCAAGCTTAGTCCATGCAAGTCCTTTTGCTCCTAGCTCATTTACTGCAAATTCACTCATACTATCAAAGAATTTTCTTGGTAACTCTTCTGTCATTTCTACCGCTATTACTTTTACTGTTTTACCTTTAAAGGCATTAAATTCAGTATTTTCAAATGCTTTTGTTACATCATATATTATTAATGGATTTCTTAAGTCTGGTTTATCAATTCCGTATTTTTCCATAGCTTCTCTATATGGAATACGTATAAATGGTCCTTTATCTACTTTCCAGTTTGTAAATTTAGAAAACACATCTGGAACTACATCTTCTAATACTTTAAATACATCTTCTTGAGTGGCAAAACTCATTTCAAAATCTAGTTGATAAAACTCACCTGGTGCACGGTCTGCACGTGGATCTTCATCTCTAAAACATGGTGCTATTTGGTAATATTTATTAAATCCTGATACCATTAACAATTGCTTAAATTGTTGTGGTGCTTGTGGCAAAGCATAAAATTCTCCTGGATGTAGCCTACTTGGAACTAGGAAATCTCTTGCTCCTTCTGGTGAGGAGTTTGCTAAGATTGGTGTTTGAATTTCTGTAAAACCTAATTCGTCCATTTTATTTCTTAATGTTTTCATTATATTTGATCTTAATAAAATGTTTTTATGTATATGTTCATTTCTTAGTTCTAAAAATCTATATTCTAAACGTAAATCTTCTCTTACGTTTGATAAGTTATCAGATGTTGGTTCAAATGGTAATACATTTTTACATTTTCCAAGTATTTCAATAGTATCTGCTACTATTTCAATTTCTCCGTGTTTTCATTTTATCGTTTTTACTTGCTCTTTCTACTACAGTACCTTCTACTTTAATACAAGTTTCTGTTGTTAAATCTCTACACATATTTTCTGTTTTTTCATTGTTTTGTACAACAATTTGTGTAATTCCAAATTCATCTCTCAAATCTATAAATGTCATTCCACCTAAATTTCTTATTTTTGAAATCCATCCTGCAAGTTTCACTGCTTCACTTGCATTTTTTATATTCAATTCTCCACAAGTATTTGTTCTATATTCGTTCATACTTCCTCCTAATTGTTATATTACTTTAATTTATCAACTATCTTACCACTTTTTTAATAAAAAGTCCATAAAGTATGTATAAAATCTTGAATTTAAGAAAAATTTTATATATAATATGTAAAATACTATTTTAGGAGGTTACAATATGGATAAATTAACAATTAGAGATTTATATAAAAATACTGATAAATATGTAGGAAGTAAAGTAACTATTGAAGGTTGGGTAAGAACATTAAGAGATTCCAAAACTTTTGGTTTTATAGAAATTAATGATGGATCATTTTTTAAAAACGTACAAATTGTTTTTGATAATGCTTTATCTAATTTTGATGATATCTGTAAATTAAGTATTAGTTCTTCAATAAAAGTAACTGGTAACTTAGTAAAAACAGAAAATGCAAAGCAAGCATTTGAAATAAAAGCAGAAAATATAGAAGTATATGATATATCAGATGCTGATTATCCTCTTCAAAAGAAAAGACATTCTTTTGAATATTTACGTACAATAGCACATCTTCGTCCACGTACAAATACTTTTAACGCAGTATTTAGAGTACGTTCAGTAGCTAGCTATGCTATACACAAATTTTTTCAAGAGAGAAACTTTGTATATGTACATTCACCAATAATCACTTCAAGTGATGCAGAAGGTGCAGGTGAAATGTTTAGTGTTTCTAACTTTGATTTTAACAATATTCCAAAAACAGAAGATGGAAATGTAGATTATTCAAAAGACTTTTTTGCTCGCCCTGCTCATTTAACAGTAAGTGGTCAACTAGATGTTGAAAATTACGCATTTGCTTTTAGAAATGTATATACATTTGGACCAACATTTAGAGCAGAAAACTCAAATACAGTAAAACATGCTGCAGAATTTTGGATGATTGAACCAGAAATCTGTTTTGCAGATTTAAAAGACGATATGGATTTAGCAGAAGATATGTTAAAATTTGTTATTTCATATGTTTTAGAAAATTGTCCAGAAGAAATGGAATTCTTTAATAATTTTGTTGATAAAACTTTACTTGAAAGATTAAAAATGCTAGTAAATTCTGATTTTGGAAGAATTTCTTATACTGATGCTATAAAGGAATTAGAAAAATCTAATGATAAATTTGAGTTTCCAGTATCATGGGGATGTGATCTTCAAACAGAACACGAAAGATATCTAAGTGAAGTTATATTTAAAAAACCTGTATTTGTAACAGATTACCCAATGGATATTAAAGCATTTTATATGAAACAAAATGAAGACCGGAAAAACTGTTGCAGCAGCTGACCTTCTTGCTCCTGGAATAGGAGAAATAATTGGTGGAAGCCAAAGAGAAGAAAATTTAGAAAAGCTTGAAAGAAGAATGGATGAACTAGGACTAGACAAAAAAGATTACTGGTGGTATTTAGATCTTCGAAGATTTGGAAGTGTAGATCACGCAGGATTTGGTCTTGGTTTTGAAAGATTAATAATGTATATTACAGGAATTGGAAACATACGTGATGTTATACCATTCCCAAGAACTCCAAAGAATTGTGAATTTTAAAACTTGCATTTTATGTGAATTTAGTATATAATATATAAACTTTTAAGGAGGGTCTTACTATGAAAAAACGGAATGTCTTTTTGCTTGTAGTTGGATTACAAGATGGCGGAAACCGTTAATTCAAAGAAATGACCAAGAGCTCGCAGACGTAATGTCTGCGAGCTCTTATTTTAATCTTTCTATTAATTCTTCTATACTAATTACTTCTTTTTCACCTGTCTTAATATCTTCAAATTCTACATACCCAACTTCAACCTTATCTCCAAGCACAGCCATAAATGGTGTTCCAAGTACCTTACAATCCTTCATTTTTGACCCCATTGTTACATTTTGTCTATCATCTATTATTACATTAATTCCTTGCTCCATTAGTTTAGAATATAATTCTTCTGCTTCTTTTAATTTTTCTTCATTTTCTACTTTAGGAATAATTTGTAATTTATATGGTGCTATTATATCTGGAAGTGCAATTCCTTTTACTTCATTTTCGTATTTTATTACTGATGCTTCATAAATTGCTGCAACAGTTCTACTAACTCCTATTCCATAACATCCCATATAATAAGGCATTGATATCCCATCCTTATTTATATATGAACCATTCATCATTTCAGAATATCTAGTTCCTAATTGGAATATGTGTCCAAGTTCTATTGTTCTTCTTTCTTGTAATTTTGAAATATCTGTTATTCCATATTCTTTTGATAAATATTCTTTATAATCTTCTCTTTCTAATATTTCTGTATTTAGACCAATACCTGTTTCTTCATCATAAAGAATTGTGTCTTCTCCAATGCTAGACAATATCATAAATTCTTCACTTTTTTTTCCACCCATTGCTCCATTATCTGCAACTACTGGTATAACTTTTAAACCTAGTCTTTCAAATATTTCCATATATGCTTTTCTTATATTATTGTATGATTTAACTAAACTTTCTTCATCTTCATCAAAGCTATATGCATCCATCATTGTAAACGATTTACCTCTTAGTAAATATCCTCTTGTTCTAATTTCATTTCTATATTTTTCTCCGATTTGATAATATGTTACTGGTAAATGTTTATATGATTTTAGCTTTTCTCTTGCAAATTCTACTACCGCTTCCTCCCCTGTTGGTGCTAAGCAAAAATCTCCTTTATCTGATGTAACTGTTAACATTGTTCCCTCTTGAACATATTTATCCCATCTACCTGAATTTTTCCATATAACATCTGGTTGTAATGTTGGAAGCGATACTTCAATACATCCATACTTATTTAAAACTTCTTGTATAATATTTTCAACTTTTCTTTTTATTAATAATGGTATGTTTCCATATGCATAAACTCCAGTTCCATATTGTACTAATTGACCTGACTGTAAAAGTAAATCTTGTGCTGGATACATCTCATCTAAATTATTTATTCTCATTGTTCCAATTCCTGATCCGTGATAATCTCATTTTTCTTCTCCTCTTTCCTATAAAATTTCTTTTAGTAGAGTATAATACATCTGACTCTACTCTTCATCTTTAACTTCATTTCCCCTTTCGGGTTCTGGAGCCTCTATATTTTTCTCATTATCATCTTGAATTTCTTCTACATTGGTTTGTTCGATATCTGTTTCTTCTTTTTTATTATTTTTTTCTATTAAATCGTCTATTACTATTTGTTGATTTTCGTCTATTCTATATTTAGGCAATTCTGGTAATTCATCTAAGTTAGAATAGCCAAACATTTTTAAGAAATTTTCAGTAGTTCTATATGTAGTAGGTCTTCCTGGAGCATCTAATTTTCCCGCATCCTCTATTAAATTATATTCTAATAATTTATAAATAGTAGCATCTGAATTAACTCCTCTAACCATCTCTATCTCAGCTCTTGTGATTCCTGGATTATATGCAATTATTGCAAGAGATTCTAATGCTGCATTTGATAAGTTTGGTTTATTACGCTTATCAAATATAGGATAAATATACTCATAATACTCTTTTTTAGTACACATTTGGTATCCATCATTAATTTTTATAATCTCTATACCTCTATTTTGCTCTTCAAATTCTTGCCTCATCTTTTCTATAATAGCTATAACATCATCTTTATTAATTTCTAATGCTGATATAAATTCGTTTATTGTTACAACTCTACCTGCGGCAAATAAAATTGCTTCTATTATTCCTTTTATTTTTTCTATTTCCATATTATACCTTCTCTTTTTAATCTTCATATATTATTGCACGAAATGATTATAGTGTCAAGAACAACAGTGGACTTTTAAGAATTGTAGAAATTTATTTTTATTGCAAAGTCTACACCAGTTGTTCGTCCGCCAAATTTTATAAAATAAAATTTGTGTGGAATGCTTAGCAAAGCTTTTAATGTAATATAAAATTGTTGCACTTTTTATTTTTGTATGATACTATATAAATATATGAAAAGAGAGGGTGAATAATATGGATGATACACCAAAACAAATAGAAATTGTTAATGGAGATGGAAAAGATTTAGATATTTCTCCTGTTTATAAACATTTATCTATACAAAAACCTAAATCAAAGGATGAAAAGAAAAAGGAAATTATTATACCTAAGGAAAAGAAAAAATAGAAGTCTTTAATGACTTCTATTTTTTATATGAATTCATATTTTATATTCATTCACAAATCTTATTTTTTGTTAACTAAATCTTTTAAAGCTTTTCCTGCTTTGAATACTGGAGCTTTAGATGCTGGTATTTTGATTTCTTCTTTAGTTTGTGGGTTTCTTCCTTTTCTAGCTGCTCTTTTTCTTACTTCAAAAGAACCAAATCCAACTAATTGTACTTTGTCTCCTTTTACTAATGCTGCTGTTACAACATCAACAAAAGCATTAACTGTTGCTTCAGCGTTCTTTTTTGTGTCTCCTGTTTTAGCAGCTATAGCTGCGATTAAATCTGATTTGTTCATTAAAATTACCTCCTAAAAGTTTTGTTTTTTATGTAGCTTTTTTCATCTACACTTTATTTATTCGCCAAAATTATATAAAATCCCTCTTTTTTTTATTTATTTTTTTCTTTTAACCCTTAGTATTCTAGGTATATTATGATTTTGGCAAAAAAGAATTGTTCTTTAAACCGTTTTTTCTTCTTTATAAATTCCAATTTTTTCAAGTACTTTATATATCGTTTGTCCATAAGGAATCATATATATTTCTTCTTTTGTAAATATTTTTAGTGCTACAATTGCAAGTATATAAACCACCACAGCACTTCCTATTGCTAATATTGTGGCAACTTTTCCATAAAATATACTACTAATTCCTAAATATATTGCATAAGAACATACAGACATTATTATTGTGGCAATAATAGGCTTAAATATATATTTTGAAAAACTAAATTTTATATCCATATTTTTCTTTAAAACATTAAATCCTATAATACATGCTATTAAATTACAGAAAATCGTTCCAATTGCTGCACCATTTACTCCAATATTTGGTAGTGGAATTAATACTATATTAAGTATTAGTTTAACAATAACACCGTACACTAAATGCAATCGCTGGTACCATTACTTTTCCTAAACCTTGAAGTGCTCCATTTATAGTTTGTGCAAGTACTGTAAATATTATTGCAATTGAACTGATTTGTAGTAACACTGCTCCTGCTGCTTGTGCTGGAAATAATAATTTTAAAATTTGATCTGCAAACACGAACATTCCAGCACTACAAGGTAGTCCTATTAATATAGTAACTAAAATTGAAAATCCTACTCTTTTATTTGCTGTACTCATATCTTTTTTTGCTCTTGCAAATGAAATTGCTGGAACGAGCGCCGTCGCAAATGCTATATTAAATGATAATGGAAGCGAAGTTAATGTATCTACTTTTCCACTTAAAATTCCATATTGTATTTTCGCTTCTGCTTCACTCATAAAGCTACTTAGTCCTCTTACAACTGTTGTAGAATCTATATTCTTATTTATAGAAGATAATATCGCACTTAATGAAATTGGTGCTGCAACATATAATATTTTTTTTACAATACTAAATATACTTTCTTTTTTGGTTATAACGTTTGGTGCATTTACATTTAATGTTCTATTGTTTTTATAAAAAATAAATAAGTAAATAAAACTTCCGTATTGTAGCAACTGTAGTTGCAAGATTTGCTCCTGCTGCCATTATAGTAGTATTTATTCCTGTTGCAATTACTACTAATTCAACTAATAATATTGTAAATACTGTTTTAAATATCTGCTCTAATGTTTGCGAATTTGCTGTTACTTTTAATGTTCCATTACCATTAAAATATCCTCTAATAACACAAATTAGTGCAACAAAGAATATTGATGGTGATAATGCAACAAGTGTCATTTCTGCTTCTGGTATTTTCAAGATTACATTCGAAATATAATGTGCTCCCAAAAATAGTATCATTGTTCCAATAAAGCCTAGAATTCCAAAAATAAAAAATGCAATTTTAAAAACTCTATTAGCTCCTTTATTATCCCCTACTGCAATTCTTTCTGATACAAGTTTAGATATAGCATTTGGTACTCCTACAGATGAAAGTGTTAGTAGTAGAGAATAAATATAAAATCCAGAACTATATATAGCATTTCCTTCATCCCCAAAGCCTTCTCTATTAGTTAAATACATTTTATATACTAAACCTAATAGTTTAATTAGCACTTGAGAAAACATCATTGCAAATACGCCTTGCATAAAGCTTTCTTTTTTATATGTTTTTTTTTCTTTTGCCATATTTCTTTCCTTTCAATATCTTTTATTTTTTAATTATATTAATAATACTTATAACATTCAAGTGATTTTTATGATTTTTTATAATTATATGTTAAGGATAAGAAAAATACTACAATCTCTAATAAATAAGATTGCAGTATTTTTCATTTTAAAGTCTAACTTAGTGTCCAAAGTAAAGTAAAAATCTCACTCCTGGTAATCCATTTTCTTGTACATTCAATAATCTGTCTATAAATTCATTGTTTGCATCAAATTTAGCTTCCAATTCGCTATATTCTCCAATGAATTCACTCAACATAGCTTCAAAATTTTCTTTGGACTGTTCGGGGTTTTCTAAAACCCAATTAATAAAATCATTTCTTAATTCTTGCATTTGGGCTTCAATTACCTGATTAGCTTCTTGGTATTTAGGAATATTCTTAACGCTTGAAATTGTCCCTAAGTACATTCCAAACGTTGCCGATATAAATATGCCAAGTACTATGATACAAAACACAAATGTTGAACTGTCGAATATCCTTTTTTTCCGCCATATGCAATAGACTATTCTGACTATTACTAATACTACTAAAATTAGACCTAACATTTTTTCCTCCTTATTATTGTGTCTAATGGTTAATAAGTTACTTTATAAAGAGGATACTATTTCCTCTTTATATTTACTAAAAGGAAATAATAATACTTTTTAGTTACAAATTGTATTATATATCAAATCAACATAAATTGCAATATTTTTTTCTTTTTCTTCAAATTATAGGTTTACAATAGATATGTCACACCTAATATAGGAAATAAAAATAGGAAAT
>CAOJFV010000029.1 GCA_948434985.1 uncultured Clostridium sp.
GGATTATTGTCTCCTGGATTATTGTCTCCTGGATTATTTCCTCCTGGATTATTGTCTCCTGGATTATTTCCTCCTGGATTATTATTTGTTATAATGTTAATATCTAATGATTTAGCTTTAACACTAAAACTAGAATTTTCTGCTAGGTCACTATCTATCATAATATCACTTACGCTTACTTTAGCTATGCCTGATGTAGCATTATCTTTTACTTTAAATGTAAGTACATAAATATCACTAGATGTTATTTTTGAACTAGAATTAGATATTACAGTTATACTATTATCTGTTCCTAAATTTGCCCAATTATTATTTGCTACATTCGCACTTACAAGTTCTAGTTTATCGTGGTCATAATTATATTTTGTATCAACTCCATTTATTCCATCTTCACACAATACTGAAAGTGTTACTGTAAATGTTTCTCCTGGTTTTACAGATTTATTAGCTACTAAATTTACTGTTCCTGTTGATGCATTAACAATACTTATACTAGATAATATTAAACATAATACTATTATACTTACTATTATTTTCTTCATTTTAATCCATTCCTTTTCTACAAATTATCAATTTTTCCTAATCTATATTTATTAATCTGTAATATATCTTTCAAATCCACTTTACCATCTTGATTTACATCTGCTGCGATTAAACTTGTTCCTTTTAAGTTTGTTTTATTTAATCTGTGTTTATTTATTTGTAATATATCTTGTAAATCTGCTTTAGTATCTCCATTAGTATCTCCTATAACTATAAGGGTATATTCTAATGAACCTACTTTTATTTTTGTATTAGTTCCTATAAAATCATTCTCTTTTAAAATATTACCAGATTTATCAGTAACTACTATTTCTTGTTTAGTTTCTACATTTTGTTTAAATACAGAAACTGTTGTTAATGGTGATATATTTGAAATATATTTATCTTCTATTTTATATTGTTTAGAAGTAATTCCTTCTGGTTTTACAGGTTCTTCTGGATCTACTGGTTTATCTGGATTTTCAACTTCTCCTTCAATAATCCAATCAACTTTAGCTGTTGCTGTTCCTATATTTCCAGCCATATCTTTAAATCTAAAAGTAAATTCTCCATTTTTTGAAAATGTGTATGTATATGGATTCAATACTGTGTCACTTTCCTCTTCATCTGTTGCTTCTCCACCATTATTTAAAACTGTAACTTTTTCACTAGGAATAAGTGTTGCTATTACTTCATTATTAGTTTCAGTTGTAATGCTATATTCAATAGTAGCTGTTGGTGATATTTTATCTATCCAATTTACCTTTGCCTTTGCTGTTCCTGTTAATCCTGTTTCATCATCGATAAATTCAAAAGTAAATTCTCCATTTTCTGTAAATACATATGTATCACTACCATTATTATTTGTAATTCTAATGTTTGTACTTGGATTTATAAGTCTTGCAACAACATCTTTATTTGTTGGTTCGGTTGTATCATATCCAATACCAGCTGTAGGATGAGGATTATTAGTTATATCTTGATATAGATTAAATGCTCTTGCAGCAAACCAATTCCCATTTGTTCTATCAGCAACAATTTTAACATATTGAACTTGTTTATCCCCTTCTATGTCAAAACTTTTAGTATTAGCTATTGCTTGTTCAATTGTATTTGCTTGGTTAGTATAAGTTATTCCTGTTCTTTGTGATAATACTTCCCAATTTTTGCCATCTATACTTCCATAGATTGTTCCATCATATATTTTTCCATTTCCTCCACCAGCAGGCACAAACTCTACTGCTGATAAATTTACTGGTCTATCTAACTTAATAATAATATATCTCTCAGTATCTGTTCCATTCCATGCAGAATGATATCTTGTATTGTAGTTAGCATCAATTGCATTAGTTGCTTGCCCTTGATTAGAAGTTGCTTCTGTTGAAACTCCTTCAATAGATAAATGTGATACTGGAATATATTTTCTTGTATCTGGTTGATTATCTTGTGTATATGTATATGTAGCAATTCCACTTGGAAGTGCTGTTCCTCTTGCACTCACTCTTACTTGAACTGTTTTATCTCCTGTTAAATCTGGTGAAGCATCCTTATATGATGTCCATGCATCTGTTTCATTCATACGCCATTCCATAGTAAGGTTTGCACCTACAACACGATTTTCTAAATCATTTGCATATAAATTATTAGGTAAATTTCCATTTGTAATATCTATTTTATATAAATTTTCTTCATCATAATTTACTCCAACAATATGAACATATATATCATTTTCTGCTGTAATACTATTTATTTGTTCTTCTGTTAGTTGTAATTTGTGTTCTTCATCTGCTGTAAATGAAACTTCCTTCCATTCTGCATTTGCCCAGCTTTCATTTTCTCCTTTTCCAGTTATGCAATAATCCCAACGAACACCATTTCCATCAAAACGGCTTGCTAATACAATCTTTCCTGCATCTTCTCCATCAAATGAAAATGTTGCAATTGTTTTATCCATTTGACCTAATAAATAGTTAGCTTCTAATCTTGTAACACCTGGTTGCATTACAGTAAAACTATCAGCTGTATTATTAGGTAAAGTACTTGCTTCTGTTAATGTTCTTGTTTGTAAAAGTGTAAATTTATAAGAATTTTCTATACTTGTTAATTTTGGTTTTATTAAATTTGTTGCGTTATACATTGGTAATGGGAAATATTTTAAACTTTCTGCTAATTCTTCAGCTAAATTATAGAAGTCGTTTTCTGTTTTAGCTTCATTCATATTGTATACATTAATTAATCCAAGCCAAGCATCAAAATTTATAGATTGTATTTCTAATGCTTTTCTATATAGTTCTTCTTGTTTTCTTAATGCAGTTTGTTTCGTTGCTTCATTTGATAAATCATTACTGTATACTTTTGCAAGAAAAACTAATTCTTCAGCTTTTATTAAGTTTTCATGATCATTTACTGCTGCTTGTTCAAATTCCATATATACGCCTGTATAACCACTAGCGTAACTTCCATTTCCCCATCCAAGAAATCTTGCACTTTTACCAGTTGCAGTCCATCCAGATACGTCATTGTCAAGTCTCCAATATCCTCTTCCTTCTCCATCTTTACTGTAGAATAATAGTGCAGCATGTCCTGGTTGTCCAACAACTAATGCAGGTATTCCGTGAGTTCCACGAATATTGGCACCACTTTTTGATATACCTCCACATACACAACCAGTTCCAAATTTATTTCTAAAGTTCATCCATACTTTATATACTTTATTCTCCTCAGTACCTCTTGTTATTTTTAGTCTATACTCTGGAATATTTTTTCCTCCAGGTATAACAAATTCTGAATCAAATATACCTACTTTTCCAGTTTTTTCTCCATTTATTTCTAATTCTTTTCCTACATTATTTTCCGTTTTATTTATTGCAAATAATTCATTAAAATATTCTACATTTTCTTGAGCATAATACACTGGATTTGCATAATTTGGCCATACATAAGCTATATATGGATGAGGTGTTGTATATCTCCATACATTGTTTGGGTTTCTATCTACATTATCTTGTACATATCTATTTAACCATAAAATCTCTTCATCATCTATATTGTTATATAAAACTAAACGCATTTCTTCAACATGTAAATCTTCAAACATATGTGTCATATTCATACTATTTGTTATTATCATTCCGCCATTTTTATGAATGTATTTAAATATTGCATAACGTCTAAGTACTTCTGATTGATTTACTACCTTACTAGAATCCATCCATAATCCTACTCTTTGTGAATGTGTTAAAGCAATTGACATTGCCATTTTTTTATACAAGTCGCCATATGTCATTTCTGGATATGTTGGATTATTTAAAAGTTCTGTATTGTTAAAGTCACTAGAATATTCTTCATAAAGTCTAGCAAGTAGTGTTAATGAATTATAATAACTTCCACCATCTGGTATTCCACCCATAACATATAATCTTAAAATATCCACATCTTCTGTTAGCCATTTATATGTTATTTTATTTATTTCACCTTCACTTAAATATCTTTTCAATGCATAATTTCCAGCTCTACTAATAAGTTCTCTTTTTAAAAGTGTTAATTCATATTCTTTATTAGTTGATAAATCTGCATTAGAAGCTACAAATTCTTTAATTTTTGTATCTAATTCTTGTATAGAAGGAACTAAATTTTCTTCTGTTTCATTATAACTTTCTTTAATTAGTTTTGCATCCGCATAAACAGAATGGTCATTTCCATTACTACCATTTGAACCAGCTTCTAATTTTAAATATTTTTCATTTCTAATATCTATTTTAACAAATGTTGCATTATCTCCTGGTTTACATACTTTACTTGCTTCATTTTCTTTTATATTCCAGTTTTTTCCGTCTGTTGATGTATAAATTTTAAATATTACACCATTACTAGAACTTGCTGCTGTTTTATTTAATCCTATATATGCTGTAAAATAATCGTAATCATAATTTCTTAAATCATATATTACTGTTGACGCTGCATGAGCCCATATTCCTTTTTCAAATGAATAATATGCACCTTCTATTTTTACAGAAATTAAAGAATCATCTCCTGCCTTGTCTAATAAAAGCTCTTTCCATCCAGATTTTGATGATGGATCATAAGGAATATCTGATAAATAGCAAAATTCTGCATTTTGCTCAGTTGCATAAGATTTGTTAGAATCTTGTGGTAATAAAAATACTACTAATAATAAAGCAAAACAAATAGCTATTTTAGATAAACCTTTCTTGCTTAAGTTATTTTTAATATTTTTTTCCATTTTAAAAAACCTCCATTTTTTTAACATCACTTTTATTATAACACAATTTTCCAATTATGTAAATTCTTTGTGGCTTTTTTTATATATCATTTTTGTTACAAATTAATGTCATTTATTTGTAAAATATGTTAGGAATATGCTAAAACAAAAGAGTGGACACTAGGTCCGCCAATATATTTGGGATACTTTTTCCAAAGAATATTAATAGATTTTTCCTATACAAAAATAAAAGACCTTTCGGTTAAAAGGTCTTTTTATTTTACTTATTACTTATATGTATATTGCTTAATTCTACCTTAAGTTCTCTTGAAACAATATTTTGTATTTGTGCTATTTGTTCTTGTTTTAATTCATTTGCTTTTACCACTACACTAACGCTTATATCATTTACAAATATTACCACTTCCTCAAATCCTTTTGTTGAAAGTAAATTTTCTGCTATCATTATTGCATTTTTAGTTTGATTTATTTTTGTGATTTCTTGTTCTGATATTGCTTTTTGTTCTTGTGAAATACTTGTACTTTCCAGTAGTTTTTGATATGTTTCTAGCATTTGCGAATACATTTTTTCTCTTTCTAATTTTGAATTATCAAAATAATCATCTGTCTTTGCACTTGTTTGAACTGTATTATTCTCTTTATTTTCTATTGTTTCATTTGTTTTATTATTATCTTCACTTTCTTCATTTTCGTTTGTTTGTAGTGTATTGTTAGAAGTATTTTCTTTTGCATTTGCACTACTTATTGTATTAATTATATTTTGTTTATCTTTTTCTTCTAATAATTCTCCACTATTTACTAAAGTTGCATCACCAATTGCAGCATATTGTTCTCCTCCTATTACGTTTGAATCTGCAGTTTGAATTGTTGTTTCATTTGCTGTATAGTTTAGATAACCCGCTGTAACTAACATTAATGCAATTACTAAAATTGCTAATTGATTTTTCTTTAAAATCTTCATCATTATAGATTCCTCCTAATTCTTTTTCATTTCAAATACTTGTATTTTATGTGTTTGCAGTCCTGTAACCGCTTCTACCGCTTGAACAATATTATTTTTAATTGTTCCATTTCCTGCCCCATCAGCCGTTACAATTGCTCCTTCTATTTTAGGTTTTACAACTTTACCGTGTTACTGGCACTTTTTCTCCATTTTCTTCTTTGTATATAATATCTTTTGCTGTGTCAGTTTGTGTAGTAGTACGTGTTCCTCCGTCCAGAGTCCTTTTCTTCTATTACACTATTTTTATTATTTTCATTATACATTGCAACAACTTCACTACTTTCTGAATATGTAATTAGCACTTTAACCTTTCCTACTCCATCAATATTAGATAATATTGCTTCTAATCGTTTTTCTAATGTATCTTCTTCATTAATTGTGGCACTTGTTTCTTCTACACTTGCTAGTTGTTTCGTAATGTCTTGATTTATATCTTGATTTTTGTTTTCCTGCTTTTTATCTCCACCCCAAATACTATTAATCGCGATAACTGTAATAATAAGTATTACTATAAAAACTACTATGTTTTCTATTTTTTTCTTACTACTTTTTTCATTTTCATTAAGTACTAATGCCTTAAATTTGTCTTTTAACATACCTTTTCCCTCCTTTAATTAAACTCATTCATTTATTTTTATATTTTTCTTGTTAACCTCATAAACACTTGATATGTATTTTTTTATCTCGTTTTTTTCACTTTCTTTTAGATTTTCTTTATCTTGATTGTTACTTGTATTTTTTACTGTATTTCCTATTGTTACTGTTTCTATTTTACTAATTGCTATGGTATTACTTTCACTTGTCTCTTCGTTTTCCTTTGTCTTATATACTGATAAATTAACTCTATTTATTTTTCCATAATTCGTCTCACTTTTAAATTCAATATTTAACTCTATGTTTTCTACTATGTATCCTTGTTCTTTTAGTTTTGCCTTCATATCTTGTTTTATATTACTTTCATATATTTCTTCTATTGATTTATCGTTATTTTTTGTTAATGTTTTTGATACGGTTTGAGATGTATCTAACTCTTCAAAATACTTTTCATAATCTATGTTATCTAAATCTATATTAGTAATTTTCCCTAATATTGGTGATATAATTGTAAATAATATATATACACCTATTACTGCTTTTATATATTTTTTATTATTTCCACTTGGTAATATCATTTCTATTATTGTAGCAATTATTACTGCCACAATAATTTGTTCTGCCCAAGTGCTTAAGCCTTCAATCATAAAAACCACAACCTATCTATACATAAGTCCACTATTGGATATTTTTATTACCAGAGTTACTCCTATAATAAGCATTATAGATACTGTTACAAGCATTGCAAGTAATATTTTAAAGGTATCTCCTATGCCGAGACAGTAATGATATAATCTTTTCATCTGCAATTGGTTCTACAATGGCGGAGGCTATATAGTATGTCCCCATCAGTATCGCAAGTTTTATTATGGGAACAATACAAATTCCAATTACCACAATAACCCCAACTATTCCTACTGCATTTTTTAAAATATTACTACATCCAATTACTGTATCAACTGCATCTCCTAAAATTTTCCCAACAACTGGTATAAAATTTGATACTGCTGCTTTAGCCGTTTTTGCAGTAATTCCATCTACACTGCTAGATAGACTTCCTTCAAGTGATAATATTCCAACAAATAGTGTAAGAGTAATTCCTAATGCCCATATTGTAGTACTTTTAAAATATTTTGATATCTTATTTATTTGTACTCTATCTGATACCTTTGAAATAATCCCCAGTGCTGTCCCTATTAATATAAATGGCAAAAAAACT
>CAOJFV010000030.1 GCA_948434985.1 uncultured Clostridium sp.
AGTCTAAGTAAACTTTGTAGTATAGGTCTAGTTGAATTTCTCTATTTTCTACTAAGCATTACTACTTAGCTGTTTCCATTTAAAGAAAATATTCTTTTACTACTAAAAGAATACCAGACAACCACTTAAATCTACACCTTAATCCTTAGACTTTCTCGCATTTATATGCAAACATTCTAGAAGTTTTCCTTGAGATATCCTTCTATTACTAGTCTTTTTTGCAATAATAATTTCATAGTTATAATTTTATTATTAATTAGCTATTTTAATAACAAAACCTTTTTAACTAATCCCAAATTTATCACTCAAGACAGGCTACTCTATATATTGTGTCTTGGCACTTTATATAGGTTATACTTAAACAGCTTTCATATAATTTGATATTATACTTTGCAACCGAGCAAAAATAATAATTCAAGTCTTTATTATACTAGAACTGATTAAGCCTCCGCGATGATAGGGGAATACTATGTATGCCATTACATATTTCCCTAACATCTTTACTCCCTGAAAGCACACATAACTGGGCGTTTTGCGCACAGACAAGAAACTTCATCGATATGCCCTTTAGTGGATTTTTAGCCCCACCCTCGTAACAGAGATTATCACTAGAATAATGCACCATCTTTTGTAATTATAACATATATTTTCCAGCTTTTCAAAGGAGTTTTATCTTGATTTTATTCTTCTTTTCTTGATTTTTTCCCTTTTATTTGTTAATTTGATTAATTGGTATGATTTTAAAGTTTTTCTCTTATTTCCTTTGTTTTTCTTGTGTTTTCTTTATTGAATATATAATCTAAAGGGTGAAAGCTTTAAAATTTTCCACCCTTTAGATTTATTTTTATATTCTTAAGCAAGTTCAACAACTGCTCCAACTTCTGTAAATTTAGCTTTTAATTCCTCAGCTTCTTCTTTAGAAGCTCCTTCTTTTACTGTTTTTGGTGCTCCGTCTACTAATTCTTTTGCTTCTTTTAATCCTAATCCTGTAGCATCTCTAACTACTTTGATTACTTGGATTTTGTTTGCTCCTGCATCTTTTAATACTACATTAAATGAAGATTTTTCTTCAGCTGCAGCTCCTGCTACAGCTCCTCCTGCTGCTGGTGCAGCAGCAGCTACTGCAGATACTCCAAATTCTTCTTCTATAGCTTTAACTAAATCAGCTAATTCAACAACTGTCATTTTTTTGATTTCTTCAATCATTTCTTCTTTACTCATTTTATTTCCTCCTAAATTTTTTATTTTGGGTTATAATCCCTATTTCTATTTTGTAGTTTAAGTCTACTATTCTTTTTTAGCAATCTATATTGCTTCTAAAATATTTTTTCTAAGCGTTAGCTTCTTTTTGAACACGCACTTGATCAAGTGCAACTGCAAATTTTGAGATATTTCCAAGTAATGCACCAGCAAGCATAGATAATAATGTTTCTTTTGATGGTAATTTTGCTAAAGTAATAATTTCTTCTGTACTCATTACTTTACCTTCAACTATACCACCTTTAATTTTATAGAATTCATTTTTCTTTGTAAATTCATATATAGCCTTTGCTGGTTCTAAGTAATCTTCTTTTGCTAATATAACTGCTGTTGGTCCAACTAATGCTTCATCAAGACCTTCTAAGCTACATTCTTTTAATGCTCTTCTTGTTATATTATTTTTAATTACTTTATATTCTGAGTTTGTTCCTCTTAATGTTTTTCTTAAATCTGTTACATCTGTAACATTAATTCCTCTGTAATCTGTTAAAAGCACTAATTTTGCATCTTTTATAGTAGCTGCTAATGCTTTTACTTCTTCATCTTTTTGTTTAATGATTTTCTCATTTGCCATTTGGTTATTCACCTCCTCCAAGATTGTATTTATTTTTAAAATTAAAAACTACCCATAATAGCCATTCTCAAGGCATATTATGAGTAGTTATACTGCTCACTTTATATACCTCGGTAGGACTTACTTAAAATTTTGCCTACTGTCTTTGGCTATTAAAATTTTTCTATTTTTGGTTTATATATACGCTTGGTCCCATTGTAGTTGTTACTGCAACGCTTTTAATATATTGACCTTTTGCAGCAGCTGGTTTTGCTTTAATTATTGCTTCAATTACTGTTTCGTAATTTTGTAATAATTTTTCAGCTCCAAATGATACTTTTCCAAATCCTAAGTGAATAATGTTTGTTTTATCTAAACGATATTCAACTTTACCTGATTTAATTTCTCCAATTGCTTTTGTAACATCCATTGTAACTGTTCCTGATTTTGGGTTAGGCATTAATCCTTTTGGTCCTAATACTTTACCAAGTCTACCAACAACACCCATCATATCTGGAGTTGCAACGATAACATCATATTCAAACCAGTTTTCTTTTTCAATCTTTGGTATTAGTTCTTCAGCTCCAACAAAATCTGCTCCAGCAGCTTCTGCTTCTTTTGCTTTATCACCCTTTGCAAAAACTAAAACTCTTAATGTCTTACCTGTTCCATTTGGAAGTACTACTGTACCTCTAACTTGTTGATCTGCATGTTTAGAATCTACTCCTAATTTAACATGTAATTCAACTGTTTCATCAAATTTTGCTTTTGGAAATTTATCAATTATTTCCATTGCTTCTTTTGCTTCATATAATTTTGTAGAATCTACTAATTTAGAAGCTTCTTCATATCTTTTTCCTTGTTTCATTTAAATCCTCCTTTGGTACAAACGAGTTATCCTCTCCCAATTTTTATTTTAATTCATAAACTATAATACTTAATTCAAATCAAAAGCAAGTAGTACTAGGCAATCAAGTAAAAATGTTTGAGATTGTACGTTTGTACATCGAAAACATTTTTATGAAGATTAACGAAGTAATGCGAAGCTTTTCATTTGAATTTATTATTCTGCTACAACAACACCCATACTACGAGCTGTACCTTTTACCATACTCATTGCTGTTTCAATTGTTGCTGCATTTAAATCTTCCATTTTTTGTTCTGCTATTTGTCTTACTTGTTCCATTGTAATTGTTGCAACTTTATCTTTGTTTGGTTTTCCTGAACCTTTTTCTATTTTTAATGCTTTTTTGATTAATACTGCAACTGGTGGAACTTTTGTAATAAATTCAAAAGATTTATCTTTGTAAACAGTAATTACAACTGGTATTATCATACCTGGTTGATTTGCTGTTCTATCATTAAATTCTTTAACAAATTGCATAATATTTACACCACTTGAACCAAGCGCAGGTCCTACTGGTGGAGCTGGAGTAGCTTTCCCTGCTTCTATTTGTAATTTAATTACATTTGAAATTTCTTTCTCTGCCATTTTTTTCACCTACCTTCAAATCTAATTTATATTTTAAAAATTTAAAACTTTTATTAAAATTAAACTTTTTGTACTTGAGAAAACTCTAACTCTACTGGTGTTTCTCTTCCAAACATAGATACTAGTACTTTTACTTTATGTTTTTCTTTATTGATTTCTTGTACTATACCTATAAAATCTACTAATGGTCCATTTGTAACTCTTACTGAATCATTTACTTCATAATCTACATTTATACCAGTTTCTTCAAATCCCATATTTCTTATTTCTTCATCTGTTAATGGTATTGGATCTGCACCTGAACCAACAAATCCAGTTACTCCCCTTGTATTTCTTACTATATACCATGATTCTTCTGTTACTATCATTTTTATTAAAACATAACCTGGAAAAACTTTTTTTAGATTTGTTTTTCTTTTTCCATCTTTAATCTCTATTTGTTCCTCCATAGGAACAACAATATCAAAGAAGAAATCTTCTAACTCTCTATTTTTTATTGTTTTTTCTAAATCAGTTTTAACTTTATTTTCATAACCAGAATATGTATGTACAACGTACCATTTTGGTTCGTTTTTTTCATCAATTTGAGACATTGTAAATTAGCCTCCTTTTATTTAAACATTTTAAGATTATTTCTGAAATAGTTTTACTTTATTGCTGTACTGTATTACTATCTATTTGGTTATTTTCAATTGTATTTCTATTTACCTCATTAGATATAGTATTATTTTCTTCTTTACTAACAATAGTTTTTAATCTATCTATTCCGTGTGTATTTAATTTTTCAAAAGCTAGGTCCAATACAAAAACTATAATGGCAGTAATTAAAACAATTGTAATAACTGCTGTTGTATTATTTGCTACTTGTTTTGGTGTTGGCCAAATAACTTTTTTTAATTCTGCTTTAAAATCTTTAAAAAAATGTCTAGTTTCCTTTTTATTTTTTACTTCTTTTGCCATTTTAACCTCCTAAAAATAGGTTTATTTTGTTTCTTTATGTGTTGTACGTTTTTTACAGAACTTGCAATACTTTACGATTTCTAATCTATCTGTATTGTTTCTCTTGTTCTTTTCAGTCATATAATTTCTTCTTTTACATTCTGTACATTCTAATGTGATATGTTCTCTTGGTCCTTTTGCAGCCATGTTAAATACACCTCCGTAATCTCTTTCCTTACTTTATAAAACGATGTGAGCATATGCATCTTTCGCATATGCTAAAATAGTTTATCACAAATACTATGTTCTGTCAATATTTATACGCATTTTTTATACAATTTTGTGATTTTTATAAATTGATTTATATTTTAGGCACTTTTGGTAAAACTACTCTTTTTTCTTAGCAGAAATGCCTAATTTATCATATACTATTTTTAAATTTCTAATTCTTGGTCTGGTTCATCGCCTTTCACATTTGGTATATTAATATATTTTTTTCTTTGTTCTACACTTTCACTATTTTCTTGTTTTCTATTAATTTCACATTTTTCTTGTTCTTCAAAATTATAAAATATAGGTCCAGAATTTCTTTTTATTGATCTCATCTCTTTAGTTTCATATTTATTATCTTTACTTTTTAATATATTATTTTTTTGTGCTCCAATTCTTGTTGAATCATAGAGTTTATCTTTTCTTAATTGATTTAATTCCATTTTTTCTATACTATTTTCTCTATCTTTACCCTTTTGTATTAATGTAACAAAAGCTAATTTTATAGAATTAAAAATATTTCTTAATTTTGATTTTAATTTACTGTATTCTGCTATTTCATTAAAATCAATACCTGTTATTGTTAATGATGCATCTTCAATATCTTGCATAATATCTTCTTTTGATAATGAAATATTTAATTTACTATATTCAATCGCTCTTAATGTGCAATCTTCATTATATTCTATTGCTCTAGATGTTTCTTCTAATATTTTTTTCTCCAGTTCATCATCTAATATTTCTGCATCTAATCTTTTTTCTTTTGCATCTTCCATTTACTTTCTACCTTTCTTTTTCTTTTTTTCTACTGAAAATCCAAATTTGCCTATTTTTCTTCCAAGTGAATAATAATGTCCATTTGAATAAGCTATTAGATTACACTTTGATATATCAAACGCACCATTACTATTTATATATTTTTCATCCGCATTTATTGCCAAGACTTCTGCAATGAATGTGTGGTGACTTCCAAATTCACGTATTTCTTTAACTTTACATTCTACTGAAACTGGAGATTCTTCTATCATTGGACACTTAACAATATTAGCTTTTTGCTTTGTTAAATTCATACTTTCAAATTTGTCTACATCTTTACCTGATTTTACTCCGGCACCAATCTGTAGCATATGCTAATTGTTCTGTTGTAAGATTTATTACAAATTCTCCTTGCTTTTTTATTAAATTATAAGAATATCTTGTAGGTCTGACACTAATATATACCATTGCTGGATTTGTATTTAAAATTCCAGTCCAAGCTACTGTTATAATATTTGATTGTTCCATTGTTCCACAGCTTACCATTACTGCTGGTAATGGATATAAAAATGTTCCTGATTTCCACATTTGTTTACTCATATTTTAATTTTCTCCAATCGTAGATTTTCTATATTAAATTTCAATTTCATCTTTACTATCCTTACAATTTGGTATTGGATACTTATTAGATGCCTCCTCCAATATTTTATCTAACAACTCTTTAGTATTTTCTGGTTTTTTATGAATACTTTGTATTCGTTCTTTTAAACTAGTAATTGCTTTTGATTTTACTGACAATTTATCTGTTTTTTCTAACTTCTGTTTTTCTATATGTTCTTCTAACATTTGTAACAATTGATTATAATGTATTCTAGCATTTTCTGTTCTTATAGAGTAATATGCATCTTCTAATAACTCTAAGAAATCATTATCCTTAAAAGCTATTAATTGTTCATTATTTATTATATGATCTACTGAATCCATACTATTATTATCTTTATTTTTCATTTCTAAATATTGTTGCTTTTTAGTTAAATATGCTTTTTCTACCATTTCATCTGTTATAACACCTTTCATTCTAGCAACTCCTAAATTAAATAAATTATAACTATTTATCATTTATTCTCCTCCATACAATATAATTATAACATAAATAATATAATATTTACAATAATATAATGTAAAAAGAATCTATATATTAAAAATGTTTCTCATTTCTAATATATAGATTCTTAAATTAAATAAAAAAACCTGGCGACAACCTATTTTCCCAACAGGGTAACCCGTAAGTATCTTCGGCA
>CAOJFV010000031.1 GCA_948434985.1 uncultured Clostridium sp.
ATAGGGGTATAGTGTCAATGGTTAGCACGATGGTCTCCAAAACCACAAGTCTGAGTTCGAGTCTTAGTACCCCTGCCAAAATTTAATAAATTAAAAGGGAGTAGCTTTTTAATTACTGATCAACAATCGCGATAGTTTATCTGGTTAGTAAACTTGATATATATTAAGTAAGCAAGACTTTTAAATGAATTTCTTATTTTTATAGAAATTTATTTAAAAGTCTTGTTTAATATAATAGAAAATTATATTTTCTATTATATTAAATAAACATTGCACAGAAAATTTACATTCGTAAATTTTCGCGTCGACAAATCTTTACGCTTCTTCTAGACATTAATTAAAATATAAAGAAGTTATCAAATTATATAGAATGTCTAAAAAAGCTAGATTTGTCCATAATATATATAGTATTAGAAAAAAGGAGAGATTTTTGTGAAAGAGAACTGGTTTAGAAAATCTTGTGAAGAAGTTAGAACTGAACTTGGAACAGATTTTGAAAATGGATTAAGTAATGAACAAGTAAATGTGGCTAAAGAAAAGTATGGACTAAATGAACTAAAAGCAAAAAAGAAGAAAACTTTATTTCAAAAATTTTTAGAACAATTTAAAGATTTTACAATTATAGTATTAATAGTAGCAGCAATTGTTTCAGGAATTGTAGGGATTTCAGAAGGAGAAGGGATTACAGATACTATTATTATTTTAATAGTAGTTATTCTAAATGCTATTATTGGTGTTGCACAGGAAAGTAAGGCAGAAAAATCATTAGAAGCTTTACAAAAATTAAGTGACCACGCATCAAAAGTAATTAGAAATGGTAAATTAGAAGTTATACCTTCAAAATTACTAGTGCCAGGAGATGTTGTAGTATTAGAAACAGGAGACTATATACCAGCAGATTTAAGGATAGTTGAAGCTGTGAATCTAAAATCACAAGAATCAGCACTAACGGGTGAGTCTGTTCCTGTAGAAAAACAGATTGAATCAATGGATGATGAAAATGTTGGAATTGGTGATAGAACTAATATGTTATTTTCATCTAGTTTAATTACTTATGGTAGAGGAAAAGGTGTTGTAGTAGAAACAGGTATGAATACAGAGGTTGGAAAAATAGCTACAATGCTTGATAACCAAGAAGAAACAACTACACCATTACAAGAAAAATTAAATAAATTAGGAAAAACATTAGGAATAGCAGCACTTGCTATTTGTGCTATTATTTTTGTTATAGGATTATTGTATGGTAAAGAACCAATTCATATGTTTATGACAGCAGTTAGCTTGGCTGTTGCTGCAATTCCAGAAGGATTAGTTGCAGTTTCTACTATTGTTCTTGCAATAGGTGTACAAAAAATGGTAAAGAAGAATGCAATAGTAAAAAAACTTCCAGCAGTTGAAACTTTAGGAAGCGCAACAGTAATTTGTTCTGATAAAACAGGAACACTAACACAAAATAAAATGACAGTAAAAAAACTTTTTTATAATAATAAGCTAGTTGATTTTGGAGTAGATTTTGTATATACAGAAGAGGAAAACTTAAAGAAACTAGTTCATGCAAGTATGCTATGTAATGATACAAAGATAGGTCCAAATAATGATCTTACAGGTGACCCAACAGAAACTGCATTAATTGATATGGGATTTAATTTAGACTTTAATCCTGCATTATATGGAGAATTACCAAGAGTAGAAGAAATACCATTTGATTCAGATAGAAAATTAATGACTACAGTTCATAAACAAGGTGATAAATTTATAGTATATACAAAAGGTGGAGTAGATGAATTATTAAGTAAATGTATTGCTTATACTGTAAATGGAGAAATAAAAACTGATTTAGAAGAATACAAAAAAGAAATTGGTAAGAACAATGAACAAATGGCAAAAAATGCTTTAAGAGTTCTTGCTATGGCTTATAAAGAATTAGACCATATGCCAACAAAGCCAGAAATGGCTAATATGGAAAGTGAATTAATATATATTGGTATGGTAGGAATGATAGATCCACCAAGAGAAGAAGCACGTGTTGCAGTAGAAAAATGTAAACGTGCTGGAATAAAAACTGTTATGATAACAGGAGATCACAAAATAACTGCTATTGCGATAGCTAAATCATTAGGAATATTAGAAAATGAAACAGAAGCATTAACAGGTGCAGAATTAGAGAAAATGACTGACGAAGACTTAACAAAGAATATTAGAAAATATTCAGTTTATGCAAGGGTATCACCAGAACATAAAGTACGTATTGTAAAAGCTTGGCAAAAAAACGAAGAAATAGTTGCAATGACAGGTGACCGGTGTAAATGATGCACCAGCACTAAAAACAGCAGATATAGGTTGTGCAATGGGAGTGGTAGGAACTGATGTTGCAAAAGAAGCAGCAGATGTAATATTGACAGATGATAACTTTGCAACAGTAGTATCAGCAGTAGAAGAAGGAAGACGTATTTATGATAATATATTAAAAGCAATACAATATTTGTTATCAAGTAATGTGGGAGAAATTATAGTATTATTTGTTGCAATATTAATTACACCACTTCTTGCTAAGTGGTTTGGTATAACTAATATTAGTGCATTAGAGCCATTGTTACCAATACACATTCTATGGATTAATTTAGTTACAGATGCACTTCCAGCACTTGCACTTGCATTTGATCCAGCCAATAGAGACATTATGAATAGAAAACCAATAGATTCTAAAAAAGGTATATTTACAAAAGGAATGGTTTTAAGAGTAATATATCAAGGTATTATGATAGGAACTCTTACATTGATTGCATTTTGCGTAGGTCTTGGAACACCGAATATTGAAGGAACACCAGAATATGTAGAACATATAAAAATAGAGATAGGTCAAACAATGGCATTTTCAGTTTTAGCATTATCACAACTTGTACATGTATTTAATGTAAGAGACAATAAAAATTCAATATTTAAAACAAACCCATTTAATAATAAAACATTAATAGGAGCAATAGTAGTATCAGCATTATTAATGATTACAATACTAGTTGTTCCAGTATTAAGACAAATCTTTAGTATTTGGGCACTACCAGTAGAAAATATATTAGAAGTAATATGCTTAGTATTTGCACCAATTGTTATTGTAGAAATATTTAAATTGTTAAGAATTAATACAGCAAAAGGTGAATAAGATGAAAAGAAGCCATAGAGCTAATCTTACTATGGCTTCTTTTTGGCTTAACGATAATGAAGATTCTACTTTTTAACAGTGAAATCTCCAGTGTCAGTGTGCAATTTATCGAAGTCTAAATGTTCCAAAAGAGAGTTAGAAGTAATTAATAAGTCTGGACACTTGAATGTTAGTAATAACCTCCTGTGCTTCATAGAACTTTTGTAGTAAATCAATAGTTTCCATATTGATCCTCCAATCTCTTTAAAAGCGTGTATACATTTACGCACATAAACTTTGCACCCAAATGAATATGTGCTTTGGAGTCTATGCTCCAGATATTAGAATTATATCATATCAACATAATTTTGCAAATGTATTTCTTTATTGGAGTGGTAATGAAAAGATATAAATGATAATCAATATTAATTAAAAAATTATAAAAACACTACTAAAATTCAAAATTTTAGTGTATAATAGCTTTATAAAATATAAAATTCGCTAAAAGGTGACAAATATGATATATGATTTAATTGAAGCAACCCCAAAATTAAATAAGAAAAAAGTAGCAATTGTTAGTACTATAGCTGTATTAGTAGTGTTTATGTGCGTGATGGCAGGAATTAAAGCAGCAAAACACAATAAAACTAATATAGTAAGTAAGAATATATTATTAAGTGATAATAACAATGCATTAAGTAATACAGAAATAAGTAATAATATTAAATTAAAACATATTGCTAGTGTTAATATAAACCCAGTTTATACTGATGTTGGAAAAGATTTAATGAGTAATATTTACCACTCGCAAGAAAAAGTGGCATATCTTACTTTCGATGATGGACCTTCAAAATCTGTAACACCTCTTATTTTAGATTTATTAAAACAAGAAAATATAAAAGCAACATTTTTTGTTTTAGGGAATAGAGCAAAGGCTAATCCAGATGTATTAAAACGTGAATATCTAGAAGGACATTATATAGCAAACCATGGATATTCACATATATATGGAGAAATTTATTCAAGTGTAGAGGCGGTATTAGATGAATATAATAGAACTAGAGATATAGTAAGGGAAATTTTAGGAACAGATTATGATGGACATTTATTTAGATTTCCAGGCGGTTCTACAGGAGGAAAATATAAAAATATAAAGACAGAAGCAAAAACATTATTAGCTGATAATAATATTGCATATATAGACTGGAATTCATTAAGTAGTGACGCAGCAGGAGCAAAAACAAAAGAAGCTATTATACAAAATACAATTGATACTGTTGGAAGCAAAAATTCAGTAGTAATTTTAATGCATGATGCAGGAGATAAGATACTAACATATGAAGCATTACCAGAAATTATTTCATATTTAAGAGAACAAGGATATGTGTTTAAGAATTTTTATAGTGTAATAAAATAATAACTATCAAGCTAATTTATAATCATAGTATAAATATTAATAACTAATTATAAAAAATAGACAAATTAATCTTGACATATAAAGTTTTTAGAAATAAAATATATTAGTAAAATAAAAGTAAGAAAGTAAGGAGGTTTTTTATGCCACTTGTAACAACAAAAGAAATGTTTGAAAAGTCAATGAAAGAGCATTATGCGATTGGTGCATTTAATGTAAATAATATGGAAATTATACAAGGAATTATAGATGCTGCAAAAGAGGAAAATTCTCCAGTTATTTTACAAGCATCATCAAGTGCTATTAAATATGCAAGAATCAATTATTTAATGAAGATGGTTGAAGCTGCATGCGAAGAAGCACCAAATATTCCAGTAGCTCTTCATTTAGACCATGGACCAGATTTTGAAACGTGTAAAATGTGTATAGATGCAGGATTTACATCTGTTATGATTGATGGTTCAAAATATGATTTTGAAGAAAATATAGCAATAACAAAAAAAGTAGTGGATTATGCACACGCACATGGAGTAGTTGTAGAAGCTGAACTTGGAAAACTTGCAGGAATTGAAGATGATGTAAATGTATCTTCAGATGATGCAATCTATACAGATCCAGGAGAGGCAAAAGAATTTGTAGAAAGAACAGGATGTGATTCTTTAGCAATTGCAATAGGAACAAGCCATGGAGCATATAAATTTAAAGGTGAAGCAAAACTAAGATTCGACATTTTAGCTAAAATAAAAGAACTAATACCAAATACTCCAATAGTATTACACGGAGCATCAACAGTAATACCCGAATTAGTAGAAATGTGTAATAAATATGGAGCTGATATTCCAGGAGCAAAAGGAGTTCCAGACGAAATGTTACACGAAGCAAGCTTAAATGGAGTATCAAAAATAAATGTAGATACAGATTTAAGACTTGCACTTACTGCACAAATTAGAAAAGTATTTGCAGAGGAACCAGCAGCATTTGATCCAAGAAAATATCTAACACCAGCAAGAGAAGAAGTCAAAAATACTGTACAACACAAAATAAGAAATGTGTTTGGTTCAAATAATAAAGCATAAAGAAAACAATAATAGCAGAATTCTTAATGAAGCTTTTTACATAATAGGAAATTAAAAAAATTTTCTATTATATAAAATATATAATATTAAAAAATAAAAGGGAGGAAACAAAAATGAAAAAAACAATGAAAATGCTTATGCTAATTGCTATAATGGTAATAGTAGCAGTAACATTAACAGGATGTGGAAATTCAAATGAAAAAGATAATTTAGAAGGATTAGCAGTATATACTGTAGATGAAGACTTAACAGGATATACAAAATGTGATGAAATAGAAGGAATAGAATTTTATTATCCATCAAACTATACTTCAATAGGAAAAGCAGGTCAACCAGCTTATATGGACCCAGAAATTGTAGGTGCAAATGTAAATATGGTATCAGCTGATTTTCCAAGTACTTATTCATTCGAAAATTACGTAGATGCTTCTATAGCAGGAATAAAAGGACAAATGACAATTTCAGGAGATATAAATAAAGAATATATAAATCTAAATGGTAGAAAAGCTGTTAAATTAGATTATACAGCAACACAATCTGGATATAGTATGAAATGTACACAAGTTCTAGTTGTAAAAGATAAAAAGGCATATGCATTAACAATAGTTTCATTAGCAAAAGATGCAGAAGCATTACAACCAAAATTAGATAAAATGATAAAATCATTTAAATAGAAATAATTTTGAAAATATGTAACAAAAAAGGGATGAATGTCAATAGTTGGGGTGGAAAACTTTAAAAGTTTTCTGCCTC
>CAOJFV010000032.1 GCA_948434985.1 uncultured Clostridium sp.
TTAGATTATATACTTTTGAAAGTAATACTATAAATTCAGTTGTAAAACAGTTAAACGATATGAATTTAAAACCTAGAGTTTCTGATGAATGGACTATCTCCTCTGTTAAAGATATTCTTTCTAATCCTACCTACATTGGTAAAATTGTTTGGAATAGAAGGAAACAAAAAAAGAAAACTAAAAATGGATATATCATCATTAGTAGACCTCGTAATCAAGATTATTTGATTTATGATGGATTACATGAGCCTATTATTGATAATAAAACTTGGGAATTAGTTCAAGAAAAAAGAAAACAAAATATTCCAAAAGTAAAGAATAGCAATATTATTCAAAATCCATTAGTTGGATTAGTCTTTTGTGAAAAATGTGGCAAACCCATGCAAAGGAGACCTTATACAAAAGCTGATAAACCTGCAACACTTATGTGTCCTAATTCAAAATGCGATAATATAAGTTCTAAGCTTTATATTGTAGAAAACAAAATTATTGATGCATTAAAAATATGGCTTAAAAATTATAAAGTAGATTATGAAATTAAAGATAATGCAAATACTGAAAATAATAAAATAATTGAAAAGTCTATTGTTTCTACTAAAAAAGATTTAGAAAAAGAAATTGCTAAACTTAATAAAATATATGAATTTTTAGAAAATGGTATCTATAGTAAAGATGAATTTATAAATCGTTCAAAAGCTATAAAAGAAAAAATTGAAAGTTTAGAAAACAAGCTAAAAGAATATAATGAATTCTTAAACAAAAACACTGAAATACAAAATGAAAAAGAAACTATGATACCTAAATTAGAAAATGTAATTGATTTATATGATAAGTTAGAATCTGCTGAAGATAAAAATATCTTATTAAAAAGCATAATTAGTAAAGTTACTTATTTAAAAAATGAAAAAGCTATAAAAAAGGATTCTGATCCAACTAATTTTGAATTACATATATATCCAAAGATACCTAAAATTTGATTTTAGTTATAAATTATGCTATAATATTATTAATTATATGTAGTAGTTACCCAATCTTTATCATTATATAGGAGGTACTCTTATGACAACATTGGAAATGGTAATAGACAACAAAAATGCTGAGGATGAAGTTTTGGCAACAATCGCCCAAAAAGCACTTAAAGCCAAGAACGAAGATCTTTTTAAAAAACTGGCAACTCGTCCTAATGCAGGACCAAAGACATTAAGCATCATTGCAAAATAATTTGCTAAATACTTTGTGATTAAAGGAAGATGGATATTATCGTCTTCCTTTTTCCTTTTATATTTTACAGTCAATAGCTAATTTGTAATCAATGTCTTTAGCTATTGACATCATCAAAGAACTCATTCTTCTGTACCTATATCATTTAATATTGCTTTAGCTTTTTCATCTGGCATTCCAAATCTTTGTGATAAATATCTAAGTGATGCTGCAAGTTCTCCATCTGGACCACCATATTGTGAAATGATGAATTTTGCAAGTCTTGGATTTGTACATTTAATTTTAACTGGATATTCTAGCGCTTTTGTATAACTCCACATTAAAAATTCCCCCTTTCCCATGGCCAAGGTTCCTCAAGCCATCTCCATTTTTTACATGGATAACTAATTGTTAATGGTCCAAACATCTTTTGATATTTGTCTGCTAATTCTTTTGCTTTCTTTGCATATTCTCTGTGTAAGCATAAAGCCTTTTCATCATCTGGATGAGTGTCCAAATATAAAGCAAGTTCTATTATAGAAAATTTATAACTTCTTAGTTGCATCATCATTTCTTCTCTTAATTCATTTCTACATTTGCAATCCATTTCATTATTATCTTCGTATGAACAACTACAAGAATTACAATTGCAGTTTCTATTTTCCATATTATCTTCTAACATTTGTTACACCCCTCTCCTATTTTATTTGTTTGTCTAATATATTCATTTTCTTCTATAGATTGACATGGTACATATGGGCTTACTAATTCTGGAAAAATAGTACCCATTTTTAATCCAACACAAGGTTTAAAAGTTTTGTCCATTGTTTGCCAAGGCACATAACTTTGCCCAAACATTGGATTTGATGGAAATACTGATTCTTCTTCATCAAAACCACATTCGCAATCACAAGTATCATTGTTTTTTGAACAACATTCCATATCATTAGAAACATTATTACAAGCCTTTTCCATAAGATCGTCTGTGTAATTTGAATAATTACTTAAACAACATTTATGGCAATTACATCTTCTACGCATCTATATTCCTCCTTTTTGTAGATATAATACATAATATGACAATATGCTTTAAAAAGTTACTTAAACTTTTTCTTTTATCCGAAAACCACCTAAAGAGGGATAATCATTGATTATCCCTCCATTCATTGTGTAACAAAAAATAGACAAAGTAAAATTTCATTTTACAACTTCACTTATTACTTTAGATAAGTATTTCATACTTACTAAACACTCTTCCATTGTATTTCCTGTAGCTCCTACCTCTATTATTGTAGCTGCTTTACTTAAGTGCTGATTATATCTTGAATTACGTACTATAATTGGTCTAAATAGTCCTGGATATAATTCATTTGCTTTTTCTTGTACTTTAACTGCAAACTTTAGATTATGTTGCCAATTAAGATGTTGTAAACCTCCTCCGATCTGTTCCTATAACAAACATCATTTGTGCAGCCATTTCATCTCCAATTTTTACACTTGGTGCATAATTTGCATTACTACCGTACTGCATCTCTATGTAAATCAATTATTATTTGTGCATTACAATTATTTGCTAATATATTTTCTACTGTAGTAAGAGACCTTCCATATGATCCACTATAAGCAGGATAATCATGATAAGTTTGATTATGTATTACATTATATCCATAATTTGTTAAATACTTTTCAAGTTCAGTTCCAACTCTTGCTACTGAATAATTCAAATCTGTTGTTCTATAGCTTCCTGTCATTTCATAATTAAACTGCTCACTTGGAGTATAGCTTTCACATGTATGAGTATGAAAAATCACAATATCTTTATTGTTTTCTAATGATATATTAGGTGTTAATATTTCCTCCGTAATTTCTTTGTCTGATTCATTTTTAACTTTAACACTTCCGAATACACTGTTATATTTGGGAGTTATATTATTTTCTTTTATTTCTTCTGTTGCAACATCTGTCTTTGCCTCTTCAAGATTACTTATATTTTTCTCATTACTAGTTGCTGTACGTATCTCTTCATTTTCTTCTCCATCTATAATTAAGTTATCTATCATTGGTAATTCTGCACTTAGCATTCTTCTTAACTTAGAACCTCTTGAAGAACTTGATATCTCTTTAATTTTTCCGAGTTGATTCATCTTCTTTTATTTTTGGTAAAGTACCATTGATACATCCTACGAAACTCACTCTAATTCCTTGTCCATCAAAATTTATTTTTCCACCTATAAACTTAATACTAACAAAAATAAATACTAATATTATAGTAATACAAAAAAATTTGAATATGCTTCTTATATTAATTACAGTAACATTAACCATACCTTTCTCCTTTGTTAAAAATAATTCTATATTAATTTTATTCTTGTAGCTACCTTTATATTCCTATTATTTCAAATTTCCACTCTATATCACATATATTGGGGCTTTTATTGACTATTGACTTTTTGCTGATAATTGTATACTATAATTAACTCTAATGATAAAAATTTGGTACCACAACTGTCAATGACTGTTGTCCTTCTCGATACATTTACATTTTGATTTGTGTTAAGTGATGAAAAAAAACAGCTAATAAACTAGACCTCAAAAGGTAGAGTTCATTAGCTGGCTTTTTTCATTTTTTAACAAACACCATTAATTAAACTATTTTTAAAAATCACGTTCTCTTAATTCTAAATAAATTGGTTTTTCTTCTCTAATCATAGTAGATTTTCCATGCCCTGGATACACTATTGTGTCATTTGGTAATATAAGTAATTTATCAGTTATAGAATTTATTATATCATTTAAACTTCCTGTTGGTAAATCAGTTCTTCCCCAAGTTCCTCGAAATATCGTATCTCCGCTAAATAACATCTTTTCTTTCTCACAAAACAAAGATGTACTACCATTTGTATGTCCTGGTGTATGAATAACTTTAAATTCTAATTCTCCTAAATGTATTAAATCTCCATCATCAATTCTAGAGTCTTCTTCTAACCTTATATCTGGTATTCCAATATAATAATTCAATGTTATTTCTGAATTTCTTAAATTTTCACTTTCTTTTCTTTCTATTAATACCTTTGCACCATATTTATTTTGTAAATCAACTACTGCTCCTGTATGGTCTCCATGACAATGTGTTAAATAAATATACTTTAGCTTTGCCTCTAATATATCTAACATTTCTATTATCTTCTCTTCTTCTCCTGCTGGGTCTATTACCATTGTTTCTTTTGTTTCTTCATCAACAATAATATAACAATTTGTAGGTTCTCCAAGTGGAGTATTTAACTTTAGTCTCTTTAGTATCATAAACTTACTTCCTTTATTTTTTCCTTTTTACTTCAAACACACTATCTACTTTTCTTAAAGATTTAAGCGTTTTATTTAGGTCATCTAAATTTTCTACTTCTACTGTAATCTCTGTTGTAACAATTTTTTCCTTATTAACTTTACTATTAATTGCAACTAATTTTGTTTTAACATCATAAATTGCCTTAATAATATCAGCAAGAAGTCCATTTCTGTCATTTGAAAATACTTCTATATCAACATTGTAGCTTGACGCTTTTTCATTGTACCATTCTACATCAATAATTCTATCTTCTTCTTGTAATAAATCCTTTATATTTACACAATCTGTAGTATGAATAGATACTCCTCTTCCTTTTGTTATATATCCAATAATATTATCTCCAGGAACAGGGTTACAACATTTTGAAAATTTCACTAAACAATTATCTATTCCCTTTACAATAATTCCACTCTTAGAAACATTATTTCTTACTTTCTTTTCTTTTGCAAGCTCTTCAATCTTCTTTTCAATTTGGTCATCTTCATTAACTTTTTTATATTCTTCTAAGATTTTTGCAATAATCTTTCCTGCTGTTATTGCACCAAATCCAACAGAAGCATACATATCATCTACTGTATTATATTTGTATCTATCAAGAGCTGCTTGTACATATTCCATTTTGTGTAATTCTGATGGTGCCATTCCAATTCTTTTTATTTCTTTTTCAATTAATTCTTTTCCCTTTAATATGTTTTCTTCTCTTTGTTCTTTTTTAAACCAACTTTGGATTTTATTTCTTGCTGAAGTACTTTTAATAAATTTTAACCAGTCTCTACTTGGTCCTTTGGCATTATCTTGAGTAATAACTTCTACTATATCACCATTTTTTAATTTAGTAATAATTGGCATCATTTTAGAATTAATTTTGCAACCTGTCATTTTATGCCCAACTTGAACATGTATACTGTATGCAAAATCTATTGGTGTTGAACCAGCTGGTAATACTTTAATATCTCCCTTTGGAGTAAATACATATACTTCATCTTCAAAT
>CAOJFV010000033.1 GCA_948434985.1 uncultured Clostridium sp.
TCCTAGTTTTACCCAACATATATCATTTAAGTAATATCCGTGTGTGTGTGTGTGTGTGTGTGTGTGTGTACAGCGCCAAGGGTTTCATCGTCTTCAAAATTTAATAGTTTATCTCTATAATATTCATATTGTTTTTGTCTAGCTTTCAGCTCTGCTGAAAGCTCTGCTGAAAGCTCTGCTGAAAGCAACATGAAATCGTCCAAAACATGGACAATTTCATCTTGTACCTCCAACGGAGGTACAGCAATTTGAAGCTTTCTAAAATCACCCTGATTTAATTTTGGTATATTTCCATGTATTAAACTTGTTACATTAATTGTTTGAATATAATGATATAAATATCTTAAAGAAACTCCTTCTATTTCTTCAATAATATGTGCATGATTATTTACCCATATTTTTCCTTCAGCCCATGTTACTATCGGATTTCCATTTTCATTTATAACAGAACCATCTTCTCCAACTAATACATATTTTCCATCAAATATGTAGTCAGCTACATAATCTTGAATTCCATTAGCCCCGTAATATGGATATTCTCCTGCTTTTCTTGCAGACTTTGTAACAGGCTTCCTTTTATTATCTAATATGTTACAGCATTTTTCCAAATCTAAAAATTTTACACCATTAGGACATTTATTTTTTATTAAATCATCAATTTTTCCCATTTTACACCTCTATATCTGCAATTATTTTAGCTATTTCAATACGAAGTTTATTTTCTCTCTCAACGATTTCATCTATTTCTTTATTTAATTCAATAATATCGATTTTTTCTCTTGTATCTTCTTTTTCTACATAAGTTGCAACTGATAAATTATAATCATTTTTGGCAATTTCTTCATTCAATACTATTTTTGCAATATGTTCCTTATCTACTCTATTTTTAAATATCTCTATAATATTATTTATATTATCATCAGTTAATTTATTATTATTTGTTACCTTAACACACTCATTTGTTGCATCTATAAATAAGGTGCTATTATCTTTTTTGCTTTTCTTTAATACCATTATACAAGTTGCAATACTTGTTCCAAAGAATAAATTATCAGGTAATTGAATAATACAATCAACAAAGTTATTATCAATTAAGTATTTTCTTATTTTTTGTTCTGATCCGCCTCTATAAAGAATACCAGGAAAACATACTATTGATGCAGTACCATTTGTTGCTAACCATGAAAGAGAATGCATAATGAATGCAAAATCTGCTTTTGATTTTGGAGCTAGTACACCTGCTGGTGAATATCTCGGGTCATTTATTAAAACTGCATTATCATCTCCCGCCCACTTAATTGAATATGGTGGATTTGAAACTATTACTTCAAAAGGTTCATCGTCCCAATGTTGTGGAGAAACTAATGTATCTTCACATGCAATATTAAATTTATCATATCCAATATCATGTAAGAACATATTTATTCTGCAAAGATTATATGTAGTTAAATTTATCTCTTGTCCATAAAAACCATTTCTAACATTTTCTTTTCCTAATATCTTTGCAGACTTTAATAGTAATGAACCTGAACCACAAGCAGGATCATATACTTTATTTACTGATGTTTTCCCAACAATAGCAAGTTTAGTTAAAAGTTCACTAACTTCTTGTGGTGTATAAAATTCTCCCCCTGATTTTCCTGCATTCGATGCATACATACTCATTAAAAATTCATAAGCATCTCCAAATGCATCGATTTGGTTATCTTGATAATTTCCTAAATTGATACTTGCTATTCCTTCTAGTATTTTTACAAGTTTCTCATTTCTTTTTGTAACTGTAGCTCCTAACTTATTACTATTTACATCTATATCGTCAAATAGACCTGAAAAGTCATCTTCACTTTCAGCACCTTTTGCGGAATTTTCTATATTATTAAATATCTTTTCTAATGTTTCGTTTAAATTTTCATCATCTCTTGCTCTTTTTACTACATTTGCAAATAATTCTGATGGTAGAATAAAGAACCCTTTTTCTTTAACAAGATTATCTCTTTCAGTCTCTGCTTCATTATCTTTTAATTTAGCATAATCAAAAGATATATCTCCTGCTTTTCTTTCTCCCTCATTTATATAATTTGTTATATTTTCTGAAATATATCTATAAAACATTATACCTAAAATATATTGTTTAAAATCCCATCCATCTACTGAACCTCTTAAATCATCTGCTATTGACCATATTGCTTTATGTAGTTCTTCTCTTTCTCTGTTATTTATCATAATACTGCTCCTTTTAAATATAAATTCTCTAGTATATTTTATATCATAAAACCATAAATTTCACAACATTATTCGACAATTTAATCTTATAATTATTTCTACTTTTTTCGACAAAAAAATCTATTCCTCAAAACATATAAATTTCGAGAAATAGATTTAATTACTATCTTTCATATTTTCTATCTTTCTTCTTTTGTTTTTCCTTTTCCCTTGATTTTTCTTCAGTTTCTCTTATTTGTTCCTTCATACCAGAAACACTATCTGTAACTTCATCACACATTCTAATTTCCTTTTTTACCCTTTTTAGCTCAGTTGTAACTGCAATTATTTGTTTTGTAATCTCATTTTTCTCTGTTTCATTATCTACTTTGCCTCTTTTATAATATAATCTATTTCTAGTATTTAGTATATCTTGCTTTTCTCTTAACTTCTTTGTTTTCAGTTCATCTACATTATCAATTGTTTCTAATTTATATTTACACAAGAATCTTATTCTTTCTGAATACCTATCCATCTTTTTTACTTCTTCTCTCATTTTTGGAGTCAGTTTATGTTGCACATTATTTCTTTTATGCAATCCCAATAAAAATCTATAGTAATAATATAAAG